>WTGA01000043.1 GCA_011523765.1 Gammaproteobacteria bacterium
TCCCGCCGTCTCCCAAAAGGTCCGGCAGGACCTTGCGCACATTGCTGCGTCCCTGGGGGATTTCAATGCCGAACTCCGCGAGCAGGCCGCGGATCTGATTCACAAGCGCCGTCCGCTGGGCGACCGCAAGGGACCGGATGCGGTGCACCGCCTGCTGGGCCTGCTGTTCGGCACTCTTGATGCCGACAAACCGCATGCGCGGACGCCCGATGGTCTCACAGATGGCCTGGGAATCGGCCCGGTCATTTTTATACCCTGTCTCCAAATACACGCTGTTACGATAGTCAAGGCGTATGCACGGAAGTGGTCGTGACCCATCCGTTTCATCCGCTCAAAGGCCGTTCATTTGTGTTTCATTCCCGCAGGACCAGCGGCGGTGTGCCACTGGTTCACTACCTTGCGGACGACGGCACGCTTGCCAGCATGCCGGTTTCCTGGACGGATTTGCGCGGGATAGACGATTTTGAGCGGGTGTCGTCGGGCCGAAGCCTGTTTCGGGCGGATGATCTGGTTGCGTTGCGGGTTCTGGTGGATTCGTGGTTGGATTTACGACCGGATTCGAGGGGGGATCGTAATCATAAATAATGACGCATTATAATCATTTTATCGGGCGCAGAAATGCCTTGATTTCTGCAATGGAACCGGATTGTCGCGTTAATATGCCAGACATGGTCGATGCGAATCCCCTTTCTCTTGACATAATCAATCATAATAGAGTATTAATTGATGAAACAATCCTTTTCTGGAGTCCTCCCATGAAAAACGATACCGATCCCCCCGGGAAACGCGACCGTCTGAAGCAGGCCGGCACCCTCAACTCCACCCCGGAAAACATCCGGGATCCGAGGTTCACCCGTGGCGGTGATTTCTTCGACGCGCGCGACCTGCTGCAGGTCCGTTACGAGATGGTTCGCCTGGTGCGGTTTGAACAGGTCACCCTCGCCGAGGCCGCGCGCCGCTTCGGCGTCTCGCGCCCGACCTGCTTCCGCCTGTCCAGGGCGTTCGGCCGAGGCGGGCTTGAGGCCCTGATCCCGGCCCCGCGCGGCCCGCGCGGCCCACACAAGATCACGGCGGACATTCTGGACTTCGTCGCCGACTACCGGCGCCGGCACGGGTATCGGAGTGCGCGTCGGCTGGTGCCGCTGATTGAGAAGAAGTTCGGGGTCAAGCTGCATCCGCGGGGACTGGAAAAAGCACTGGTACGCGGACGGCAAAAAAAAACGCCGGGGGCCGGAACCTGATGGCCAAAGACGCTTGCGACACCTACGAACACTGGCGCCAGCGATGGCTGTCGGGCGGTGGCAACCACGGCATCACAGCGCTGCAGTTCCATGGCATGCGCGAGGCCCTGTTGCTCACCGTCCTCCCGGGTGCCGACCTCCGTCCGCCGCCGGGGAGGCCGATGGAGACGGACCGGGTCCTTGCCGACGCGGTCCTGGCCGAAGCCGCCAGCCAGGTTCGGCACTTGCTTCGAACCTCCCCGGCCGGCGGAACGGGCGGAGGTCGTCATGCCTGAGACCACCCATCTGAAGATCCTTCCCCATCACCTGGAGCGCGAGGCGTGTCTGTACGTGCGGCAATCCTCGCCCCGCCAGGTGGTTCAAAACCCCGAAAGCGGCCGACGTCAGTACGGATTGCAGCAAAACGCCATGGCCCTGGGCTGGCCGACGGAGCGCATCCGGGTCATCGACGAAGACCAGGGCAAGTCGGGGGCCCACAGTCCGCATCGCAGCGGCTTCCGCGATCTGATGGCCCGCATCGCGGCCGGGGAGGTGGGCATCGTGCTGGGTCTTGAAGTCTCGCGACTGGCGCGTGACAATGCGGACTGGCATCAGCTGCTGCGACTGGCCGGCATCACCGACACGCTGATTCTGGACGAGACCGGCATTTACGACCCGAACGACGGCAACGACCGGCTGCTGCTGGGGTTCAAGGGGACGATGAGTGAATTCGAACTGCGCGGCATCCTCGCCCGGATGATTGGCGGGCGGCTCAGTGCGGCGCGGCGCGGGGCATTGAAAACACACTTGCCGATCGGGCTGGTCTACCACGACCAGGAGGTAGGGTTGGATCCGGATCGCTCCATCACGGAGGCGATGGGCCTGGTATTTGAGGTTTTTCGCAGGAAAAGGTCGGCCAGGGCCACCGTGAAGTGGCTGCATCAGGAGAACCTGCCGCTGCCTTCGCGCCCGTCCTCCGGCCCGTTGCGCGGCGAAGTGCGCTGGGGGTTGCCGAGTGCCTCGCAGGTGCACCGCATCCTGAAAAACCCCCGCTACGCCGGGGCCTATGTGTATGGAAAGACGCGGGTCAAACACCACGTTGACGGGACCACCCGGATCGGTCCCGTGCCGATGGACCAGTGGCGGGTGTGCATTCCCCACGCTCATGCGGGGTTTATCAGCTGGGACGAGTATTGCCGCAACCAGACGATCCTGGCCGACAATGCGGCGGCTTTCGTGCGGTCGGCCGGTCGAAACACCACCCCGCGCGAAGGAGCTGCGCTGCTGCAATCCCGGGTACTGTGCGGCCGCTGTGGCCACCGCATGAGCCCGCAGTACACCCGCGCCCGGCCGTCCCGCAAGGAGCGTGCGAGCGTTCACTACGTGTGCCGTGAAAAGTTCGGGCCCCTGAAAAAGCCTTCCTGCCAGAGAATTCGCGGCGACGGGGTGGACGCCGCGGTGTCCCGGTTCGTGATTGACGCGATGAATCAACAAAACATCCATCTTGCTCTGTCGGTCCAGGACCAGGTTCGTGCCGAGTTCGCTGCGGCCGATGCCCAGCGCGCCCAGCGCGTTGAGGCCCTGCGTTACCAGGCGGACCTGGCGCGTCGCCGGTTCTATGAAGTCGACCCCGCGAACCGGCAGGTGGCGGCAACGCTGGAGGCCGACTGGAATGCGCGCCTGATGGAACTGGAGGAGGCGTGTCGGCAACGCACCGGGTTCGCCGAAACGTTGGAGGTGGAAATCTCCGGGCAGCAAGCCCAGCGCATCCGCGCGCTGACGCAGGTCTTCGAGCAGGTCTGGACCGCTCCCGAAATCGGAAACGCAGACCGCAAACGCCTGCTCGGTCTGCTGATTGAAGATGCGACCCTGACCCGGGAGGGCTATGAGGTCTCGATCAACCTGCGCCTGCGCGGCGGGCGAACCCTGACGCTCGACCCCCTGCCCCTGCCGAAACCGCTCGCGCAGTTGCGCAAGACACGCCCGGAAACCCTGACCGCACTCGACCGGTTGCTCGACACCCATTCCGATGCCGGCGCCGCACAGGAACTCAACCGGGCCGGGCACCGAACCTGGAAGGGGGAACCCTACACCGCCAAGCGTGTGCTCGGTCTGCGCCACGGCTACGGTCTGCGCCGTCACCTTGACCGGGAGCGGGAACGCCTTCGTGGCCAGGGATTCAAGTCAGCCGGGGAATTGGCACTGCAACTGGGAGTCAACGTCACTACCGTCCGCAAAAAGGGAAAACAACACCGCGGCATCACTCGGGAAATCATCTTGACCGAAGGACGGGAATATTGTATGTACAAACTGCACTCCGACCCTGAGCCGGTTATTTCCCGTCACGGCCCGGAGGAGGTCTCCGATTCACCCTCGACCCAAACCCTCAACCTACCATAGGCAACACAAGGTGCATTATGAAACATCCTACTTATTGGTCAAAACATAGGGTTTGACAAACTGGGGTGAGACCAGTCGGACCTCGT
>WTGA01000147.1 GCA_011523765.1 Gammaproteobacteria bacterium
GTCAGACGGTGCGCACCGGCCGGGAAGGAACACGGGGAATCGCTGCCATGGTCCGGGGCTCATTGGTTCAGCATCGGATGGTTTGTCCGGTTACGTCAAGAGCGCAGCCACTGAGGTTCCGAAGTGGGCGGGGGACGGGACAATCCCAATCCCGTTCTGACGCAGGATGTCCACTTTTTCGGCGGCGCTTTCCCCGGCGGAGCTGACGATGGCACCGGCGTGCCCCATCCGCCGGCCTTTTGGAGCACTCAGGCCCGCGATATAGCTGACGATCGGTTTTTTCATGTTTTCCCGGTAGAACTGAGCGGCCTGGACCTCCTGCTGCCCGCCGATTTCTCCAATCATGACCACTGCGTCGGTTTCGCCGTCTTCTTCGAATCGCATCAAATGGTCCGCAAAGGAACTGCCATTGATCGGGTCACCCCCGATCCCGACACTCGTTGAAACGCCGATTCCCAGAGACTTGAGCTGTGAAGCCGCTTCATATCCCAACGTGCCGGACCGGCCAATAATACCAACTCGGCCGGGGATGTAAATGTGTTCGGGCATAATTCCCAGCATGGCTTTGCCCGGGCTGATGGTGCCGGCGCAATTTGGACCGGTCAGGCACATTTTGCGGGACTGTTTGAATCTTCGCATGTAGCGCTTGACCCGCAACATGTCCTGGGCCGGAATCCCGTCAGTGATGGAAACGCAGTACTCGATTCCCGCTTCCGCAGCTTCCATCATGCTGTCCGAGGCAAAGGCGGGAGGGACAAAGACAATACTGGCCCGTGCTCCCGTGGCGAACACCGCCTCTTTGACGGTATTGAATACGGGCCTGTTCAGATGGATCTGGCCCCCTTTCCCGGGGGTCACACCGCCCACGACATGGCTGCCGTATTCAATCATCTTCTTCGCATGGAATGAACCCATTTGCCCGGTGAACCCCTGAATCAGGATAGGGGTTTTTTCATCTATTAAAATAGCCATGACAGTTTTCTTGAATTCGGATGCAGGACCGGTGCGGGTGGACAGCCTATTGGATTGACGCGACGACGCATTCGGCGGCGGCTTCGAGTGTATCCACTGAAAGGATGCCGAGGCTGGAATTTTCAATCAGTTCCCGGCCTTGTTCAACGTGAGTCCCGGACAGCCTGACGACAACGGGAATGGTGGGACGCAACTTTTCTACCGCCTTGATGATGCCCTGGGCAACCCAGTCGCAGCGGTTGATGCCAGCGAAGATGTTGACCAGGATGGCTTCGACTTTCCGGTCCGACAGTACCAGCCTGAAAGCCTTGGCGACTCTTTCCGGCGATGCCCCGCCGCCGATATCGAGAAAGTTTGCGGGGTGCCCCCCTTTCATTTTGATGATGTCCATGGAGGCCATCGCCAATCCCGCTCCATTGATGATGCAGCCAATGTTCCCATCCAGCCCGACATAGCTCAGTCCCCGGTCCGCAGCCTCCATTTCCCTCGGGTCTTCCTGGGTTTTGTCCCGGCATTCGGAAATGACAGACCGTCGAAACAGTGCATTGTCGTCAAACGACATTTTGGCATCCAATGCCAGGATCTGGCCTGAACCGGTCACGCACAGCGGATTGATTTCGACCATCGTTGCATCCAGGTCCCTGAAGGCCCGGTAGGCTCCCAGAATGGTTTTGACCGACTGTTGGATCTGCATTCCACTCAGGCCCAGTGCAAACGCGAGCTGCCTGGCCTGGAAGGCCTGCATGCCCACTGCGGGTTCAACCTGCACTTTCACCAATGCCTCCGGATTTTTTTCGGCAAGTTCTTCGATGTCCATGCCTCCCTGTTGACTGGCAACCGCGACAATACATTCCGCATTCCGGTCGAGCACAAGACTGAAATAGAGTTCCTGCGCAATGTTCTGTGCAGGCTCGACGTACAGCCTGTACACGGTTTTTCCCGTCGGGCCGGTTTGGTGGGTGACCAGCGTGCGCCCCAAGAGGGATTCGGCTGCATTCCACACTTCCTGGGTACTCTTGCAAAAAATGATGCCTCCGGCCTTGCCGCGTGCGCCCGAGTGAATCTGGGATTTGATGACCCAGCGCTCACCGCCAATTTCAGTTGCCCGGTATACCGCCTGTTCCGGGCTGTACGCAAGGCCGCCCGGGGGGATGGTGACTCCATAGTCTCTCAGCAGCTGTTTTGCCTGGTACTCATGTATTTCCACAAGGTTTTCTCCAACAAGTCGTGATCTGGTTTTTCCGTGCCCGGGACGGATCAGTCCGTACTGAGAATGGCCCTGGATTGGCGAACCACGTTTTCAGCCATCCTGGCAGAAGCCGCGTCAATCAATTTACCGTCGAGCGATGCGGCACCTTTACCGGCTTTGGCCGCCGCCTCTAATGCCTCCAGGACTCTGATCGCTCTGGCGACTTCGGCTTCG
This sequence comes from Gammaproteobacteria bacterium, assembly GCA_011523765.1. Classification (GTDB taxonomy): domain Bacteria; phylum Pseudomonadota; class Gammaproteobacteria; order Arenicellales; family Poriferihabitantaceae; genus WTGA01. The sequence goes on from WTGA01000147.1 coordinate 2,396, forward strand.
GGCGGAGACATGACCTCGTTGGCCAGTGCGATTTGTGAGGGGTGGATGGCCCATTTTCCTTCATATCCCATCGCAGCGGCCCGTTTTGCGGCCTCCCGGTAGCCGTCGGGATCGTTGAAATCCCCGAATGGCCCATCAATGGCACGAAGCCCGAAGGCCCGGCAGGCAACCAGCATTTTTTGCAGACCGGCATGCCATTGATCTCCCGGATAATCCGGGTTGAGCCCCCCCATGACGACGGTCCGGGCCCGGCAGCTTGCGGCAAAATCCGCCACACCGAAATGCAGCGCTTCCATTCTGCGGCTGCTTTGTGCAATGGATTCCACGTTGGCCATGCCCAACGCGGTTTCAATCAGCGCTTCCAGCCCTATCCGGTTTTTTTCCAGTCCTTTGGCGGTCTCGATCTGTGTGACCAGGCAGTCGACCATATAAATGTCTGATGCCGTGCCGGCCTTGGGAATGAGGATCGTGTCAAGATATTGTCCGGCCTGCTCCACAATGTCGACAACATCCCGGTACATGTAATGGGTATCCAGCCCGTTGATCCTAATGGAAAGTGTTTTTCCCTTTCCTTTCCAGTCAATGTCGAGGAGGGCCTCGATGATATTTTTTCGGGCCCTGGCCTTGTCATCCGGTGCCACCGCATCTTCGCAATCCAAAAAGACATAATCCGCCCGGCTGTTCGCCGCCTTTTCAAACATCCCGGGATTGGAGCCCGGAACGGCCAGTTCACTTCGCTGTAATCGGGGGGTGCACCCTGGAGTGTCGTAAAAGCTCATGTTTCATTGGCCGTGGTGGGGGAATGGACCTATCATCATATAAACCCTATCAATACAAAAATTTATTTTTATTATACAAAGTATCAGTATATTCTTATAATTTACCTGCCCGCTATCCATGGGAAGACCCGTCTCCCGACAAGACCGAATCCTGCTCATGCCCCTGCCTGCCCCGACCCATCTGGTGCCCCTCGATGAAATTCTGCCGGATGAACCCTTGTTGATGATGGGAGCGGGACCCGTTCCCATCCCTGCCAGGGTCGCCATGGCCAATTCCATTGTGATCAATCATCTTGGTGACACGATGTCGCAGATTATCGAACAGGTAAAATTCATGTCCCGGTACGTGTTCCAGACACGATCCGGGCATATTCTGGGGGTGGCCGGTCCGGGTTCTGCCGCGATGGAAATGGCGGTTGTCAACATTGTTGAACCCAGAGAGACCGTGTTGTGTGTCTGCAACGGCTTTTTCAGCAACCGCCTGGCGGAAATGGCCGAGCGTGTGGAAGGGCATGTGGTCCGGTACCCGGTCAGGGAGGGCCAGGCGGCTTCCCCGGAAGACATTGGGCAGTATCTGGACCGGTACCGGCCGGGAGTGCTGACGATCGTCCAGGGAGAGACGTCGAATACGGTGTTCAATCGTTATTTGCCGGAAATCTGTGCGCTGGCACGGGATCATGGCTGCCTAGTGATTGTCGACGCGGTCTGCACACTGAGTACCATGGCCCTGGACATGGATGACTGGGGGATTGATGCCGTCATAACCGGCGGGCAAAAAGGGCTTTCCTCCATTCCGGGCGTTTCACTCGTTTCCTTTTCAGACCGGGCCTGGCACCGGATCACCCACCGCATTGATGCGTTGCAGCATTGGTGTCTGGATGCGTTGCTGGCCGATCAGTTCTGGAACAAAAAGGCCTATCACTATACGGCACCCGTCTCCGGGATTCTGGCGCTGCATGAAGCCCTTCGGTTGATCTGCAAGGAAACACTGCCCGGTCGATTCAGGCGGCATTTGCGTTGTTCCAGCGCACTCCAGGCCGGGATCGAGGCGATGGGGCTGTCGTTGTTTACCAGCCCGGAGGCCAGACTGAATTCGGTCGTGGGAATCAACCTGCCAACGGGTGTCGAATCGAAGACTTTGCTCAGGTTGATGTCCGATGCCCATCGGGTCGAAATTTCCGGTTCATTCGGGCTGCCGATCGTCCGGATCGGGCAAATGGGGGAACAAAGCCGGGCCCACAATATTTTCAGAACCCTGCATGCCCTGGGTGCCAGCATGTTTGCCCTGGGCGTTAAAGTCGATATACCGGCCGGTGTTTCCGCCCTTGAAAGCACGCTTGACGAGTACATTTTTGCCCCGTCCAACCGGCCAGTGACGGAAAAAGCATCCCATGTCGGGTAATGGGGGCGGCCTGCCGCAACCCGGCAGGGGTTCCCGGTCCCCTGGGTGTGCAGGATGATTCCGCCCGTCGGCTGCGGAAAAACAAGACTTTCCCTGAAGAGCCGCATTTGTTACTGTTTCGGGGAGAACCGGATGTTATGATCCGAGGCCCGGAACCACTGCCGGATTGAACCGGGACCTCCCGGCAAGGAGGCGCGTCTCCAAGGTGCGGTGCGGACCGGGATACCGGCCGGGAACCGGGAAAAGCCGGGGATGGAAAGAATACGGCCCGCGCAGGTACCCGATCACTCCGGGATTGATTGGCTCATGGTGAGAAAATGAAATACTGGTTAATGAAAAACGAGCCCGAGGCATTCTCCATTGATGATCTTGCCCGGGTCAAGGTGGAACCCTGGGATGGTATCCGCAATTACCAGGTGAGAAATTTTATCCGTGACGAGATGTCCATCCGGGACCAGGCGTTTTTTTATCATTCCAGCTGCAAGGTGCCTGGAATCGTCGGCCTGATGGAAATTTGCAGCGAAGCCTATCCGGACCATACGGCGTTTGACCCCGATGAGTTCTATTACGACCCGAAAAGCAGACCGGAAAACCCCGTCTGGCTGATGCGGGATGTGAAGTTCATTGCCAAGCTGGATGAGCCCATCACGCTGCGGGAACTGCGCCGGCACCCTCAACTGGAAGGAATGCGCGTGCTGCAGAAAGGAAATCGACTGTCCATTACTCCGGTGGACAAAATGCATTGGGATTTCATCCGTACACTGATGTCACCCCCTGTTTCAAAACAGACAAGATCCAATGATTAAATATTTGCTTGCAACCCTGCTACTGGTGACCGGGCTGTACAGCCCGCAACCCTTTGCAGAAAACCCCGGGAAGAATGCAATGATCCAAATGACAACGACGCTTGGTGATATCGAGATTGAACTTTATCCCGATCACGCACCTGAAACCGTGGCCAATTTCATCGAATACGTGGAAACCGGGCACTTTGACGGGTTGATTTTCCACCGGGTGATTCCGGGATTTGTTGTTCAGGGTGGCGGATTTACTCCGGATATGAAACAGCGGGGGACCCGCCCGCCCATTGTCAACGAAGCAGATAACGGGCTGAAAAATGTCGTGGGTACCCTGTCAATGGCCAGAACCTCCGACCCCAATTCCGCCACTTCCCAGTTTTTTATCAACCTGGTTGACAATGCCTTCCTGGACTTTACGGCCAAAACCCGGCAAGGGTGGGGATATGCCGTTTTCGCCAAGGTGGTGCGCGGGATGGAGGTAGTTGAAAAAATGGCGGAAGGCCGGACCGGAAAGGTGGGGGGTCACAGCGATGTTCCACTGGACCCCATCGTGATTGAAAAGGCGGCACTGGTCCCGGACTGACAGGGGGCGTTGCCGACAGTCGCGAGAGGGCCGAATCCTGCATGGCTGGCGGCCACCCCTGTGGCGGGCAGACGGGAAGATTCCTGCCCCGCGGTCGTTCCCGTTCCGGGCATCTGGCCCGTTTACCGGCAGGGGCCCGGCCCGGAAATCCCAACTTTGACCACCGGTGGAGCCCGGCATGGCCGGTCCGATTTCCGGGTGAACCGGTTGGCGTTTTGAAGGGGAATGGGCGGACACACGGCACCGTGGGGGTCGGGCAGTGCGTCCGGTCTGAACGCTCTTGGCATTTTTGGCCATGGACTTTGACAACCTGACCCTTGAACAGGCACAGCGGTCCCTGGGCCTGAAGTGGAATTACTATGACCGGGATGTGATTCCCTCCTGGATTGCCGACATGGATTATCCGGTCGCCGAACCCCTTCGTGACCTGCTGTACCGGGTTGCCGAGGGAAGTGAACTGGGATATGCCCCGTTCATGCAGCAGGAACGGTTGGGTGAAATTTTTGCCGCCAGGATGCACTCCCGTTATGGATGGACCCTGGATCCCGCCGAGTGTGATGACATGACGGATATCGTGCAGGCCATCCATATCGCGGTGGCCGTACTGTGTGACGATGACCAGCAGGTCATCGTGCATATACCTTCCTACCACCCGATCCTGAGCGCCTGCCGAAACATGAAAAGGGACATCCTTGCCAGCCCGATGGTGAAGACCGGCCAGGGCTGGCAGCTGGACACGGACCGTCTCGACCGGGAAATCCGGCCCCGTACCCGGTTGCTGATGCTGGTCAATCCCCACAATCCCACCGGACGGGCATTCCGGCGCGATGAACTGGAACGGTTGGCGGAGGTGGTGCTGCGCCACGACCTGTGGGTGGTCTCCGACGAAATCCACTGTGACCTGGTCTATTCCGATGCCGGGCCACATATTCCCTTCGCATCCCTGTCTCCGGAGATTGCCCGGAAAACGGTGACTTTCAATTCAGCCACCAAGTCCCACAATCTCGGCGGGGTCCGGTGTTCGCTGGCCCACTACGGAAGTGCTGAACTGAGAAAACGGTTCGACCGGCTGCCTGCGGGCATTCGGGGTGGCAGCAATGCCATTGGCCATCGTGCCACCCGGATTGCCTGGGAACAGTGCGACGAGTGGCTGGAATACACCCGGCAGTACCTGCAAAGGAACCGCGATGATCTGGAGGAGTACCTGAAAACGAACTTGCCGGAACTGGACCACCGGTCGAATGAAGCGACTTTTCTCACATGGATTGATTGTCGTGGCCTGGCCCTCCAGGAGGACCCGGCGGCGTTTTTCCTGCGCGAAGCCCGGGTTGGCTGCTATTCCGGCCCCCTGTTTGGCGAACAGGGAACGGGATACCTCCGCCTGAACTTTGCGACATCAAGGGCGATTCTCAGGGAAAAACTGGACAGGATGGCCGGCGCGGTGCGTGCTTTGTGACCGGAAACCGCATGAAGAGGCGGCCTTAAAGTCAACGGGGCTATGGACATTCTTTCCGATACAGTACAAAATCCATTTTTTTCAATAATTTACACAAGATGTCCAGGAAATCGAGGAAAATCAAGCTGGTGGATGTGACCTTGCGCGACGGGGAGCAGACCCAGAGCGTGTCATTTACCCGGTCCGAGAAGGTGAGTATTGCCAAGGCGCTGTTGCGGTCGTTGAAAGTGGACCGGATTGAAGTCGCTTCGGCCGGCGTGTCCGAAGGCGAGCGTGAGGCCGTAAATCTCATCAACACGTGGGCGGCCGGCGAAGGGTATCTGGAACAGGTCGAGGTGCTGGGTTTCACGGATGGCCGGCGAAGCGTGGACTGGATCCAAACGGTTGGAGGCAAGGTGCTCAACCTGTTGACCAAAGGCAGCGAGAAGCATTGCCATGAACAGTTGCGCCTGACACTGGAACAGCATCTGGACCGTATCCGGCGAACCATTTCGTATGCGGTGGAACAGGAACTGGTGGTCAATGTTTACCTGGAAGACTGGTCGAACGGGTATACCGACAATCCATCCTATGTTTTCGAAATGATGGATACGCTGGCCACATTGCCGATTGCCCATGTGATGCTACCCGATACACTGGGAGTCATGTCACCGGCAGAAGTCCAGGACAGCCTGTCGGACATGATTGCCCGTTATCCGGGGTGCCAGTTTGATTTTCACCCGCACAATGACTATGGGCTGGGTACGGCCAACTGCATGGCCGCCGTGGAAGCGGGTGTGACCTCGGTACACTGTACGGTCAACTGCCTGGGTGAACGGGCGGGGAACGCTTCGCTGGCCGAAGTCTGCCTGGTGCTGCGGGACAAGATGGGAATGGATCTTTCGATTGATGAGGGAAAAATCTATACCCTGAGCCAGATGATCGAGAATTTTTCCGGCAAGATGGTGGCCGACAATGCGCCGATCGTCGGCGCGGATGTCTTTACCCAGACCGCGGGGATTCATGCGGACGGCGACCAGAAAGCCGCCCTGTACCAGACGACCTTGAGCCCGGACCGGTTCAACCGTTCCCGGTCCTATGCACTGGGCAAAATGAGCGGTAAGGCTTCCTTGCAGAAGAACCTGGAAACACTGGGGATCAGCCTGTCCCGTGAAGACCAGGCCAAGGTGCTTGAACGAATCGTCAACCTGGGCGATTCCAAGGCGGTCATCACGGTCGAGGATCTTCCGCTGATCATTGCGGAGGTACTGGAATCCAGAGGTGAGCAGAACCTGGAACTGCTGAACTGTTCGATTACCAGCGTATTGGGGCTGGATTCCATCGTCAGTCTCCAGACCCGGTTGTTTGACCAGACCTACAAGACCACCGGGAACGGGAACGGGGGGTTCGATGCGTTCATCATGGCCATCCGGAAAGTGCTGGACAACATTGACCTGGAGTTGCCGGAGCTGCTGGACTACCAGGTGCGAATTCCAAAAGGAGGACGCACCAGCGCATTGGTGGAATGCTTCATCACGTGGCAGGATGGCGACCGGAAACTCAGGACCCGGGGGATTGATGCCAACCAGGTCTTTGCCGGTATCGGGGCGACCATGCGTATGCTCAACATGAAAATCAATGCCGGGCAAAACAATCCGCCGGCAACGGACCCGGCAGGTTGAATCGGGCCGCCTTCACGGTGAGCACAAAAATCATGGCCTGGCTCCCGCGAATACAGTACACTCCAATCACTCGCTGGAACGTTACCCGACGGTTGGACCCACATTGAATCGCAAGCTTTTCATCAAGACGTTCGGTTGCCAGATGAATGAATATGATTCATCGCGGATGGTGGACCTGTTGCATGTCAGCCATGGATACGAGCGTACAGATGACCCGTCTGAAGCCGACATGGTTCTGGTCAACACCTGCTCGGTGCGGGAGAAGGCGCAGGAAAAAGTCTTTTCCCTGCTTGGCAGGTGGCGTGAAATCAAGCAGGCCAACCAAGATCTGGTGATTGGTGTAGGCGGCTGTGTTGCCAGCCAGGAAGGCGAGATGATCCTGAAAAGAGCACCGTATGTGGACCTGGTATTCGGACCCCAGACACTCCATCGACTGCCGGCCATGCTGGATGAGGTGCTCGGCCGGAGAATCCGGGCGGTTGATGTTGCTTTCCCCGAGATCGAGAAATTTGACTGCCTGCCGCCTCCCAGGGTGGACGGCGTGAAAGCCTACGTATCCATCATGGAGGGATGCAGCAAGTACTGCTCGTTTTGTGTGGTGCCCTATACCCGCGGAACCGAGTTCAGCCGGCCGTTTGATGATGTGATTGCTGAAATCTATGGCCTGGCGCAACAGGATGTACGGGAGGTCACCCTGCTTGGCCAAAATGTGAACGGTTATTGCGGTCCTACCCATGATGGCCGGATGATGGAGTTCGCAGAATTGCTGCATTATGTGGCCGCGGTGGAAGGGATTGAGCGAATCCGGTACACCACCTCCCATCCCATCGATTTTTCCGATGCACTGGTGGATGCCCATGCCGAAATTCCGGAACTGGTCAGCCATTTGCACCTGCCGGTGCAAAGCGGGTCTGATCGTGTCCTCGAACGGATGAAACGGGGTTACACGGTCCGGGACTATCTGGGCTGGATCGAAAAACTTCGGTCCGCCAGGCCGCAGATGGCCATTTCTTCGGATTTTATCGTTGGTTTTCCGGGAGAGTCCGCAGAAGATTTTTCCGCCACCATGGACCTGATTGACGAGGTTCGTTTTGATCAGAGTTTCAGTTTCCTGTACAGCCAGCGCCCGGGAACTCCGGCCGCGGACCTGGCCGATGAGGTTCCCCTGGAAACCGGGAAACGGAGACTGGCAGCATTACAGGCGAAAATCAACGGGTTGGCCAGGCAATACAGCCGTGACATGGTCGGCACCGAGCAGGTGGTGCTGGTGGACGGCATTTCGAAAAAGGACCCAACCCAGATATCCGGGCGCACCGAAAACAATCGCGTGGTCAACTTTGATGGAGAGCCCGCCAGCGTGGGATCGTTTGTGACGGTCGTCATCACGGATGCATTGCCCAATTCCCTGCGGGGCAGGCAGACATCCCGTGATGAAAAACGCGTGGCCTGAGGTCCCGGGGAAGGAATTGTCCAGCTCGATCAACTTCCAGCTACTGCCAGAAGAGAATGACCGCCTGTCCAGTGTTTGCGGTCAAATGAACTGCAACCTCAAACAGATCGAGAACCATCTTACCGTTAAAATCATTCACCGGAGTCATAACTTCAACATTTCCGGGTCCGCAAGCCGTACAAGACAGGCCGCTTCGGTGGTACGACATCTCTATTCCATGGCCGAAGAGAAGAAAATGCCGCTGACGAGCAGTGATGTCCATCTCGCTCTGTCCAGCTCCGGGCATCCCCCGCAAGCAGACACCCGGCCGGGAACGGATTCCCCCGCAAATCCGGTTGAAAGGGATGAGGTCTGCATCAAATTGCGCAAGCACCAGATACGGGGCCAGAATCCGGGGCAAAAAGCGTACCTGAAAAACATTCGCGACCATGACATCAATTTCGGGATTGGGCCGGCAGGAACCGGCAAGACCTATCTGGCCGTTGCGTGCGCGGTCCACGCGCTGGCGGAGAATGAAATCGAGCGCATACTCCTGGTGCGTCCGGCGGTGGAAGCGGGAGAAAAACTGGGGTTTCTTCCCGGAGATATCGGACAGAAAATTGATCCCTATTTGAGGCCATTGTTTGATGCCCTGTATGAAATGCTTGGATTTGACCGGGTCGGCAGACTGATTGCCCGGGGTACAATTGAATTGGCTCCCCTGGCGTACATGCGGGGCAGGACCCTGAATGAGTCGTTTGTGATTCTCGACGAGGCGCAAAATACGACCGTCGAGCAGATGAAGATGTTCCTGACCAGAATTGGATTCGGGTCCCGGGCCATCGTCACGGGAGATATCACCCAAGTGGACCTTCCCAGAGGGCAGCTTTCCGGACTCCGGCACGCACAGACCGTGCTTGCCGGGATACACGGCATCAGTTTTACCCGGTTCAAACCGGAGGATGTCGTCCGGCATCCCCTTGTCCAGCGGATCGTGGAAGCCTACGAAACCAACGACCACTGATCCGAACAGGGACCGTCCTGGTTGGAAGGGTCAAGGTTGACGGCAATGGGTGGACAGCGGGTGCGGGAGAAAATGGCAGTCGACCTCCAATTGGCCAATGCCGGGCGCAGCGAAGTCCCCCCGCTGGACCTGATTGAAACCTGGGTCCAGTCCACTTTTGCCGCGATTGGCAGGCACCCGCAGGATGTCACTGTCCGGGTGACGGATGAGGATGAAATGACCGGACTGAATCTCCGGTTCAGGGGAATGAACCGGCCCACCAATGTGCTGGCATTTCCATTTGAGTGTGTTGAAGGAGTCGGTTACTCCCACCTCGGTGATATCGTCATCTGCTATCCGGTTGTGATAGATGAGTCAAATCAACAGGATAAGCCGGTGGCTCTCCATTTTGCCCACATGGTCATTCATGGTACGCTTCATCTATGTGGCCTGGACCACGAGACCGAAGAAACAGCTGCAATCATGGAGGCTGTGGAACAGCGCCTACTCAACGACATCCGCGTTTGCTGATGCGCTGAACAAACTGCTCGGAGGGTGTTTCGAATGAAATCAGTATTGCGGTTGCCTGCACAGGGGGCGGTGTACACCCTGCTCGCCGTCATTGCCGGCATACTGAATACCCTGTCATTCGCTCCATTCAACCTATGGCCCCTGAGCATGCTCAGTTTTGCCATTTTATTTGCAGTCTGGTTTGGCTCCACTCCCAAAAAAGCGGCGTGGCTGGGCTTCGTGTATGGTCTTTCCATGTTCGGGGTGGGGATTTCCTGGATGTATATCAGCCTGAACACGTTTGGAGGCATGCCTTTTGTGCCCGCCGCGCTGTGTATCTTTGTACTGGTAGCCTATGTTTCAATCTTTCCCGCTGTGACGGGGTGGTTGCAGGCCTGGTTTCCGGACCACTACCCGACCATCCGGTTTGTCCTGTTGATGCCATCCCTTTGGATTTTATTGGAATGGCTCAGGGGGTGGCTGTTCAGTGGCTTGCCCTGGCTGTCCACCGGATATGCCTATCTCGATACACCGCTCTCCAATTTTGCGCCGGTCGGCGGGGTCTACCTGGTGGGGCTGATCGCGCTGATTTCGACGGGAGGCGTGGTGGCCGTGGTGCGCCGGATCAGCCCGATGAGTTTCGCAGTCGCCGGATTGTGCGCCCTGGTCTGGGCAATGGGATGGGTGCTGAACGAAACCGCCTGGACGCAGGCGGATGGCAAGCCATTTTCGGTTGCGGTCATCCAGAACAATGTGCCGCTGATGGACAAATGGGAGGCTGCGGAAAGCAACCGGATTGTCGGCGATTACATGAAGAGCAGCCAGGAACACCGGGATGTTGATCTGGTTGTCTGGCCGGAGGCGGCCATCCCGGATTACATTGACAATATTGCCGGTGAATTTTGGCGTGATGTTGAAAATCACCCGGCGGACTTTATTTTTGGTGTACTGCATCGGGAAGAAGTGGACAGCCAGACGCGATACTACAACAGTGTCGCGGCGGTTTCGGACCGGGTGATGATCTACCGGAAGCAGCACCTCGTGCCATTTGGAGAGTTCTTGCCCTTGCCGGGGCTGTTGCAGCCGGTCATCCGTCTACTGGACATTCCGATGTCCGATTTCACCCCCTGGAAACTGCAGCAGGGGCCACTGGCCGCCGCCGAAAATCGATTTGCCGTGTCGATATGCTATGAAGATGCTTTTCCGCAGGAATGGCGAAACCAGATTTCACTGGCGGGGACACTGCTGAATGTCAGCGAAGATATCTGGTTCGGCAATTCCCTGGCGCCCCATCAAAGGCTTCAGATGGCGAGATTCCGTTCGCGGGAAAGTGAGCGGCCAATGATCCGGTCTTCAAACAACGGGCTGTCTTCATTGATCAACTGGAAAGGAGGCATTGATCAGCATGCTCCCCAGTTTGTGCGCCATGTGGTCAGGGGAAATGTCCAGCCCCGAACCGGGATCACTCCGTACATTGCCTTCGGGCAGTATCCGACATTGAGTTTCGCGGGATTGATGCTGTTGCTGGGCGTATTATTTGGTAAAATACTCCGCAGGTGATCCATGCCGCCAACTTTGAATTTCCCGATCTGAAGAGGTTTATGATGATATCCCAGTCCATTCGGTTTCCCACATTGGCCACAACGCTATGGAACGATTCGGGACGGATCCGGTCCATCACGCTGATGGTGGTCGGTGCCGCGTTACTGACCTTGTCGGCGAAAGTTCAGATTCCCTTTTATCCCGTGCCCATGACCATGCAGACCTTTGTGGTCTTGGTGTTGGGGCTCACTTACGGCTTCAAGTTGGGCGGGATGACTGTATTGCTGTACCTGGTACTCGGGTCGACGGGCCTGCCGGTATTTGCGGGGACTCCGGAAAAAGGGATTGGTCTTCTCTACATGGTGGGGCCGACAGGCGGCTACCTGCTCGGATTTGTCCTGGCGGCCATGACGACCGGTTATCTCGCGGAAAGGGGTTGGGACAGGGAAATGATGTCCACCTTTCTCGCCCTGCTGATCGGCAATGTCCTGATCTATGTGCCGGGCCTGATCTGGCTCGGCAATGTGGTCGGTTGGGACAAGCCGGTCCTTGCATGGGGGCTCACGCCCTTTGTCTTTGGAGATATGGCCAAAATCGTGCTCGCCATGCTGGTGGTTCCGGCCGCATGGAAAGTGGTCAGGAAAATAGACTGACTGCCGGGAACCCGGTTTTTCACCTCGCGCTTGAAGCCTTCTAGTCACCGTGCAGGCGAACTGGGATTTGACCGTTCCAGGGTGTCGCCCAATGCATTCAGTGTGGTCCAGCGCTTGCAGGAGGCGGGACACGATGGCTATCTCGTGGGAGGGTGTGTCCGGGATTTGCTGATCGGGAGGCAGCCCAAGGATTTTGATGTGGCGACCGATGCCAGTCCCGAACGTATTTCTGCGTTGTTTGGCCGCTCCAGGATCATTGGCCGTCGTTTCAGGCTCGTTCACGTGACCTTTGGCAGGGGGTACAACCGGGAAATTATCGAAGTGGCGACCTATCGGGCGCCGCCGGAAAATTCATCCGGAAGAAAACCGGGCGGTCGGCCCGTACGGTCCCGTCGGGGCAGGATCCTGGACGATAACGTATTTGGCACGATTGATGCCGATGCGGTCCGGCGGGATTTTACCGTCAATGCGCTGTATTACGACCCCGTCGGCGAAACCGTTCTGGACTTTGTCCGGGGCATTGAGGATGCACGAAGGAGAACGCTGAAAATCATCGGCAACCCGGAACAGAGGTTCAAGGAAGACCCGGTGCGGATGCTCCGGCTGGTCCGTTTCAAGGCGAAGCTGCGGTTAAAGATCGACCCGCACAGTGCCCGGAAGATCAGCCAGTGCGCCGGTCTGATCGATGATGTTCCGGGGGCCAGGCTGTTTGATGAGGTATTCAAGCTGTTTCATCAGGGAACGGCGGTGGAAGCCTGGAAACAGCTGAATCAGACACCGCTGGCCGGAAGGCTGTTCCCGCAGACGGTGGAATGCCTGGAGGACGGGGAACCCGGGCACCGGTTCGGGGCACTGGTTGAGGCCGCCCTGGGAAACACGGATTCCCGGGTTCGTTCCGGATTCCCGGTCATTCCCGGTTTCCTGCTGGCCGTCATCCTGTGGCATCCGTTCAAAACGGAATGGAAGCGGTCCGGAAAAGGGCGAATGAACCGGGGCGACGGGTTTCACCTGGCCGCGACACGGGTTTTTGAACGGCAATCGCGTTCAATTGCCATTCCTTATCGGGTCCGGCACATTGCCATCGAGATCTGGAAATTCCAGCAATGGCTGGAAGACCGCAACCCGCGATCGATCGTTCGCCTGATGGAACAGCGACGGTTCAGGGCCGCGTTTGATTTTCTGGTGCTGCGCCAGGCCACCGCTGAAGTGAGTCCCGAAGTGGCGGAATGGTGGACGGAAATCCAGGAAAGTGACCGCCATCAGCGCCGGAGGATGATACAGTGCCTGCCCGCTCCTTCGGGAAGAAAAAGGCGCGGAGGGAAACCCCACAAGACCAGGTGCCGGCCTTCCTGCGGGAGGGGTGAGCACAACAAGATCAGGTAGGGGAACATGGCGCAATTTTTCGGTATACATCCCGTGAACCCGCAGGGCCGGTTGATCCGGCAGGCGGTGGAGATCATTTCCCGGGGGGGAGTGATCGTGTATCCGACGGATTCAAGTTACGCGTTGGGGTGTGCGATTGGAAACGGTGAAGCGATGATGCGGATCCGCCGAATCCGAAAGGTCGGCGACGAACACAATTTCACCCTGGTCTGTAAGGACCTGTCTGAATTGAGCATATACGCCCGGGTCGACAATGACATCTATCGATTGTTGAAGCGCTTTACTCCCGGGCCCTATACCTTCATTCTGGCTGCATCCCGGGAAGTCCCGAGACGGCTTCAGAACCCGAAAAGGCGCACCATCGGGTTGCGTGTGCCGGATTTTCCGATTGTCGAATCGCTTTTGGCAGGCCTGGGTGAGCCAATCATGAGCTCGACCCTGATTTTGCCTGGAGAAAACCTGCCGCTCAATGATGCCAGTGAAATTCGTGTCCGGCTGGAACACGAGGTGGACCTGGTCATTGACGGCGGCCCGTGCGGCATCCAGCCTACGTCGGTAATCGAATTGATGGAGGGGGTTCCGGTGGTGGCACGGGAAGGGAAAGGAGACGTCCGCGTCTTTCGATGACAGCCATTTCATCCAATCACTCTTAGCCATGGAAAACAGACGGGTATTGTCGGGAATGCGGCCTACGGGCCGATTGCATCTTGGTCACTATCACGGGGTGCTCAGAAACTGGGTACGCATGCAGGACGACTATGAATGTTTTTATTTTGTGGCGGACTGGCATGCTCTTACGACCCATTACGATGCTCCCGGGACGATGAAAGAACACGTCTGGGAAATGGTGGTTGACTGGCTGGCTGCGGGGATCGACCCGGAAAAAGCAACCCTGTTCGTCCAGTCCAGAATTCCGGAACATGCAGAACTGCATTTGCTGTTGTCCATGGTGACACCGCTGGGCTGGCTGGAGCGAGTGCCGAGTTTCAAGGACCAGCAACTGAAGTTGAGAGAGAAGGATCTGGCGACCTACGGATTTCTCGGTTATCCGCTGTTGCAGTCCGCAGATATCCTGATTTACCGCGCGGCCCATGTCCCGGTGGGTGAGGACCAGGTCCCGCATGTGGAACTGACCCGGGAAATTGCGAGGCGATTCAACCATTTTTTCGGGCGCGGGAAGGAGTTCGAGATGAATATTGAACGGGCGATGAAACAGATGGGAAAAAAGGCGGCCCGGTCATTTCATCGGCTTAAGCAGCAATATACGGAACAGGGGGACCAGGCTGCGTATGCCCTCGGGCTGGAACTGATCAGTCACCAGCAGAATCTCAGCAAGAAGCAGAAAGAACAGTTGACCGGGTATTTTGCAGGGAGGGGTGAGGTGATTTTGCCCGAAGCCGCGGCCCTGTTGACGTCGGCGGCAAAAATGCCGGGTCTGGATGGACAGAAAATGTCCAAGTCCTATGGCAATATCATCGCATTGCGCGACCGGCCCGAGCGCGTGGAACAGGCGATCAGGGTAATGCCGACCGATCCGGCCAGGGTACGGTTGACCGACCCGGGGGACCCCGAGAAGTGCCCGGTATGGCAGTTCCACTTGGTATACAGTGACCATGAGACCCGGGAGTGGGTATCCAGCGGTTGCCGGGCGGCCTCGTTCGGGTGCCTGGAGTGCAAAAAGCCATTGATTGGAAAAGTGCTGGAGGAACAGGAACAGATACGGGACCGGGCGAAGCCCTATGAATCCCACCCTGAAAGGGTTCGTGAAGTGATTCATGAAGGCAATCGGAAAGCCGGGGAGGCCGCCCGGGAAACCATGCGAATCGTGCGCAAAGCAGTCGGGACCATCTATTGATGGGCCACCCTGAAGACCCTCACCCAGGATTGGACCGGGGAGCCGGAGAAGCCCGCGCTTCTACAGCCATTCATTCCACTGTCCTGGTGAATGGTGAGGCACTGGAACACTGGCCCCGGAACCTGACGATCCATCCGGATGCCCTGGAAGTTTTTCTGGATTCCTTTCAGGGTCCCCTGGACCTGTTGCTTTACCTGATCCGGAAACAGAACCAGGATATTCTGGATATCCCCGTGGCCGATATTACCCGGCAATACATGGAATATGTCGAGCTGATGGGGGAATTGCGGTTGGATCTTGCTTCGGAATACCTGGTCATGGCCGCCATGCTGGCAGAGATGAAATCCCGAATGATCCTGTTCCGTCCGGCCAGCGATGCAGACGATGAGGAAGACCCGCGTACCTTGCTGGTGCAACGTCTCCAGGAGTACGAGAGATTCAACCAGGCAAGCCAGGACATGGACAAGTTGCCGAGGATTGAACGCGAACTCTACCTGGTTTCCGCGGAATTTCAAGATCCGGAACCTGTGAAAGTGGAATTCCAGGCATCCCTCAATGATCTTTCCATCGCGTTTCGCAATGTGCTCGAGCGCTCAGAACTGAATCGAAACTTTTCCGTTGGACGGGAAGGGCTGACCGTCCGGGAAAAGATGACGCATATCCTCGGCAAAACCCGCCATCAGCGGTTTGTGCGGTTTGAGGATCTTTTTGACCCCGGTGAAGGCAGGGCCGGTCTGGTGGTCTGCTTTATGGCCATTCTCGAGCTGGTGCGGGACAATATGCTGGTCGTGGTGCAGAACCGACCTTTTGCTCCCATTCATATCCAGGGCATTGGCCAGAACAGATGAACAATGAGCTGAAATATATTGTTGAATCGTTGTTGATGGTGGCCGAGACCCCGCTCACGGTTGCCCGGATCCAGGGAATGTTTGATCCGGGTGCCGCTCCCCGGGCCGAGGAAGTCAAATCGGCCATTCTGGAGCTCAACCGGGACTTCGAAGGCCGGAGCATTGAAATCAAGAAAGTGGGGGCGGGGTATCGTTTGCATACCCGGATGAAATATGCGCCCTGGATCCGGAAACTCCAGGCAGGGAGGCCTCCAAGACTGTCGCGGGCACAACTGGAGACCTTGGCGATCATCGCCTATCGGCAGCCGGTGACCCGGGGAGATATCGAAAAGATTCGCGGAGTCGGCGTCAGCCCGGACATCATGCAAAGACTGCTTGAGCGCGAATGGATCCGGAAAGTCGGGGTGCGGGATGTCCCCGGAAGACCGGAATTGCTGGGAACCACGTCAGAATTTCTGGCCTACTTCAACCTGGAATCACTCAAGGACCTGCCCCCGTTGATGGCGCAGCGGGACCTGGGGGATATTGCCAGGAGCCTGGATACACCGCTTCCTGCAGAAGTGTTGTCCGCGCTGGAGGGAAGTGTCCCGGCAGAAGACCGGATGACCGCGGCGTCCCGACCCCCGGAACCGGATGACCGCCCCGGATGCTGAAACCACTGCATGCGTCCCAGGGGTGAACGATTACAGAAGGTATTGGCCGCTCGGGGTTTCGGCTCCAGGAGGCAAATCGAGGGCTGGATTTCCCAGGGTCGGATTGCTGTCGATGGAAAAACGGCGCAGTGTGGGGACCGGGTTACCCCCAGGTCGACCATTTCCATTGATGGCAAACCGGTCAGAACGGGGCCGTCGAAAACACCGCAGCGAGTCCTCCTGTACAACAAGCCGGAAGGTGAAATCTGTGCGCGCTCTGACCCGTCCGGCCGCGCTATCGTGTTCCGGAATCTTCCGCTGCTCAAGGGCGAACGCTGGATTGCGGTCGGTCGTCTCGATATCAACACCCGGGGACTCCTCCTGTTCACGAATGACGGCGGACTGGCCCATCATTTAATGCATCCCGGAATGGGACTGGAGCGCGAATACCTGTGTCGGATTTTTGGCAAACCCAGCCCATCCGCCCTGCAGAAACTGCAGGGCGGAGTGCAGATCGACGGGAGTCTGCTCAGGTTCCACCAGATCAGGAAACGCCCGGGAATGAATGCCAACTGCTGGTACTCCGTCATCGTGAAGGAAGGGAAATACCGGGAAGTCCGGAAAATGTGGGAAGCGGTCGGTTGCCAGGTCAGCCGGTTGGCACGCATTCGCTACGGCAAGATTGCTCTGCCAAGAGGGTTGAAGCCCGGGACATGGCTGGAACTCCGTCCACCTGAAATTCGTCACCTGGCAAACAATCCTGACAAGGGGAAGGTCCTGCAGCCGAAAATTCTCAGGAAAACCGGCAGTCGAAAACATCGAAAATAACGGTTGCCCGGAAAGTACCCGCCGTTTCAGGACGGGCAGGCTGACCGGTCCGGCCAGGAGGCGGGGAAGCAGGAATTTCGCGTGACTGCAATCGGTTGTTTTTCAATGGCGAAGCGGACCCCTTGTGGAGGTCCTCCGTGACTCAGCCGGGGAGACGGTCGGATGACCGGTCCCCGGGCCGGGCCCGAAACTGTCTGGATGAATGCCGATTGCCTGCGTCCGACAACAGGTAGAGATAGGGGTTTACCACGGCCGGGCTGGCAGGACTGCAAAGATGGGCATTGCTTTCTGCGGGATAAAACTGTCGACGCAGGGCGGTTTTCAAGTTCCCGGGGTCCAGGGTGTTGACGCGGATGTTGTAGCCACTCAGTTCCGCCGCCAGTGTGCAGGACAAATTTTCCACCGCGGCGGCGGCGGCGCCGACCGCGCCCCAATAGGCCCGTCCCTGGCGGCCCACGTCCAGCGTGGAGAAAATGACCGAAGATTGGACGGCATTACGCAGGAGCGGAATGAGAATCCGGGTCATGTACATCGGCCGGGTCAATTGCCGGTCAATGGTTTTCATCCAGGTATCCAGGTTCGTGTTGGCGATGGGTGAAAGAGGGGCTCCCCACATGGCGCAATGAACCAGCCCCTGTATCGAGTGGTATTGTGCCTGCAACGATGAACCCAGCGACCCGTAATCGGAGGAATGGGCGCGGACCATGTCAAATTCAATGGTCATGGGTTCCGGCAGGCCCCGGCTGCAGATTGCATCGTACAGGGAATCCATCATCCTCTGCTTGCGATCAAGCAGCAGCAATGCGGCCCCCGACTCCGCTGCAGCGAGACTGACGGCCGACCCGAGCTCGGTCGCCGCTCCGGTGACCAGGATGGTTTTCCCCGCAAGGGTGTCCGGGCCCGGCCTGAAGTCATCCGGACTGTATTGAAAGCGATTCAAGTGCAAAAGGGCCGTGGAGAAGGAGAGTGATCGGGTTTTCTTCTGATATAGTACCCCAAATGCCTTCCTCAGGAGTAACAAGTCATGGGTCCCGTATGAACTGTCCCGAACGTGGTTTTCCAGATGCCGAATACGAGCACCGGACTGCGGCCATCCAACGGGCGATGCGGAAAAAGGAGGTCGATGCCCTCTTGCTTACGACCGAGCCCAATGTCCGGTATTTTTCGGGTTTCTTTACCCAGTTCTGGCAAAGCCCAACCCGGCCGTGGTTCCTGCTGATTCCAGCGGATGGCAAACCGGTCGCGGTCATCCCCGAGGTTGGAGTGAGCGGAATGAGGCAAACCTGGATTGAGGATATCCGGAGCTGGCCGTCCCCCCGTCCCGGGGATGACGGCATCTCCCTGCTGGTGCACCTGGTAACCGGATTGCCGCGCCGATTCGGGAAAATCGGAATGACCCTGGGGGCGGAGACCTATCTTCGCATGCCCATTGAGAGCTTCCAGGCACTCAAGGATGCACTCCGGCAGTATGAATTTGTGGACCTGTCCCGCCCGGTCCATGCACAACGCATGGTGAAATCCAATCTTGAAATTGCAAAAACCCGGAAGATCTGCCAGATCGTGTCCGGGACCTTCGCGGCGTTGCCGACGTTCGCAAAGACCGGCATGACCGAGGAGCAGGTGGTCCGGAACATGAAGGTCGACCTGTTGCAGCGGGGGGCGGATACGGTGTCTTATGTGGTCGCAGGGTCCGGGCCGGGTGGCTATGACAGCATCATCATGGGTCCCACGGACCGGGAATTGAGGGAGGGCGATCTGCTCATCATCGATACCGGGTCCACCTACGATGGCTATTTCTGTGATTTTGACCGTAACTGGGCTTTCGGGTATGCGGATGATGCCACCAGGAAGGCGTATGAAGTCGTCTGGAATGCGACGGAAGCGGGTTTCAACGCGGCCAGGCCGGGTGCAACCACTTCGGATTTGTGGAAGGCAATGAATGATGTGCTGGCAGGGGGAGGTAGCCTGGGCAATGAGGTGGGCCGGTTGGGGCATGGGCTGGGAATCGAATTGACCGAACGCCCGTCCAATACCGCGACCGACGATACGACCCTGGAACCCGGAATGGTTATGACCCTGGAGCCGGGGATGACCTTCGCCCCCGGCAGACAAATGGTGCATGAGGAAAATATTGTGGTGACCGAGGAGGGAGCGGACTGGCTGACACGCAGGGCCCCCCGTGAATTGTCGATTCTCCGGTAACCCGGCAGTTACCGGAGAATCAAAACCCCGGTACCCCCGCTGTGCCGGGCTACAGTGCGGCGACCACCCTGTCCCCGAATTCTCCGGTGCTGACGATGGTGCAATCGGTCCCCGGTTTGGACAGGTCCGACGTGGAATAGCCGCTGGCAAAGACGGATTGAAGTGCCTGCCAGATGTTGGCGGCCTCTTCAGTCATCCCAAAACTCATGTCCAGCATCATGGCAACCGAACCGATCATGGAATAGGGGTTGGCAATGTTTTTGTCCGCAATGTCCGGCGCAGACCCATGGGACGGTTCATAATAGGCTTTTTGCGGGCCGACGCATGCGGATGGCATCAGGCCCAGTGAGCCAAGAATCCCGCCGGCCTGGTCGCTCAATATGTCCCCAAACATGTTTTCCATGACCATGACATCGAACTGGCAGGGGTCCAGGCACAGGTGGGTTGCGGCCGCATCAACCAGCATATGCCTGACCTCCACATCGGGAAATTCTTTCGCGGTTTCATCAATGATTTCGGTCCACAGGATACTGGATTTGAGCACATTGCTTTTGTGGATATTGTGCAACAGCCTGCGGCGTTTCATGGCCGTATCGAATGCAATGTCCACGGTTCGCTTGATCAACGATTCATCGTATTCAAGCACTTCATGGGCATAGCGCAGTCCCCGGTCATTCACCCCGGTCTCCTTTTTCCCGAAATAGATGCCGCCGACCAGCTCCCGGACGATCATGATATCCACCCCGTTACCGATGATTTCCGGTTTCAGCGGGGAGAAATGGGACAGGGATGCCGGCAAATACACCGGTCGGAAATTCGCAAATGTATCGTAGCGCCGACGCATCGGCAGCAGTGCACCGCGTTCCGGCTGCTCCTCAATGGGGATCACTTTCGACTCTTCATGCCCCAATCCGATGGGTCCCTTGAGGATGGCATGCGCTTTGTCACACAGGGCAATGGTATCGTCGGGAAAACTGTTTCCCGTTTCAAACCAGGCGGACGCTCCGAACCGGCCCGGCATCCGGTCGAACGTGACCGGGTTGCGGCGTTCCACGACATCCAGCACTTTGAGTGCCTCAGCCATGATTTCGCTTCCAATCCCGTCCCCGGGCAGGATGGCAATCTTGTAATGTTTCATGAAGGACCAGTCAATCGCAGGGGAGTCAGGAGTCCCATTTGGGAGCACGTTTTTCAATGAATGCATCGATCCCTTCCCGGGTTTCAGCGAGCATCATGTTGCCGGAAATGGTCTGGGTTGCCCCGCAATAGGCCTCGGTCAAATCCCGGTTCAGTTGCTGGTAAAACCCTTTCTTACCCAGGCTGACCACCCGGTGCGGGTGGCGAATGATCTGGTTGGCAAGTTCGGATACCGCGGAATCGAGTTCACGGGACGGCACCACACGGTTGACCAGTCCGTACTCCAATGCCGTATCGGCATCGATAAACTCGCCGGTCAGCAGCATTTCCATTGCCCGTTTCCTCGAGATGTTTCGGGACAATGCCACGGCAGGGGTCGAACAGAACAGTCCGACGCGTATCCCGGATACCGCATATCGCGCCTGTTCGGAAGAAACCGCCAGGTCACAGGTTGCGACGAGCTGGCATCCGGCTGCAGTCGCCATGCCATGCACCCGTGCGATCACGGGCTGGGGCAGGTCCAGGATTTTCAGCATGACTTCACTGCAGCGGGTAAACAGGGCCTGATGTGACTCGAGCGCTTCGCTCTGGCGCATTTGCTTCAGGTCATGCCCGGCGCAAAATGCCTTTCCGTTCCCTGCGATGACCACAGCGTGAATGGTCTCATCGAGGGCGATTGCGTCCAGTCGGTTTCCCATTTCGGTGAGCAGTTCCCTGGACAGGGCGTTGTACTGATCAGGCCGGTTCAGGGTCAGTGTGCAGATACCGGACTCGGTTCGGCACAGCAGGATATTTTCGTTCGACATGTCGGGAAAATGGTTTGGATGAAATCCGCCAGTATATCTAAAGCCCCTGGACCCGGCCCGGGGTGCCCGAAAAATGAGGCCGGAAAGAGGGATACCCG
Source organism: Gammaproteobacteria bacterium (assembly GCA_011523765.1). GTDB lineage: Bacteria > Pseudomonadota > Gammaproteobacteria > Arenicellales > Poriferihabitantaceae > WTGA01. Next base: position 24,003 of record WTGA01000147.1, read on the forward strand.
GCCCCGCTGCCGAAAAGGTCTGCGAAACCGGTGCGCAACGCGAAAATCACCGGGATTGGTCCACCATGAACTGGACAGCGACCGTGACCGCTTCGTCGCTGAGAGAGGGGTTGCCTCCCTTGGCCGGCATCACCCCCGTGCTGCCGGTAAATCCCTGGATGGCGTGTTCGACCAGAACCTCCATTCCCTGGGCGATTCTTTCCGCCCAGACGGTGCTGTCCCCCAATACCGGGGCCCCGGCGACGCCGGCAGCATGGCAGGCAAGACAGGAGGCATTGTAAACCGATTCACCGTCCACTGGCCCCTGTGGTTCAGCCGCGGCAATACTGGTGTCGGAAATATTGAGTGTCCCGACAGCTACTACCCGGGCTTCCAGCGCTTCGGGGGTATTGTGGTCCGCGATGAGAAGCGAAGTGCACACTGCGGCAAACCCGCAGACCGTAAATAAAAAGGAAAATCTGGCCATGTATGTATTTTGCTGGTGCTGGTAATAATCGAATCGGACCTGGCTTGTTTCAGGTCAATTTCAAATGCCCAGCGGGATTATACCCCAATTTAGGGAAGCACAAGAGCAAGATGATCCAATGTCACCATCAATTCACCGTTTACCGGTGACACGAACCGGAAATGTTCCTGAACTTTATTTTGTATAGGCAGGGTTTCCAGCAGGTGTCTGCATTTCTTCGGTGTGTTGAACTGTTGTGCCTCGAAGACTGCAAACCCGGATCTGGAGGCAGAATTCCTTCGACAGAGCCGTAGCAGTTCGGTCCGATTTGCCTTCCACCGTCCCGGTTGCTGGTCGAGAAGCAGGTCAATCGTTTCCTGGCGGGAATTTCGAGTAAAGGGTTTTGCGTTGTTCGGGTTTTTGCAGTATCCAGGTTCCTTCTCAGGAATAGTTTACCCCATTCTTCCCCTGGAAGGTCCACCATCCGGCGGGTTGTGAGGGATTTTGTCCAG
>WTGA01000004.1 GCA_011523765.1 Gammaproteobacteria bacterium
TTTTTTCAACACTATCAACCTTGCCGTTAAATCACACGACAACCGAATGCTTACACAACCGTTTTATGCCGACATAGTGTTCCAGGTGCTTGATTCCATGGGCCGTTCTGTCGGATTTGTCGGCATAAAACGGGGTCACAGGGCTTCGAGAAACGCCAGCAGTTCGTCCTTCGGCTGGTAAACCCCGGCCGGTATGTCCGCAGGCCGGGTCCGGTCCATGGCCGGGACCACGATGCGCGGGGAGTGATTTTCTGGCATACGTGCCTCTCCATCCATTCCAAAGAGAGGTATTGATCATGACATCCCATCCATCCGTCCCCTCGACCCCCCGGTCGAAAGAGTCCTTCTGGCTGACGCCGCATCGGCACCGGTTCCTGGAATCCTTGGAGGCCCAGGGCTATGCCGGAAGCTCCCTGTCCCGCTTCCGGTGCATGACCGACCGGCTGTGTGCCGAGGCCGAGGCCCGGGGGCTGAAAGCCGACGATCTGGATGCCGGGGTCCTGGGTAGCCTCGCGGCGACCTGTCCGACAACGGGCGCTGCGTATATGCGACTGGAACTGGCCAGGATGGCCCGCCGGTTCACCGCTCACCTGGTGGAGACCGGGGTCATGGACCCGGTGATTCCCCCGCCGCCCGCACCCCCGGAATCACTGGGTATCGAACTGGACCACTGGCTCCGTCACCATCGCGGGATGTTCGGAGGCCGGCTGCCCAATTACCGGAATATACTGAAACGTTTCCTGGCGTTCTGCGCTCCCACCGGTTCTGCGGAGGACCTGGCGGCCGTGACGGCTGAAACCATTTTCGCTTTTGTGGAGGAGTTCCCCGGAAGTGGAAACTGGCGGATTCCCTATGTCCGCAATATCCTGCGGTTCCTGTTCTGGAGCGGGCGGATTCCACGGGACCTGTCTGCGGCCATTCCCCGGGCGCGATACCATCGACCGGATGGACGGCCCCGTCATCTTGATGCCGACGCAGTGGGCAGGCTGCTCGAAGCCGTTCGCGGCGACGGTCCCCATGCGTTGCGGGATACCGCGATGCTGCTGCTGATGGCCCGGCTGGGTCTGCGGGCACAGGAAGTGATCGCCATCCGACTGGACGATCTCGACTGGCGGGCCGGCCGGATGCAGGTTCGTGGCAAGGGCGGGCAATCCGATTCCATGCCGTTGCCGGTGGATGTCGCAGAGGCCATGATCGCCTGGCTGCGGGATGGGCGCAAGGGGAATTCCCGTCATCTGTTTGTCCGCTTACGATCTCCGTTTACACCACTCAGGTCGTCCAGGGCGATCCGAGATGCGTTTCGCAAGGCCTGCCGCCGGGCCGGTCTGCGGCCGGCCGCAGGAGCGGCCCGGACTCATTCACTGCGGCACGGCCTCGCCATGAAACTGCTGGGTTCCGGGGCTTCCCTTCCCGAGATCGGCAATGTCCTGCGCCACCGCGGTATCCGCTCCACCACCGTGTACGCCCGGTATGACCTCGAAGCACTGCGGCCCCTGGCCCGTCCGTGGCCGGTGCCCGGAGGCCTCCGATGATCCCCATGACCGAACGGGTGGAACAGTATCTCGCCCAGCGGGAGCGTCTGGGAACCGGCCTTTCGGCCTCTGCGGTACAGATCCTGCGAACGTTCGCCTCGTTTGCGGTGGAACAGGGAGAGGCTCCGTTGACCACCGACCTGTTCTGGCGCTGGAAGGCCCAGTACGGGTCGGCCGGCCGGCAATGCTGGTCCATCCGGCTCAGCCATGTCCGCACCTTTGCCCGCTGGCTGCACAGCCTGGAACCGGAAACCGAGATCCCGCCCACCGGCCTGATTTCCCGGACCTGGAATCGGCCGCGGCCGTATATCTACACCGACGAGGAGATCGCCGCCATCGTCACCCGGGCCGCACAGCTTCCCTCCGCTGCCGGGCTGCGGGGGCCCACCTATGCCACCCTGTTCGGCCTGCTGGCGGTGACGGGTCTTCGGATCAGTGAGGCCCTGGCCCTGGATGACCCGGATGTGGATACCTCCGCCGCGCTGCTGCATATCCGCAAGGCCAAGAACCACGGCAGCCGGGTCCTTCCGGTCACGGCGTGTACCGCGGAACGTCTCGACGACTACCGGTCGGTGCGCAACCGGGTCGCCGGTTCCGTGAAGTCCCCGGCCTTCTTCCTCGGAGACCGGGGCCAGCGGATCAGCATCTTTTCGGCGGAAAACAACTTTGCCTGGGTCGGCCAGGACATCGGCCTGCGGGCGCGGCTCCCCCGCAACGGTAAAGGCCGGGGACCCCGCCTGCATGATCTTCGCCACACCATGGCGACCCGGACCCTGATCGACTGGGTCCGGTCCGGCCGGGACCCGGACCGCGAACGGTACAAACTGAGCGCCTGGCTCGGACATCAAAACCCCGCGGGTACGTACTGGTATCTCGAGGCGGTCCCGGAACTCCTGCAACGGGTGACCGAACGGGCCGAACAATCCCTCGCACCCCGGAGGCCATCATGAAACCGACTGAAAACGCCGGCCTGCCGGTCCACCTGCAGCGCTTCTTCGCCGAACGGCTGATCGCCCAGATGGATGCCAGCCCGCACACCGTGGCCAGTTACCGGGATACCTTCCGGCTGTTGCTCGCCTACGCCTGTGAACAGACCGCACGACGACCCACCGACCTGCTCGTCACCGACCTGGATGCCGAACTGGTGTCCGGGTTCCTGTCCGACATCGAAGCGCAGCGGAAAAACAGCGTCCGTACGCGCAATCTGCGCAGGGCGGCAATCCGAAGCTTCTTCCGTTTCATCGCCCTGCACGAACCGGCCCGTTTGCTGCAGTGCCAGCAGGTGCTCGCCATCCCGGCAAAACGCGAGGACAAACGGAGGATCGATTTCCTCGAACCGCAAGAGTCGGCCGCCCTCCTTGCCGCCCCCGACCGGTCCACCCCGATCGGGCGGCGGGACCACACCCTGTTGCTGGTCGCCCTGCAGACCGGCCTGCGGGTCTCGGAACTGATCGGCCTCCGTCTTCGCGATGTGGTCCTGGTGCCGGCCTCCCGGGCCCATGTCCATTGCCGGGGAAAGGGCCGGAAGGAACGAACCACCCCCCTGCGCAGCGACAGTGTACAGGCCCTGTCACAATGGCTGGTGGAACGGGCCGGTGCCCCGGACGATCCCCTGTTCGTGAGCAATCGCCGGGGCCGGTTCAGCCGGGATGGGATCGAGCGTATTGTGCATAAATATGCCCGGATGGCCTCCCGGACCTGTGCGTCGATGGAGAACAAGCGCATCCGCCCCCATACCCTGCGGCATACCGCGGCCATGGAACTGCTGCGCAGCGGGGTCGGCTGTACAGTGATTGCCCTGTGGCTCGGCCATGAGTCGGTGGAAACCACGCAGGTCTACCTGCATGCCGACCTGGAAATCAAGAAACAGGCCATGGACCGGACCCGGCCTGCGGACATACCGGCCGGGGTTTACCAGCCGAAGGACGAACTGCTGGCGTTTCTCGAAGCCCTGTGACCCCGTTTTATGCCGACAAATCCGACAGAACGGCCCATGGAATCAAGCACCTGGAACACTATGTCGGCATAAAACGGTTGTCGGCATATAATACTTACCTGGAAGGCCAGGCAAAGCAGATGCCGGATGCAAAGCGCGGCCGGTCGA
>WTGA01000014.1:0-12106 GCA_011523765.1 Gammaproteobacteria bacterium
GTTCCAAGGGACTTTCACCCTCTACCATTTGCCAGTTCGCCTGGCGTACCGGAACCCGACTCGAGCCCGGCGACCGGTATGGGACCATCACCGGTGCCCGCGGCAAGCGCACCGGCCGCCATTCAGACCGCATGATCCAGGAATCAACCGTCCGCCCTCCATGGTATTTTCAGCAGGAGGCGGGAACAGGTGGCCTGGATCAGCATCCTGCTTTCAACCCCCCCCCACCAACCCCGATTCGGCGGGGTTGGTTCTGGCAGACATGGGGGTCATCTCACATGCTGAATCCAGCTTGACTGCCATGCCCCCGGCCGGAACAATGGTTCGGTATCGCCGAATCAGCGGCGCGACCATGATCCTGCACCGGGGCAGGACTTCCAGAACCGGTTGCCAAAGTGGTAACCTACCCAACCATATACAATCCGCACGCTGAAAACGGGGAAAAACCGACTCACTGGAGCCGGCGGCCCAATCCCCGAAAGTAAAGACACAACCGGGTTTCAATGGAGAACCGCTGGAGCATTACAGGCAGCCGCAATCACAAACCAACTGTCCGCAAACGTACTGTCCCAAATAATCCGACCCCATACTCCACAATAACGGTATCGATCACTTGCCCATGACCCAATCCTGTACCAAGCTGGGAATAGACATTGGCGGCACCTTTACAGACCTGGCCCTGAAAATCGGGAACCGGGTTTTTTCCGAAAAACTGCCGACTACCGAACAGGCTCCCGAACTGGCGATACTGGATGGAATCTCCAGAATTACCGAAAAGGCCGCTATCCATACGACCGATATCGACATGATGATCCATGGTACCACCCTGGCGACCAATGCCCTGATTCAGCGGAAAGGGGCAAAAACCGCATTTATTACGACCGCGGGATTTCGTGATGTGATTGAAATGCGCACGGAAAACCGATTTGAGCAATACGATATCAATCTCACCTTGCCGCCTCCATTGATCGAACGCTACCACCGATACACGGTCAATGAACGAATCAGTGCCACAGGCAAAACACTGGTCTCCCTCAAGGAAAAAGACATCGACCAGCTGATCGGCCGCCTGGGTGCCCAGTCATACGAAAGCATCGCCATCGGTTTGATGCACGCCTATGCAAACAGTTCCCATGAGCAGACCCTCCGCAACCGCATCCAAACAGCATTTCCTGGTATTTCCATCTCCATTTCCAGCGAGGTGTCGCCATGGATGCGCGAATACGAGCGCTTCAACACGGTGTGTGCAAATGCGTATGTAAAGCCGATGATCAAATCCTATCTGGACAGGCTGGCAACGGAACTGAGGGACCTGGGCGCGTCATGCCCAATCTATCTGATGCATTCCGGCGGGGGGTTGATATCCCTCAGCGATGCAACCTGTTTTCCTGTCAGGCTGATCGAATCCGGGCCGGCTGGAGGAGTCATATTTGCCACCGATATCGCACGGTCCCATGGAATCACCAAGGCACTTTCCTTCGACATGGGCGGCACTACCGCGAAAATCTGCCTGATCAAAAATGCCGTGCCCAAAACCGGGACCTCCTTTGAGGTGGCGCGGAGCTATCGATTCAAAAAGGGCAGTGGCATGCCGATCTCCATCCCGGTGATCGAAATCATTGAAATCGGCGCGGGCGGCGGTTCCATCGCCCATGTGGACAACATGCAACAAATCAGGGTCGGCCCCCGAAGTGCCGGGGCAGACATCGGTCCTGCCTGCTACAACCGCGGCGGAAAACTTCCCACGGTGACGGATGCCAACCTGTTGCTTGGAAAGCTTGATCCGGACCATTTCGCTGGTGGCTCAATCAGGCTCCTTGCCGAAAAGTCCGAATCTGCAACCACCGAACACATCGGCAATGTCCTGTCCATGCCGGTCCTGGACTGTGCGTTCGGCATTTGTGAAGTGATTGATGAAAACATGGCCAATGCAGCACGCATGCATGCGGTGGAAAATGGCGAAGACCTGGGTGAATACACGATGATTGCATTCGGTGGCGGTGCACCCCTTCATGCTGCACGGCTGTGTGAAAAGCTGGGAATCCACCAACTGCTGGTGCCCCCGAAAGCAGGGGTGGGTTCTGCCATCGGATTTCTCAAGGCCCCGTTCAGCTTTGAAGCGGTCCGTAGCGATTATCAACTCATGTCCACCCTGGATGTCGGGCATATACGGGACCTGGTGACTGCGCTTTGCAGGGATGTCGAACCATTTGTCCACCGGGAAACACACGAGGAGAAAACCAGTTACCAGTGCCGGGCATTCATGCGATATGTCGGGCAAGGCTGGGAGATACCGGTCCAGTTGGACCTGGACCAGCTTGCAGTCTGGGACAGGAAGTATTTGACTGAAGGATTCGAACAATCGTACCGGGCCCTGTTCGCGCGAACCGTGGGCGGTCTGGACATTGAGATTACCAACTGGTCGGTCAAAATCAGTTCAATGACGGTTCAGACCACAAACATGATGCCGGTACCGGACGATGAAAACATTTTTCCCCCGGCCCGGTTTCGCCGGGTATTCGATCATCATTCGAAATCCTTCGTAGAAACCGCAACGTACGCGCGCAACCGGTTCCATCCGGATGCACCTGTCTGCGGTCCGGCGATAGTCATCGAAAACGAGACCACCACCGTGGTACCTCATGACTTTTCAGTCACCAGGGAACCGGATGGTTCTCTCCTGATTACGGGTTGAAGGGAATGCCGAAGAACCAGGCAGAGCGCCCGGGGAAACCTGCCGAACCGACATCCATAGACTACCAGGTCATGTGGAACCGCTTGATTTCCATTGTGGAAGAACAGGCAACCGCACTCGTTCGAACCGCCTTTTCTACCAGCGTACGAGAAGCGGGTGATCTTTCAGCGGGCATATTTGACCGAAAAGGCGAAATGCTGGCCCAAGCCGTCACCGGAACACCGGGCCACGTCAATGCCATGGCCGATTCCGTGGCACACTTTATCAATGAGATCGGCCGGGAGAACATTTTTCCCGGGGATGTCTACCTGACCAATGACCCCTGGAAAGGGACTGGACATCTGCATGACTTCACATTCACCTCCCCCGCATTTTACCGGCAAGAACTGGTTGGCTTTTTTGCTGCAACCGCCCATGTCGTCGATATTGGCGGACGGGGATTCGGGGCCGATGCCAATTCCGTTTATGAAGAAGGTCTGCGCATCCCAATCACCAAATTCGCCGAACGCGGCATGGTGAATGCCCAGCTTGTCAACTTGGTGCGACACAATGTACGGGTACCGGACCAGGTGATCGGAGATATGCATTCCCTTGCCAATTGCAATGAAACCGGGCAAAAGAGACTGGTGAACATGCTGGATGAGTTCGGGATGAATGACCTGGATCATCTTTCTGAATACATCATTGAGCATAGCCGTCTGGCGACTCTGGGGTGCATCAACCGGTTGTCGTCGGGTTCGGCATCCAGTGAATTGACCGTCGACGGCTATTTCGACCCCATTCATCTAAAGGTCGGAATCACTTTCAGCCGGGATGAAATCCGTGCGGATTTCAATGGGACAGGACCGGTCAGTTCACGAGGGATCAATGTCCCCCTGGTCTACACCAAGGCGTATGCCTGTTATGGAATCAAATGCATTGTCGCACCCGACATCCCCAATAATGCCGGCTCCCTGGCCCCATTCAAGGTAACCGCACCAGAAGATTGCATATTGAATGCACGCCACCCGGCGCCGGTCTCCCTGAGACATGTCATCGGGCATTTCATCCCCGACCTGGTATTCGGTGCCATGCATCAACTGCTGCCAGGACAAATTCCGGCAGAAGGTGCGGCGGCACTTTGGAATCTCCACATCAGCACTCGTCCGGTACCAGGCAGCGATGGCCACGACCCGGATGACACGGCGGAGATTCTGATGTTCAACAGCGGCGGCACGGGTGCTCGGCCCGCCTTGGATGGGATGAGTGCCACCGCCTTTCCCAGTGGAGTCCATACCATGCCCATCGAAGCCACTGAGCAGGTGGGCCCAATCATTGTCTGGAAAAAACAGTTACGGCCCGATTCCGGTGGAGCAGGTGAATATCGCGGCGGTCTCGGCCAATCCATGGAAATTGGCGTACAGGATGGTTATGAGTTCCATTTCAGTGCCATGTTTGATCGAGTCAAACACCCGGCCAGGGGGCGGGAAGGAGGGCAGGAAGGCAAATCAGGGTCGGTGGCACTGGACGATGGCACCGTACTGCGGGCAAAGGGCAAACAGTTCGTACCGGCCGGAACCCGGTTGTTGCTGGAAATGCCCGGAGGCGGAGGATACGGCAGTCCCGAAAAAAGACAAAGAGAGGCCATTGAACAGGATATCAAGCAGGGTTACATCTCCATGGATCATGCAATCACTCATTACCGGTACAAGCCAGGGCAATGCTGATGGACGCAAAACGAAGTGGTGGAGAGATACTCATCCAGGGATTGATCCGGCACGGTGTCGAGACCGTATTTTGTGTTCCCGGAGAAAGTTACCTGACAGCACTGGACGCGCTGTATGACGAAAAAGAACGCATCCGGACCATCACTTGCCGGCAGGAAGGGGGTGCCGCCTATATGGCAGAAGCATATGGCAAGCTGACGGGGCATCCCGGAGTCTGCTTTGTTTCACGGGGGCCGGGCGCAGCCAACGCCATGGTCGGTATCCATACTGCATTCCAGGACTCTACTCCCGTATTGATGTTCATCGGCCAAATCAGCCGAGGGGATTTCGGTCGGGAGGCGTTTCAGGAACTGGATTTTACCCAGGTCTACCGCAGTGTTGCAAAAAGAGTCATCCGAATCGATGATGCCAGGCGAATTCCTGAACAGTTGAATCAGGCGTGGCAAGTCGCCATGCATGGCCGACCGGGTCCCGTGGTCCTGGAGTTGCCCGAGGATATGCTCCGGGACAGGGTGGGCACCGAGGACACCGTGCCGGGATTCATGTCTCATCCGGGACCGGACCCCGAAGCCGTTTCCATGCTGTCCGAAATGCTGAAAAAATCGGAAAGGCCGGTTGTGGTGGCAGGTGGTGCCGCCTGGACACCGACCGCCAGTCGATACCTGCTCCGGTTTATCGAAACCCAGCATCTGCCTGTTGCCACAGCCTTCAGGCGGACCGACAGCTTTGACAATACCCATCCCAGTTATATTGGTGAGCTGGGCTTGGGGACCAACCCGAAACTGTTCCGACAAATCCAGTCCGCAGACCTGCTGATAGTGGTGGGTCCCCGCCTCGGTGACATGACCACATCGGGCTACACGCTGCTGGACAACCCCAAAAGAGCCGCACAAAAACTGGTTCATATCCATGTCAGTGATGAAGAGGTTAACTCAGTGTACCAGGCAGACCTGGGGATCGTTGCGCAACCAGAGCAATTTCTCAAGGCAGCCTGTAAAATACCCGCTGTCCGATCCGATACCAATGATTTCATTGCAACCGGCAACAGAAATTACCGGGATTTCATGAAAGCACCCAGAAATGTGGGGGCCGCTATGCGCATGGACAAAGTCACCGAATTCTTGCGTGAGCGATTGCCCGGGGACGCAATCATCACAAGTGGTGCGGGCAATTACACCACATGGACCTCGCGTCATTACCAGTTCCGGCAACCCCGGACCCAGCTGGCCCCTACCAATGGTTCGATGGGATACGGCGTCCCCGCCGCAGTCGCCGCCAAGATTGCAAATCCAGAGGCCATAGTGGTCTCATTGTCCGGGGACGGCTGCTTCCTGATGAATGGGCAGGAATTCTCCACCGCTGTGCAATACAGATTGAATATCCTGTTTCTTGTGATCAACAACGGCTGTTACGGAACCATCCGCACTCATCAGGAACGGCATTACCCGGGTCGCTCCATTGCCACGACCCTGCACAACCCGGACTTTGCGGCACTGGCGGATGCCTATGGAGGGCTGGGTCTTTGCATCACCAAAACCGAACAATTTGCCCCTGTGTTCGAGCAGGCGCTTTTTGCCGGGAAACCGGCCCTAATCGAAATTCAAACTGACTATTGAGATAGAGATGCTAAAAGATAAAGTCACAGTCATCACAGGGGCATCACAGGGGATTGGCTATGCCTGCGCGGAAAGATTTATCCGGGAAGGAGCCAGCGTTGTTTTGTCGGATGTCGAAGATGAAAAGGGACAGGAATCGACCCGATGTCTTCAGGACCAGGGCGGCGATTCGGTCTATTTCCATTGCGATGTGAGCAGGAAATCAGATGTGGAAGCCTTGTTTGATTTTGCCGCCGACCAGTATGGCCGTATTGACACGGTAATCGCCAACGCGGGTATTGTCCATCAGGCCGACATACTGGAACTGGAAGAAGCCGATTTCGACAGGGTACTATCAGTCAACCTGAAAGGCGTATTCCTTACCGGACAGGTGGCTGCACAGCGAATGATCACACAACAACGGGACGCGGATCATTCCAGGGGGACCATCATTAACATGTCATCACTAAATGGCCTGCTCGCGATTCCGGCCATCGCCCCCTATGTCATGGCCAAAGGGGGGGTGAATCAGTGGACAAAATGCCTGGGGATTCGAATGGCCGCCGAAGGCGTGCGGGTCAATGGGATAGGACCCGGTTCCATCGCCACCGAGATGTTCGATGCTATTTCGGGTAATCCAGAGAAATACCGCGGGATCATGTCCCGAACACCGATGTTAAGGCCCGGCGACCCCGATGAAGTGGCCAAGGTTGCCGTATTCCTTGCCAGCGATTATTCAAGCTATATGACGGGAGAAACCGTTTATGTTGATGGCGGCCGTCAAGGCCTGAACTACGTCGTCCCGGTCCCGGAATGAAGCGGTTACGCCATGGCAAACGATTCGTACCAATAAGAGCCAAATGACCAGCGATCCGGAACACATCCAGGCCATTCGTAATGGCGTACGCAATCTATGTCATCGCTACGATGAACGATACTGGCTGAACCTGGACAGTCAACGGGACTATCCCACGGAATTTGTCCGTACTCTGACCGATGAGGGGTACCTTGCTGCGCTGATTCCGGAGGAATACGGTGGTTCGGGTCTTGGGTTGCAGGAAGCCTGTGTCATCCTCGAAGAAATCAGTTTCTCCGGGGGGCACCCCGGGGCCTGCCACGCACAAATGTATGTCATGGGTTCGGTACTGCGGCACGGCTCCCGGGCACAGAAAGAAAAATACCTGCCCGGGATTGCAGAGGGGTCCATCCGGCTCCAAAGTTTCGGGGTGACCGAGCCCGATACCGGCACGGACACCTCCAGCCTGAAAACGGTCGCAGCAAAACAGGGCGACCGTTATGTGATTAACGGCCAGAAAGTGTGGATCAGCCGGGTACAGCATTCTGACCTGATGCTGCTGCTGGCACGTACAACACCACTTGACCGGGTGAAAAAGAAAACGGAAGGGCTGTCCACGTTTATCATTGATTTAAACGAAGCCGTAGGCAACGGGCTCACTGTGAGGCCTATCGACTCCATGATCAATCACCATAGTTGCGAACTGTTTTTTGACAATCTGGAGATTCCCGAAGAGAATTTGCTCGGTGCCGAAAACAATGGATTCCGCATTATTCTGGATAGCATGAATGCTGAACGGATTCTGATTGCTGCTGAATGCATTGGAGATGGACGGTTCTTCGTGGACAAGGCTGTCCGGTATGCCAAAGAGCGCCGGGTCTTCAACCGTCCCATTGGGCAAAACCAGGGTGTGCAGTTTCCGATCGCGCGGTGCAAGATCAACCTTGATGCCGCAGACCTGATGGTCCGCAAGGGTGCCGAGCTGTTTGACCGGAACAAAAAATGCGGTGCCGAAGCGAACATGGCCAAATTGCTGGCATCCGAAGCCAGCTGGCAGGCGGCGGACATGTGCATGGAAGTGTATGGCGGCTTTGCCTTTGCGCGTGAATACCATATCGAACGCAAGTTTCGCGAAACCCGTCTGTACCGGACCGCACCCATTTCCACAAACTTCATCCTCGGGTTTGTTGCAGAGCATGTGCTCGGTCTGCCCAGGAGCTATTGATGGGACCATTGGAAGGAATTCTGGTCATTGCCATTGAGCAGGCGGTCGCAGCACCCTTTTGCACATCACGTCTGTGCGAAGCCGGAGCAAGGGTCATCAAAATTGAACGGAAGTCCGGGGATTTTGCCAGGGCGTATGATAGCGTCGCAGGAGGTGACAGCTCCTATTTTCTTTGGCTGAACCGGAACAAGGAATCGCTGGTGATGGACTTCAAGGACGAACGCGATGCTGCTCTTCTTCACAATCTGCTGGCGCAAGCCGATGTATTCGTTCAAAACCTCGGGCCGGGTGCACTGGAGCGGGCCGGTTTCGGCAGTGAAGACTTGCGGAAGAAATACCCTCGACTGATTACCTGCGATATCACAGGGTATGGCCATAACGAATCTGTAACCAAACTGAAAGCATATGATTTTCTGGTTCAGGCCGAAAGTGGGCTGGTGAGCATCAGTGGCGGCAGAAAAGAAATGGGGCGTATAGGCGTTTCAGTCTGTGACATCAGTGCAGGCATGAATGCCCATGCTGGAATTCTTGAAGCGTTGATCGCTCGGGAAAAGTCCGGGACAGGCGCCGGCCTGGAAGTCTCTTTATTTGGGACCGCGGCGGACTGGATGACCGTGCCATTGCTGCACTTTGACTATGGCGGGAAAACACTTTCCCGGGCTGGCCTTCACCATCCTTCCATTGCACCCTATGGAGGATATCAGACCCTGGACAACCAAACTGTGATTATCGCCATTCAAAACGAAAGGGAATGGTCCCGGTTTTGCACTCGGACACTGCAGAACCCCGAACTGCTCGCAGATGTCCGGTTTGACAGCAACAACAACCGGGTCAAAAACCGCACGGCCATGGATGAGTACATTCTCGCCGTATTCGAAACGCTGACCAAGAATGAAGTATTGTCCCGGCTACAGGAATCGGACATCGCTTATGGGTCCGTAAACAGCGTTTACGATCTTTCGAGACATGTTGCTCTTCAGAGGCAAACCGGAATCTCATCGCAGGGAGTCGAAATCCGTTTTCCTGCGCGCCCGATCTTTCACAAGGATTCGAACGGTGCACCTCGAGAAGCCGGCCGGGTGCCCGGTATTGGGGAACATACCGAAAACATTCGAAAAGAATTTTCCTGAAACCCCATGAATCTACAACCCGGGGCCACACTGGACGAAGAAATCCTGAATCGCTGGATTGGCAACATACGGGAGCATCGGGACACGATTGATTTGCGTCAGGCAAACCTGCTAAGAGCCACCCTTGAACCGGACCAGGCCGATTTCAAAACTGGTGACCAACTGCCGGATGGCTGGCACTGGGTTTACTTTGCGGAACCAGTCAATATCAACGAACTCGGTCAGGATGGGCACGCTGCACGGGGAGGCTTCCTGCCGCCAGTGGCCCTCCCAAAGCGCATGTGGGCAGGTGTGAGACTCAAATTTCACCAGCCGATCATCATTGGAGAGGAAGTAGTCAAGAAATCTGAAGTAAAACGCATTACACGAAAGACGGGTAGAAGCGGTGAGTTGTGTTTTGTAACCGTGAACCACAAGATTTACAGCGGCTCAACACTCAAACTTGAAGAGGACCACGATATTGTATACCGAGGAACCACACCTTCCCGGGACATGAAAATCGCCCTCCCCGCCGCACCCGGGCATTCCGACTGCCAAATCACCATCAACCCCTCACCAATCTTGTTATTCCGTTATTCCGCCCTGACGTTTAACAGCCACCGTATCCATTACGATCTGGATTACTGTCGCAACGTGGAAGGCTATCCAGGCCTGGTGCTTCATGCTCCGCTGGTCGTGAACTTGATGCTGGGCCTTGCCCGAAGCCGTTTTTCAGGCAGAAACGTCACATTTTCCGAGTTCAATCAAGAATCGATTTACCCGTTATATCATGACAACCCTTTTGTCCTGCATTTCAAGATGGAACCCGGCCATTGTCAAATCTGGGCAACCAATTCAGACCAGCGTTTGGCTGCCAGGGCAACTTTAACTGTTTCCCAGGAATGTGCCCCGGAAAACAGATGACGAGAATTTCCCGCTCCGGGCTGTAACAAAGCCCGGGTGCTGACCACGGACAATATCTTGAGGCTCAATGAAGCCGGCCTCACTACACTGCGGTATGCCGGTCCATGGATTTTGCCCCGAACCGTTACACTGTGTTTCCCGCAAGATATGAAAAGGGCAAATAAGGGCAAATAATTTCTTGACAGCCCGGAAGTGCTCCTGTCACAATCGCCCTGCATGCCTGTCAGAGCATATCTGGCATTCGGAATTGACGGCACAACCATAACATTGGTGATTCCAAAGGCGTATTCGTCTGTGTCATTCTTACCCTAGGGATACCGGTCTGCCGGACCTGCGATCCCATCGATGCCCTCCTGAGCACAGGCGTTTATCGTCATCTTGACCCAGACCGGGAAACCCGCTCCTTAGTTTTGCGTTCGCTGTTTTGCGTCCGCTTTTGCGCGCTCCAGGTCTCTTCATCATTACGGTCATGGGTTGACAGGTCATTCACAACCCGCACCGTAATCACGGATATTCGAACCCCGGTTCCGGGGTCGTCGAAATTCAATTTACAAAGCAAGCCCACCATCCGCCTGTACGTGGTCCCTGGGACTATCGACCACTTGCGCCAGCGGTTGGAGGAGTTGGTTTTGCCTCCCGATACTGATTTCACCAATCAGCACGGGAGGAAGCTCCGACGCGATAAATCAGTGGTGACATCACTGAAAGATAGTCTGACATTGTCTGACATTTGAAGAAGCCCTGAGGCTTTTGTTTTTCTCTGGCTATGCTGGAAAAAACAGTCAGTTAGTTGCATTAAACACTATGAAAATTCTACCTAAGTAACCCTTTAGTTGAGGACCGGAACATGTATGCCCCACACAAAACAGACTACCAAGTCAAAATGCTCATGAAGAATCACCCGGACGGCCCGCCTGACCGACGGGAAACCCGACACCAGTGTTGGATGCTGAACATAAAACAACTCCAGGCGCGCGGATACAGCAAGCGCTGGGATATCAATACGCTCGGCAAAAAGGAAGTTTGTCGTCTGGTTGATGACTGGCGTACCCAGGGACTGAGCAACCGGACCATCGCCAATCGTCTGGTTCACATTCGCTGGCTGGCCCGCAAGGTCAACCTGATTGGACGGATTCCAACCAATCGGCAACTGGGTATCGGTTTGAGAAAAAACGCACCCGGTTTCGGAACCAACAAGGCAGTCAAAGCCGACCCCGCACTGCTGGCGTTGTTGCCTGAACGCGAGCAAATCATTACCCTGCTGCGCATCTTGTTTGGGTTACGCACAGAAGAATCGCTTAAGTTTCAGTATGCCGTGGCCACTCAGAAGCCGGGGTTCATCCAGTTGAAAGGCTCCTGGTGCAAAGGTGGTCGGCCTCGAGAAATCGAGATCATCAATGACCAGCAGCGTGACCTGCTGGAACGAGTTACCAACCATCAGCAACAAAACGGGGACAAATCCATGATTCCCTCGCACAGAACGTATAAAAGCTATTATGCCCGGTATTACAAACTCCGACGCAAGTACGGAATAAAGGGCCATGAGTACCGGCATCAGTGGGCCCAAGAGCGTTTTCTGGAAGCCTCTGGAGGGATTCTGGCGCCTCATGCCGGTGGACCACGCTATGCGGACCTGACACCGGAAGAAAAAGCCCGGTGGGATAAAGCTGCCAAAGTCGTGAACTGGGAACTGGGCCACGGCATGGGCCGGGATGATATCACCGCAACGTATATTGGTTCGAGAAAATCAGACTGAGACCACGGCAGGTTCGGGATTCTGTCAAAAGCCGAGGAGTACACGAACCTCCTGACAGGATGTCAAGAGTACCCGGCACCGCATGTCCTGCTCCCCTTGTCCTTGGTCTGTAGTCGTTGTGCAATCCCAACTCCGTACCAACTATGGAGTTCAATACACTGTGCGGCATGTTTCCGCTGTGCAAAACCTGGCAGCTATCCCTTCAACAACCGAAAAATGCGCTGTCTCTCCCCTTCAGAAAAAGATATGGAGTTCAATACACTGTGCGGCATGTTTCCGCTGTGCAAAACCTGGCAGCTA
>WTGA01000014.1:12206-24529 GCA_011523765.1 Gammaproteobacteria bacterium
TCCCTTCAACAACCGAAAAATGCGCTGTCTCTCCCCTTCAGAAAAAGATGCCGGAGGTTGTCTGGAAACGGCAGTTACCGACATTGCATCATGAAATTCCGGTACAGTTGTCTCGCGTTGCTCAAGAATACATCCATATTGGCGTTGCTGGTTGACCGGATGTCGTCCAAGGCTGTTGGTCCCAGGGTATTTTCCAATGCCTGTTTATACTCCGGAACCTTGCCCCAGTTATCCACGGTATCTGGTTCGATTTCAACGTGGTACTGCATGGACCATGCCCGGTCCCCGACATGCATGGCCTGAACGCGACAGCACCTCGATGAGGCCAGCACAACTGTGTTTTCCGGTGGTTGTGCAACACAGACCGAGTGCCATTGCAAACACTTCTGGGTTTCAGGCATATGATGGAAGATTGGGTCGGATTTTCCTTCTTTTGTCAACGTGACATCCAAAACGCCAATTTCAGGCGGGTTCTGGGGACCACACGTACCGCCCAGAGCATCTGCAAGCAACTGGTGCCCCAGGCAAAGCCCCAGATACGGTTTGTTCAGTACACTCACCCAGTGTCGAATGGCCTGTTTTTCGGGAATCAGCCAGGGGTGTTGCTCTACATCCCAGACATCCATTGGTCCACCCATTACCCAAAGGGCATCATAACTCTCCAGGTCTGGTATCTGGTCGCCTTTGTCCAGTTCCACCGAATCCCACCTGACATGATCTTCTTCCAGAAAACGCCTGAGCACTCCGGGGTGCTCACATTCAATATGTTGAAACACAAGCAAGCGCATTTGACCGGTACCGATGGTTGAGTAACGCAAATTATATACCGTTGGTACAGGAATCAGCACCGATTTGTCGGTCTATCGTTCATTGACAGTAGGGTCCGGCTTTCCATGAGAGGGTAGAGATATGACAGACGTAAAATTTGATATGAAAAATGTGGTGCGGGGGTCGTCCCAATGATCACAAATTTCTTTTTGTATTCGACCAGTTGGGCCATATATTCCCGGAACAAGGAAAACGGTGGGTTGGTCACCACAATATCAGACTGTTTCAGTAATGCAATGCTTTTCGCACTGCGGAAATCGCCGTCTCGCGCCATCTGGAAAACGTCTATTTTTGGCAGGTTACGAGTTGCTCTCTGCAAGAATCATACCACCACCTCAATCTGAACAGGGCTCGATGGCGGTCAGAACACAAACCGGGCGAGCAAAAAGGACAAAATCATCCACCGGGGAAGGCTTGAAGCCGAGATATCTATAGAAGGCCACTGCCTGCTTGTCGAGGGCATGGATGGTCACGGCCCGCATTTCCAGCCCGGAGGGTTCTGAGAAGGGCATCCTGTACCAGAGCCCGGCCGGTCCCACGGCTCTGATGGATACGTGCCACGGCCAGGCGGGCAAGGATCATGACCGGGGTCGGGTCCGGCATGTTCCGCCGGATGCTACCGGGAGAACTCGAGTGCTCCATGCCTCCGGTCGCCAGCGCATAGTAGGCAACTATCCGACCCTCCTCACATACCACATAGGTACGTGAGGCACCGGATTTCTCTTTCTGCAGGGACTGTGTGGGGAACCACCTGTCGAGAACCGGACTACCGCTGTCGAAGTCGCCGACCGGGTCGTCTTTCGAGAGGGGTGAGGGTCTTTCCATGATTTATTTTTCGATCCAAGGTGGCGGGGTATTCATGGTCTTGCGAAGAGCAGCCGAGGGTTCCACAGGTTCTGCAAGGGCAGCCACGAGTACCGCGAACCGTTTGTCATCAAGCAGATAGAGACGTCGATCAAGTATCGTCTGCTCTGCAGCTTTTCGTGTCGTTTCAGGGATAAACTCGGTACGACTCTTCCCGAGGCACGAAGCGGCCCGGTCAATGAGAGTTTTTTGTTCGGGGATGCCCGGAGGTTGATCTTCGTTGTGGCAAGATCTGGTTTGGCCATCGTGCGGCCCGATTTTGTTTTTGTGGGTGTCGGCTATAGTGACCTGATTATCCCACCCGTCGTGCGTACATTGTCAATACAAAAGATCGGGACTGTATGGTGACTGGTGGCCAATTCCTCCATCTTATGCCGATGCTTCCTCTCTTCATCAGAAGCATTCAATATCCACGCATAATACACCCTGCAAGACCGCGTCGCGTCGCGTCGCTCCGATGAGCGACGACCTTCCCGTGAAATGGCTGGCAACCTTCAGTGAAATACGCAGGTTTCTGTGTCGAAGCTTTCTTCGTCAGCGTGACTTCCTTCAGATACCGCTCCAGTGCGTGGTTCTCTCCGAATGGTACCGGGCGATATCAACGCCCCGTACCATCTCATCCTCCGTCGTCTTGGCCCAGCTTTGTGCATCCCGCTTCACCCGAAATGATTTGGAAACAGTGGGATTTCCCCTGCGTCGGATCACCGCTTTCCAGGCACCGGGGGGAGCCTTCGTAATGGTCGCCATGTTGGACCTCCTCCCTTGTGTGTGCCGGTCTTGCTGAGGAAGGTTATACAAACCAATGGGTCGAGAATACTGCGTGAACCTATTGATATATATGGTGGGGCGTACAGGGATCGAACCTGTGACCACCTGATTAAAAGTCGTCAAATAAGCACAATTCAGGGTGCCAATACTCTATGGTTATCGAATGCTCAGTAACCAGTGTATCGCAGATTACCCGATTTTCTATACAGAATCAACAACCTGTTATGGGTCCATCTGATGTCGCACTTTTTTTATTATCGATAATAAATGGTACCAATGTTTTTCAAAGCGAGCCCTTTGTGGAGCGGGGCATTGTATTTACCGGCTGAGCAGCGAGTTTTTGATTGAAGGCATACAGGTCGACGAACAATAGGTGTTCATGGTAATCCACGAACTGCTCCTAAACGGTGCGGTTAAAGCATTCACATACGACATTCATCGAGGAGTAGGTAGAATTTTACATTGCTATCCGGCCAACCTCTCTCATTGCAGCGTCATGAGACCACACACACTTTTCCACGCTCCGCGTAACTCGCAGAAGCGCGGAGAGCAGTTGTTCGTCTACATCCATCGCGCCTTCGTACTCGGCAAGATTGCGCTTGCGGTGGGCTTGGTCCAGTATTCGCCACTGTTCCCGAGGCAGACCGATGGTGTGTTGCAGGCATTGAAAGACCAAGTAGCGTGAACTGGAACGGTAGCCTTGCATCCGCAAGGCCGCAAGTGCCAGAGCATGAGCCGCGTTATAGCCAAGGTCGAAACGACTCTCCAGGCTCAGGTCCCTGTGTTCAGCATCATTCAAACGGCGTTGGCCCGAACGCAACAGGCCCTCTGTCTCCCTCTCAAGGGGTCGCTCGGATTTAAGTTGTCCGATGCGCACCAGGTTATCAAGCTGTGGATGCGTCATCTTCTTTTCCGATAAGAACCAGATGTTCACCAGCGAGCACGTGGCTCAGGAAGGTGTTTCCGACCGACCGACGCACGTTGAACTCCTCCACCGTATAAAGAGTGGGGCTGATCTTGCGGCTCAGGCTCGTTTCCACCGGGGCTAGTGTGGTATAGAGTTCTTCCAACATTACGTCGTCGGCAGTGACGAGCAGATCAATATCGCTGGTTGCCGTATCCGTACCCTGCAGAACAGAACCGTAGAGTATCGCCAACTCTATCCGGTCGGCGAGCGGGTCCAGTGCCTGTCGGATTGGCTCTACCATGGCAACCGTCTTGCAAACGATGTCGATTAGTTCGCGATATACGGGACAATCGGGATTGGCCTGATAATGCTTTTGCATACCGATATAGGTGACACTCACCAACCCGCTCGATGTTAAGCGCTGAAGTTCGCGTTGCACGGCTCCAGAGCCAGATCCGGTCAGCCTAATCAACTCACTGGCAAAAAAACTTCGGTTGGGTTGGCCGAACAGCAAGGCCAAGACCCGCTGCTGGGTTGTGGTGAAAAGTGCATCAGCAAGACTGGTGGGCGTGCCGATGTTCTCAGCTGCCGCCTTGCGGCGTGCTGGCCGCGACAGACGAGTTGGTGTAGGCGTACCCATAATGGGCATTATAATGCCCATTATGGGTAATACGCAATAATAATTCCGATTTTGCTTGTCAAAAGAGATTGCCTGATCAGTCCACCCCTTTATGTCGCCAACATTTGGGAGCTAATCGTGGCATCTATTATCATCCACTGGAACGAATTTCAAGTGAGGGAGACTGGTTGGGTTGGATTGAATCTTTTCTGAATGCCATGGTCCATCAAGCCAGAACCAATTTGCAACGTGTTCGGGGTATGATCGAATTATACGAGAAGAAAAAACGGAAATGATTGCACCGCTTCGCTCAGACCAGGGTATTGATATCCTGGAAATGGTTTTCGACACTCCCGTGTTTTATGCGCCCCAACTCCCTAAACGTTCGGGCATTCAACGTCAAAGAGCCGCGCTGTATATTCGCATTCTGAAAGCAGCAGGGGCAGTTGTGGAGTTGCGTCCCGCGAGGGACGGAAAACCCGCTTTACTGTATTTTGAATATCTTTTCAAAATTACCGATCAACCGTGATCACAAGTTTGGTGAATGGTATCTGCAACCCGCCGAAGCAACATCGAGCCTGGAACCCTGCACTTTCTCCAGCCCTGCAACATTCTGCTCTTGTTTACCCTACTGACAACCCATGAAGATTGAATGGTTCAGGAAATCCCCCGCTCCGGGACCACGCATTAAAAGTGGTCAAGAACTTCTTGCTTCCAATCACGTAGATCGGGTATCTGCAATTTACAAACTTACCGGGGTGAGTCACGGTTCTTTCGAATTGTTATATCGTCCCGCGCTCGAAAGAGTCGCCGAACATGTACAGCAACTGCCCGGGTCCGAATATCATCACCATGCACATCCAGGAGGACTGCTTGTACACATTCTGGATGTAGCGATTTATGCACTTAGAATTCGGGGAGGGTTACAGCTCCCTGTTGGTGAGTCACCCGAAGTAATTCGCCTCAAGGCGGATATCTATACCTATGCAGTGTTCGTAGCGGCTCTTGCACATGATGTCGGCAAGCCTGTAGTGGATATGGAGGTCATGTTGTATGATCGAAAAGGCAATGAAATCGGCCTCTGGAACCCTTACGGGGGTTCGATGCGGACTCCCGAGCAGGAGGGATGGAAACGGTTTCAGAAAAACAGGGACCGAAAGGCAGAATTCTATACCTTCCGATATCGGAAGGAACGGAAATACTCCCTGCACAATCTTGCTGGCCCGGTTTTTCTGCAAAGATTCGTACCCCCGAATGGATTGCAATGGATTGCGTCGGACACCGATATTCTGTACGAATGCCTGCAGTTTCTAAACGGAAATCACGATGAGAGTCCACAGATCAGCAAAATCGTGGCCCGGGCGGACCAGACTTCGGTATCCCGATCGCTTGGAGCAGAGAATACTCCCCAAACCGGAGCAGTATTGTCGAAAACACCGCTCCCGGAAAAAATCAAACGCGCAATGAAAGTGTTGGCCGCCGAGGCTACTACGACGTTCAATTCGCGAGGGGGGATCGGTTGGTTTGACGGGCAGTTCTGCTGGGTGATGTCCAAACGGTTTGTCGATGAACTGCGGGCACAGCTTGAATCCGAGGGACATACCGGTATTCCCGCTCAGAACAACCGACTGTTCGATATTCTGGTGGAATCGGGGATCATCGTACCAAACCAGGGTAAAGCCATATGGAAAGCCACCATCGAGCTTGACGACTGGAAGCCGGAAGTCTTTACCCTGTTGAAGGTGAACAAATCATTTCTATGGACGGATGGCAATGAAATTGACCCGTTCAACGGTCACATCCGTGTTGTGGAAACCCATGCCGGTGCATCCAAGGAACGACCGATTACAGCCACCTTGCAACGGACTGAAAGTCCTCAGGAAGATGGCCCCTCCCCGACCACTTCGACTCAAACCCCTGGGGATGATGCCGATACGACCTCGAAAACTGAGAATCACGGGGGCGATCTTTCCTCGTTATTCGTTGCAGATACCAGCGACAAAAGTGCGCGGCCCGCTTCAACCGGTTCTGCCAGAACAATCGGCAACGAAACCGGTCCCCCACTAAATTATTCAGGGGAACGGGACGGTGGCACTGAATTCCTGTTCTGGCTTCGTAACGGGATTCAAAACAGAAAAATCCGATACAATGGGAGTGAATATCCGGTCCACATCCTCAAGGAAGGGGTGTTTCTGGTCTCCCCGGTTATCTTCAAGACCTACGGTCAATCCGCCAATAAAGACTGGAACCAGGTCCAGTCCGCTTTTCAGAAATTACGAATCAATGTCAAAAACAAGAAAGGAGAAAACTGGCACACCGTTCGGGTGCAGGGGGTACGCAATATCAGCACCCTGAAAGGCTGGCTGGTCCCAGTGCATGAGGTATTTGATAAAAATGAAACTCCGCTCATCAACCCACACCTGACCCTGTTGGAGGACCGGTAGAGTCGGGGGGATTCAGATCGTTTTCAGGGAATCCACAATTTTCCGTTGCTGTTCGGGTTTGGGTTCGATGTACCCAAGAGTGGTCGTAATGTTGGTGTGACCCAGCTGGTGCTGCAACGCCCGGATGCCAAAGGGGACCTCTTCATTCTGGGACATCGCGTTGGCCACTTCGGTGCCGAAGGTATGACGCAGCCGATGCGGAGAGAGGGCAATGGAATAATGTTGGCCGATTTTTCGCAGGATGCCGGTGAGCTGGTCCCCCTTCAGCCGGTCGTTGGTGAACCGGTTTCGATCATCAAAAATCTGAATACAAAATGTCTGACGGCCCGATAGGTTTTTCCGGGCTCCCAGCACTCGGATCGTTTCCTTCTTCAAATACATCAGGTCATTATACAACCGGGCATCCAAAGGAACCTCCCAGGTGCGTTTCGTTTTGCTGGTGGCCGACACCAGATGAATCAGATTGCGCTTGAAATCAATGTCTTTCCAGCACAGGCCCACCAGTTGCCGTCGGCGCATGCCGGTGTAAAACAACGTTTTGATGCAAATGGACCAGAACCAACCGTTCTTCACCGGACAACTGGATTCAGTCAGCCCGGCGACCACTCTTGACAGGGAAGCCACATTTACGGTCTTCTTCTTTAAATTCGAAACCGTGGCCGGTGCCACATCTTCAATCGGATTGCGGGAAACGAATTCCCGTTTGACAGCGAACTTCATCCATACCCGGAAGTTCCGGCGATAGGAATTCCAGGTGGTTTCACAGGCCCGGGCCAATACCTGCTTGCGCCAGCCGATAAACACAGCCTCATCCAGTTCATCCAATTCACGGACCCCCGTGTCCGACACAAAGGTCCGGCAGGTGGCCCGGTAGCCTCTTTCCGTGACGGGGCGCAGCATCCTTACCGAAAAGTAAATATCCAACAATTCATCCAATTGCATCGGCAACTCCCGTCTGTGACGACTCTTTTCAGATTGGAAAGGGAACTCCGTCCGCACCACCGATCCGTAAAGCATTCACCACGGGGCGGGGATCAGGGCGAAATCCGTCAAGTGAAGAACCCTACCTGTTTTTGCAGGACAGGCCAATTGGATCATTCCAATTGGCTGATAAATCGTCAGAACTGACGAGATGCGAGATGAAGATCTGTCAGGCTACCGCCTGCCAGATAAAGGATTACAGAAACGAACAAGCCAAACATTGCGGAAGAAGAGCGCGACCGATGGAACAAGGTAGCGAAAACGGTCAATCGGGAATTGGGCCACGGCTCAGACCGTGACGATATCACCGCAACGTATATCGGCAAGGCCTGGGGCTGGATTACAGATTCGGTTCTTCGAGCAGGGTAATGAGTTTCGGCAAATCCTGCTGTACGGTCTGCCAGAGAATATCTAGGTTGATGTCGAAGTGGGCATGGACCAGCCGATTGCGCATTCCAACAATGGGTTCCCATGGAATATCCGGTCTGGATAACCGCGTTTTTTCGGTCATCCGGGCGACCGCCTCACCGACAATCTCAATACCCTTGACGAGAGCCGGTACGTTGGCGGTCGGATTCCAGATCATCACGCGTTCGTCCCTGCGCGAAGGACCGCACTTCACGCGCAGAATCCAGCATGTGCCGCAGCCGGATTCTGTCATTCCCCGGTATACTGGACCTCGGAACTTTCGATGATTTCCTGGCGAAAATAACGGCTCAGATCTTCCGGGGTTTGAATATCTACCTTGCGTCCGCCAAACAGGGCCGACAGTTGGATCTCCATGTCGGCCATTCCCAACAGCCCAGGAGTGCGACCGGGAATAAACTCGACCAGCACGTCAATGTCGCTCGCAGGGGAAAAATCCTCCCGCAGTGCGGAACCGAAAATAGCGAACCGTGCGACCCCGTGGGCCTGACAAAACTCGGAAAGTTCAGTCTTTGGAATAGAAACCTGCGGGTTCATGCTCTGAGTTGGTTTTTCTCGGTCTTGGTCTCATCCTTCTTGAATATTCTTTAGTGTTTTGAGAGCTAGCATTTCTGCCCAAAAAGCAAATAGGCCCCATAATAACACGACCCACAACGGCATCGCAGAACCGTAAATTTTCAGCCCAAGAACCTGGGGGTCTGCAGTTCTTTGGTCTGTTCATCTTTGAATGAGCCGATGTGTTGGGTTCAATGTTTTATTGTTCAGTTTTTGGTTCTTGTTCTGTGTATCTCTACGTCCAACTTCTTGGCTTTTCAATAGCAACACGGCGAAACAAACCCTGACAGACAGTAAGCTGCTGGCCAAGGTAGAAGGAGTTCAACAGTGCAGTGCTATGTGAAGGAAGTAAGTTATCCACCATTCTTTGGGAACCGAAAGCCAGGTGCCACGAAAAGCGGTACGGCGGTACACTAAGAGTGCTTTACTTCCCCAGTAATCCTGAGAATGTGATGGAATACTTCATTCAGGAACTCACTCCATTTGGGCCCGTCCGTATCGATATCATCAAGTTGAAATACCTTCACAACACCGATATTTTGCAAGCGTTTTCGCATTTCATCGGTTATGACACCAGCTATCAGAATATTCGTGCACCCCGGTGGAGTGTTCTCAAAACTCTTTGTCATTGCACCGAACCGCTCAAGCGCGCCAGCGGGGTCCCGTCCTCCTTTAATCTCAATCGTCGCAATGGGTATGCCGTTCTTTTGAAACTCAATGTCCGGTTCCGGCTTGTAATACATGGTATAGTCCTGAACCAGATTGAAAGTGGTTTCCTGCTCATTACTTGAAACAACCAAACCCTGCGATTCAAGCCAATTGCGGATACGTGCTTTAACAATGGCTTCAGCATCTTTCCCGATGATATTCCTCATGGATCCATCCAGACCAATCGCCATGGTTGCAATTACATTTCTGTATCCGTTCTCCAACGTCCAGCCTGTTGCACCTTCGATAATTGAAGAAATGACGGTGTTGTAGAGGCGCGCAACCTCCTTTGCCTTGTCACCGGGCACTCGGACTTTTTTACCCATCCCCCTCTCCCAGGAAGTAACCGGACAAGCTAATTCCGAGACCCGTTTCTGAGACAACAGCGCGATCCCTCGGTAGTAAGCCGATGTTTCGGGATGGCAGACCAACAAGTCGGGATGCGCAAAAACCTTGTGAGCCTGAATGCCAGAATGAGCAACGTGACTCCAAGCTTTGGCACTTATCATCAGATCCTGAAGCAGCATGAAATCAAGTTTTTTTGTGTAAGCGTCTATCAACTCACGAAGAGCAATATCGGTCCGTTGACGGATCCTCTGTGACAGCAACTGTGATCGATAACATGCGTCGTGTATTCTTGTCATGTCGTTCGCACCCATTTGTACAGGCATTTCCTGATCTCCCTCCTTCCAAACCGCCCCATCTGCTGACTTGAATTTCCTTTGCCCCGAGCCAGTGACCAGATGTTCCGGCACTCAAATCCAGACTGCTCGGCAAAGTCGGACAGAATCAAGTCTACAGGGACCTCCTCACCATGGTACTGTACATTGTCGTTGACCATGAAAACAGTACCGCCAGGAATGATGATCCGGCCTAGTTCAGCAATGACGATGGCCATCTCGAAAAAATACCCTTCTATCAGCCTAATTATGTGTGGATTCGACAATTCTTTCCTCTTTCCCTCCAGTGTTGCCAGGATTTCCTGAATAGCCTCTTGCCCAGAATACATCGCGACCGCATTTTTCAGTAACGAAGACTCGCCATAGAACTCATGTAACCAAGTCATTTTCGACTTGTTTTCAACCGTGGCAGAAAGCAAGTTCTGACGCAGGGCGGTAAAATCATTCTGGTCTAAACCAAGCCACACCAATTCGAGTGCATAGGTACGCGTGTAGTCATAGCGATTGGCATAAGGCGGTGATGTGATCACTGTATCCATAGATGCCGACGGCATCTTGCGAAGGGCATCAAGACAGGAGGCCGTTTTCAATGTTGGAGACCCTGAACCGAATTTCAAATTGAGTGGTTCAATGTCTTCGGATATTTCACGTAATCTTGTTCGCAAAGCGTTGGCGAGCGACTGAATTTCTCCCTTGTCCATATGGGATCTGAGACTTCGACCAGAACGATGATCCCAGCGCAGATACTGACCATCTTTGCGTGTATAACTGATGTCTTCGAGAACGCTCATGCACGCCAGATTGAGCAGAGTTGCAACCGGTGCATTCCCCATTTGCTCAATGTATCCTTTGGCCTTGGCCAAATCCAGTTCGGTCTGGTCAGAAAAAGCGGATTCGGTGATCCTGACGTGACGGAAGGCATCTTTCTTTCGGGGCTTGCGTTTCGATTCAATTCGCTTGAGTAGTTGGTCGGCTGCCTTGTCGAACTCATCGGGACGAATACCATTCGCTGCGGTGGCCATGGCATTTCCGGCGAGAACACCCACGGGCATGATTTCGATTCCCGTACCTTCCAGGCCCCTACCCGCAGCAATTAACGGGGTAGTGCCGATTCCGGCGAATGGGTCAAGAACCCGTCTGGATTCAGCTTCATCAATCAGGGTATCAACCAACTCACTGGAAAAGCCCTCCTTATACTTCATCCAACGCAACCCCGGCGCACTCTTGTTCCCCTGATAAGAGACGACACGACGGGACAGGCTTTCGCGGACTGAAAGACGTGAAGCAAACCGGTCCTGGAGGCTCTGGCGACCGTGAACACATCCGCCGTGGGGAGAAATTATTGGAGACAGCATCCCTTTAGGCTGTATTAGCAGAAAGGAAACGGATTACAACTACCTTTGCACCCAAAATGATTTATCTCCGAAACACCAAACTGCGTCCCGTCATGTTCACATCTTCAGTCTTGAATCCTGCTGCGAGCCAGAAATGGGTCATAACGTTGTTACTCGGATTGTTGGACCACCATGCTCTGTGAGAATACGCTGAAGCTGGTAATTTGGCTCCAATTATCCTCTCGATTTGCCCAAAGGTCATGGGAACGAAATTTTGGGTTTGATTTTGAAGATGATGCTTCAAGGGTTCGTATTTTGACATGGTTCCAAGAAAAAAGTCTTTACAACGGCAGTATACACCCGTTTTCCCTCAATCAGAAAACGCAACCTGTCGACACTCTGGAGACCCGGCATTGCAGGACACTCTTCCATGATCTTTAAACCGTAATCCTCATCATTTCAAATTCAAACACCGTAAGGTCGAGTCTGTTTTCCAGAGCGGAGCAGTCAATATAACAAAAACCGCGCTCACCGATATTTTGGTGAGCGCGGTTTTTGTTATGAAATAGCGTCCATCTGCCGGGTTCATGGACAAGAATCGAATCCGGGTGGGGAAAGAATTGCCCCACTGTGCAGTGGGGCAATTTGATTACAGAAAAAGTTTGACTATTGCAACAATGGCAAGCGTCGCACCTGAGCCTATAGCTAACGGATACCATTTTGTTTCCGCCATCGCCTTGGCTGCATCCGCATTCATCTTGCGCATCTCAGCATCCATTTTGCGCATCTCAGCCAATTGAGTCCGAATATCCACACTGAGTTTTTCCGTCTTCGCTTTCACTTCTTCCGTTTCTGCGTTGGTTTTCAAAGTCTCTGCGCGAGTATTTTCAAGCTCTGCGTACTGCATTTTTTCTGCTAACGCTTCGTTTTGTAACATGACAGCCTCCAAATGAGAATACAACATAAAAAATGGAGACATGCCTCCCCAACAGGGAAACAGGTCCCCGTCGGGTTTAAAATGACACCGGCTGTAAAGCCGTTTGGAGTACCCATCCGAAGATGGGGTGTGCCTGGACCTCCGAGTTGCCAGATCAGCTCTGGCGGGCATGATGAGTCCACTATACCGGAAAAGAGGGTTCAGGCCAACCTGAAAACGGAAAAGTGTCACGAGCAAATGATCTGTCCTAATAATTAACACGTGACCTGTCC
>WTGA01000160.1 GCA_011523765.1 Gammaproteobacteria bacterium
TAGGCCTATTAATGCAATATAATCATATAGTTATAGGTTTTCTGCCAGACACTAAGTAGACTGGATAGTATTAGGTGCCACCTCGGTTCAGTTGAGAGCAGCCCGGTTCTGGTGTTTCGTCATCGAACGGCCCATAGAAGGATGGGCACAGTTGCTGAACCAGAGCACAGTGCTTGTGCTGTCATGATCATGTTGAAAACCGGAGGTAGCCATGAAGAAACTGTACAATTTCTGTTTGTTCGTGATGATGTTTGTAATCACCGTCCAGCCCGGCGGTGTCTTTGCGAATGAAAAGGTAAACATTGCCATCATTTCGTTTTCTCCTTATGCCCCCTGGTATATTGTCAAGGAAAAGGGATTGGCGAAAGGGGTGGACCTGGAGGTGCAGATAATCGAAGACATTACCGCAAAAAATGCCGCGATATCCGGGACGGAATTACAGTGCATGATGAATACCCTGGATTCGCTGGTGGTCGCTGCCGCGGCGGATGTTCCGGTCACGGTGGTCGCGATACCGGCGATGTCCTATGGGCTGGATGAAATGGTGGTCTCTGAAGGCATTGCATCGGTGAGCGATTTCCCGGGAAAAAGCTACGGGGCCGACTATGCCTTTTTGAATCACATGTGGATGTTGCTGACGCTGAAAAAGGCAGGAATTGCCTATGAACAGTTATCGCACAGCATCCTGCTTCCCCAGGACAGTGCGGCTGCTTTTGTCAGTGGTGCGCTGGATATCGATGTCAACTATATCCCATTCTCAAAACAGTCTCTGGACAGACCCGGGTCCCGGGTCCTGAAAACAAGCCGCTCGGACAAGACTTGGGAGCGGGGGCTGATCTCGGAGTCCATTGCCTGTAACACCCAATGGTTGAGCGAAAATCCGGAGACAGCGAAGGAACTGTTGCGGGCCTGGTTTGAAGCGGTGGATTGGTGGAAAGAGAACCCCGAGGAAGGAAATGAAATCATTGCTGCTGGACTGGATTGGCCTGTCAGCGATGTCCGGTTAACGCAAAACGGGGCAGTCATGCTGAACCTTTACCAAAATCTCGGTGCATTCGGAGTAGGCGGTGCCCCGTTGTGTGCGAGCATGCCCGAGAATATTGATCCGGCTCCGCCAGAACCCAGTGGGTGGGGAAAGGAATTGTTTGGTGGTGCCCCCGATTGTGCGGCCGGGTACATCCGCGAAACCTGGGATCTTTTCGGGAAGGTTTACATCGAAGCCGGGGTGATGAACAGCCGGGCGGATTCTGGGGCCGGGATGGATTCTTCCCTGTTGGAAGCGTTAGGGGAAGAGGGAATCGGTGACCGCTATGCCTCGAACAAGTGGATCGGCCGGTTGGGGGCGGAGTGACCCCGTTTTCCCCGGTCAACGGGAAACAGGTTCCTTCGGTTACGGGCCAATCATCTTGCACTGGAACGATTGCCGGGATACATTAACGATTGGTGAATCCGTTCACTGAATCGAATATTCAAGAGGACCATCATGCCTGACAAAATAACGGGTGAACTGCGTGGAAGCCGCAATCTGAAAAGACTGGAAGGCATTTCCCAGACCAGGCAGCAGGAGGAGATTGCACGTGGCCTGGAACTCGGGCTGGAAGCGGCCGATTCCATTCACGACAGAACGATTTCGCTGTTCAGTCGCGGCCATCAACCGGCATTTGCCGGAATCAATACCTTCATGAAAGCACCCTATTGCGAAGATATCCGTAAAGTGGGTGAATACGAAGCGGCCTATGTGGGAATCCCGTTTGATACCGGTACGACCTATCGTCCCGGTGCCCGGTTCGGCCCCCAGGCGGTCCGCCAGATTTCGGCCCTGTATGATGGGTACTCGGTGGACGGGGCGGTGGATATCCAGGAAGAACTGGACCTGTGCGATGCCGGAGATATCTTTGTGATTCCCGGGAATATAGAAAAAACGTTTGACCAGGTATCCAAAGCGGTTTCATATATTTATACCGCTGGCGTATTTCCCATTTTGATGGGTGGAGACCATAGCCTTGGGTATCCCAATGTGCGTGGAATCGCCCCCCATATTGATGGCAATGTGGGAATTATCCACATTGACCGTCACATTGACATGCAGGAAATGGATATGGACGAGCGGATGCACACCACGCCCTGGTTCTGGACTTCGAATGGCCATGGACACGAAGGCAGGGATGTCTCGACTTCACATCATTCCCACAGCCACATGCATGATGTGGGTCTTTCCAACTGCCCCCCCAAGAATTTGGTACAAATGGGGATTGGCGGTTGGTACGGCTCGAGACCCGGGTCGGCGATAGCGCGGGAACGGGGTTCGAGCGTGATGACGATGACCGATATCGAAGAGCTGGGTATAAAGAAGGCGGCAGAAATGGCGTTGGACCTTGCCTGGAAAAATGCGAAAGCCGTCTATCTTTCATTTGATATTGATTCCATTGATCCGGGTTTTGCGCCGGGTACCGGGTCACCCGAACCCGGCGGACTGATGCCCCGGGAAGCATTGGAACTGGTTCGGTTGATTGCCCGCGAAGGTCTGTGCGGGATGGAAGTGGTGGAAGTTGCGCCACCCTACGATGTCAATCAAAATACCTCCCAACTTGCGTGCAGAATTGTGCTGGATGTTTTGGGTACGCTGACGACAGAAGGAAAACTGGGCCACCGGGCCCGTTGCCTGCACCAGGACTAGGAGGTCGTCACACAAAACCGCCCGGCCATGCACGGACTGCTCCGTCGGATATCCCGCATCATGGGGTGGGTTGCCCGGCCCCCGCTTCCCCGGGAACGGGGAAGGCGTCAGTCCGGTCAGTCCCGATGGGGCCGGTATTCAGCTTGGGTGGGCCGGAACCGGGAAATGGCCCAGGCCGGGTTGTTCCCGGCTCAGGACCACTGCTGGTCATCCCATTTGAGCTGGTACTTGAACACTTCAAGCCCGATCATGGGCACAACACTGTTGATATCCGCCTGGCCGTAGCACATTTCAAGAATGAAATCCCTGAGGTCCTCATGAGTCTTGCACAGTACTTCGATCAACAGGTCGTAGTGCCCGCCGGCAAAAAGAACAAATAAAACCTCTTCACGGTCCACAAACGGTTTGGCCACCACTCTGGGTTCGGCCCCTGCGGTCAGTGTCAACCCAATAAATCCATAGCCGGCATGATCCAGTGCCATGGGGTCAGCGACCGCAACGATGCGCAGGGCCCCGGCATCCACCATCTGGTTTACCCGGTTGCGAATCGTTCCTTCCGAGGTATCGAGTTCCCGGGCAATGGTGGAGTAGGGCAGTCTGCCGTCTTCCTGGAGCCTCTTGATGATTTCCCGATTGAACGGGTCGGAAAGAAGGGTGCGTGGAACCAGTTTGGCAATGCCTTTCTCGGATTTTTTCTCTTTGCGCGCGGGAGCGATGGGCCGGGGGCGGACCGGGGTCTTCTGTTTTTTCATGCGGGCTCCGGTGTCAGTGAAATTACGAAGTTCGTAGAAATGTTTCCGAACCAAAACTTATTATTCTGTATTTTGACGGAAATATACATGGTTTCGTAATATTCAGTGGTTTGAAGTTGTTTGAAGTTTGACATCTATAACCAGTGCCAATAAACTTGTAGTCGTACCGAAACAGCATATCATGGTTTATTGGTTCATTGATGCTCGAATAAATCAGGATTCCAGTCCAACGAATTCAATACCCAGCAGGGGGGTCCGAAATGTGCAATGTCTGCGGATGCGGAGATGGTGAAACACGAATAGAGAATCCGGTCCGTCCGGGTCCTGCCCACAGTCACGACCATCCTCCCGGTCACACGCATTCCCATGATCATACCGATTCGCATGACCACCGGGACCCCCGGCAGTCCGACCTGCACTTCGGGGCAGGTCCCGCCCGGGTCCATGTGGCCGGATTCAGCCAGACGGAAATCGTCCAGATCGAGCGTAACATTTTGTCAAAAAACGACCGTTACGCAGAAAACAACCGGCAATATCTCGCCGGGAGAGGGGTATTGACACTGAATCTGGTATCCAGTCCGGGGTCGGGCAAGACCACCTTGTTGACCACGACGATTCGTGCCCTGGTCGACGAGGTGGCGGTGGCCGTCATTGAGGGCGACCAGGAAACAGTCAAGGATGCGGAGCGAATCCGGGAAACCGGGGCCACTGCGATTCAGATCAATACCGGGCGGGGTTGCCACCTGGATGCCCACATGGTGGGCCATGCCCTGGAAAAATTGGCACTGGAAGCGCGAAGTGTGTTATTTGTTGAAAATGTCGGGAATCTGGTCTGTCCGGCCAGTTTTGATCTGGGAGAAGATCACAAGGTGGCCATTCTTGCCGTCACGGAGGGAGAGGACAAGCCGCTGAAATATCCGGAAATGTTTGCCGTTTCCGACCTCATGATTCTGAACAAGATCGATTTGTTGCCTTACCTGGAATTCGATGTGGAGCGATGCATCGAATATGCCCGGAGGGTGAATCCGGAGATTGAAATCATTCAACTGTCTGCCACAACGGGAAAAGGGATTGACGAGTGGTTAGGCTGGATTGACCGGCGCCGGAAGACACGGGTGGATACGGGAATCAACCAGAGGGACTCGATATCGGGGGCACCGGCTCGGGGCCAGCCACTGTAGGCGCCTGTCCGAGACCCCGTTATTTTCAAGGTGTCGCTTGTTTCAATCATTGATCTATAAGAATCCTGTTTCTTGAAAGCCAGAACCCATCCCATTGTCGGGCAATCTCCTGGACTGCCGTTGTACCGGGCGCCGGAGCCAAACGACAGGCTCCATCTCCCGTCATACATGCGTTGCGCATTGCGCGACTGTGAGTATGCGAAGAAACCGTACCGCCCGCAGGGGTGTGTTCCAATCGCCGGAGCCAGTGATTGGAGCGGGCAATCGCCAAACTGACATCACCACACAGACAAAGGAGCATTTATGAGCCATAACGGCCAGTATACCTGGGAATTTGTTCCCCACCAGCACCGGGGTCCGGCCGCCCAAAGCGGGAAAGATGACCATATACACTCCCCGATCCGCCATAACGGGGCATTCAAGTCACGGGGCCTGGCGACTTTTATGGGGGCACCGTATTGTCCGCCGGACCGGAAGGCTGTCCGGGAAATGGGTGCTCGGGTCTGTTTCCTCGGCGTGCCCTGGGACCAGGGTCAAATGGTGCGGGCCGGAACCTCCCAGGGGCCTTCTGGAATTCGTGAAGCCTCCACACAGTATTCCCCTTATATGTTCGAGTTTGATGTCGATTTGATGACCTTTTTCCGGCCGGTGGATTGCGGTGACATCCCCATTGTTCCTGGAAACAACGAGCGCAGCCATGAATACATTTACCAGTACGTGACGGAATGTCTCGAAGGGGGTGCCAAGGTCATCCTTTGTGGCGGAGACCATTCCGTGCCGATACCCGGCTCCAGGGCCCTGTCTGATTTTCACCGGAACGGAACCATTGGCTATCTCCACGTTGATTGCCACCTGGATTCGGCCCCTGACTGGGAGGGTTCCCCCTATACCAACTGTTCGGGACCGGCCCGGGCCTTTGATTTGCCCAATTGCCACGG
Source organism: Gammaproteobacteria bacterium (assembly GCA_011523765.1). GTDB lineage: Bacteria > Pseudomonadota > Gammaproteobacteria > Arenicellales > Poriferihabitantaceae > WTGA01. The sequence goes on from WTGA01000160.1 coordinate 5,549, forward strand.
CCGGAACATGGCCCATATGTGCTCCCGCAACGGGTTGAACCCCAAGGACTGGGTGGATTTCTGGATCGATAACAATGTTCGCATGGTGCCAATGCAGGAAGTGGTAGACCGTGGTATTGAAGCGTGTACTCGGGAAATTTTCGATCTTGCCTGGGATGGCACGGATGCTGTCTACTGGTCCTGGGACACCGATTCACTGGATGCCAGCTGCATGCCCGGTACCACGGCACCGGAAACCTTTGGCCTCAAGCCCAGAGAGGCCATACAGCATGCGCGCATTGCCGGGACGTATGGTGCGGACATATTCGAGATATCGGAACTGACTCCCCATTTTGATGTCAGCGACATGAGTATTAAACTGGCTTGTTGCATGGTGTATCAATACCTCGGCAGTCGGGCAAAAACCTTGCGCGACCAGGGTAAGGCGCCCTGATTTGACCCGGCCGAAACGGACAAGAACAACCTTACAAGAGAGCTGATCAATGAACCCTGCAAAGAATTTCGAACATCTTTTTTCCCCGTTGGGAGAACCTGGAAATTTCAAATCTCTGGGGGTCGTCACGTTTTTGCGTTCCCCGCAAATCGACATGGAAACCGATGCCCTGAAAAACAGTGGCGCGCGGTTTGCCTTCATGGGGGTCCCCTATGATGAAGGCAATGTCGGGAAACCCGGGTCGGAAGAGGGACCCCAGGCCTTTCGCGTTGCCAGTCACGAATATTTTCCATACTGGTTCGAATACCAGGTTGACCTGGCAGGGACCAGCGTGGATTGTGGCAATGTCCGGGTGCCCAAAGTCATGCCCGAACTTGCCCATGACCGAATCTACAGGGCGGTAAGAACCGTCCTGGCTTCCGGGGTCACCCCAATCATTTGCGGTGGTGACCGTTCTATCTCCATTTCCGCCGCGAAGGCATTGTCCGACCATATCGGCGAGGACAAAAAGTTGGGTTATATGCACTTCGGTGCCCATTTGGAAATGGCGGATTCCTGGGCGGGTGAGAAAATGGCGGCACCCTGTACCTTTGCAAGGGTGAGCGAATTGCCCAATGTCAATACCGCCAACATGGCTCATGTCGGCGCCCGGAATTCCATGAATCCCAAGGATCACGTCGAGCTGGCAAAGAAACGGGGAATCCGGTTTCATTCCATGGATGAGGTGCTGGACAGGGGCATCCAATCCACAGTGAATGAGGCGGCAGATCAGGTGTGGAACGGTACGGATGCCCAGTATCTCAGTTTCAACATGAATATCCTGGATGCCTCTGCGGCACCCGGCGTCACCGCAGCGGAGCCAGGTGGATTTGAATCCAGGGAAATGATGCAGACCGCAACGTTGCTTGGCCACAGGGGGTCTGTCAGCCTGATTGAAATTTCAGAACTTGCCCCGGTCTTTGATGTCAGCGGGACGACCGCAAAGCTCGCGGCCTGTATCGTGCTCCGGTTGATGGCATCCATGGCAAAGCAACGGGGCGAGTTTGTGGACCAGGGAATCCGCAGGTCGGATCTGCGCGGTTAATCCATAGAAGGGTGTGAAACGGGTTTCCGGTGGCCGGTTGGAAACCGGTGTACAGTCAAAGAGGGGGTTGTGCACCGCGCCGGATTGGCGGCCGCGATTCAACCACGGGTATTGTCCGGCATACCCGTGGTTGCGGGGTGGCCTAAGCCAGATTCGCGTCGTTGAGTTCCGGGATGGGGCCGTCGTAATAGGGAAGATCGTCCACTCTCGGAGTCCATGATCCATCATCAATACAGCACTGGACATGGGCGGCAATCTCTTCCATGGTGGCGAACCAGACATCCCCCCGGTTCTGCATTTCCTCTATCATCTGCCCGATGCGTTCGCATCTTGCAAGACGTCCGGAGACAAATGGATGCCATACCGTGACCCATAATCCATTGTTCCGGTACATCGCTTCAAATTCGGACATGAAAACATTCATCGCCTCATCCGGGGATTTGATGGGCATCATGTAATGCATGTCCGGGGCATGGGTGTAGTGGGGCCAGTCATCCATTGCCCATTGACTCGGCAACTCGATCACCGAACCTTTGCTGGTTTTCAGGACGTAGGGGATATCATCCCCCATCAGGCTGGCATCGTAGACAAAACCCTGGTCAATCATGTAGTCGATGGAATGCCGGGAGAAATTGTAGAGCGGTGCGCGCCAGCCCCGTGGACGTTTACCGGTCATCTTTTCGATCACCGCAATCTGCCGTTCGAACCAGTACAGTTCGTCTTCCGGGCTCAGTTTGTTCGGGTTTTCATGCAAATAGCCGTGTGCCGCGATTTCATGGCCGCCTTTGAGGATGACATCGACCAGATGCGGATAGCGCTCCATGCACCAGGCGGGATAAAAGAAAGTTTGCTTGATCTCATAGCGGGCATAGAGTTCTACCAGCCTGGGGATTGCGACTTCATCATATTTCAACCAGGACATGGTGGAAAGCATGGTGGGGGCGCGCTCTCGGTGTTCGAGATGCAAAATGCTGTCAGTATCAATGTCGAAGGTGATGGCGCAGGCAACTTTGGCACCATTGGGCCACGGTACGGGATTGCTGATCATAATATTCTCCGGTTGGTTTGAGAGGGTTGGTCTGGATTGGCCGGGACCGGTTTCCGGGCGATACAATCCGCTTGAATGAGAAGGCCGGGCCGCGGGAGTTCGTGGACCCGCACAGTGGTCATGGCAGGATATCCCTCCGGACAGGCCTCTGCCCAGATGCGGCAGACCTTGTGAAAAGCGCTTTCAATTTCGTGGTCTTCACCCACGATAAACAGGTTCAATTTCACGATATCGTTCAAACAGGCCCCCGTTGCGGCCAGAACAGTCTGCAATCGTTCAAATACCACTTTGGCCTGGGCACTGATATCGTTCCTTGACAATACGGACCCATCCACCCCGAGGGCGGTTTGCCCGGCAATGTAAATTTCTCCGTTGGCATGGATCCCGTCGGAAAAAGCAGGCGGTTGATAACGGCCTCCAAGGTCTGCAGGGGCCAGAATGGTTCGGTCAGGATCGACGACGGCCATGGCATCGATTTCGAGGTCCAGGCCCGGGTACAGCAAATCGACGGCAAATGCCGTCAGTACGGGGGCGGAACCGTCAAAGTATTCTTTCGTAATCTCCATGATCCGGTCGACGAATGCCTGACCGGTTGCCGGGTCCGTGCTGTGGTGTTTAAAGCACACCTTGATATGCACGACATCGTCAAAAGACGAACCGGCATCCGACAGTATCCGGCCAATAAACCCGTAGATGTTTCGAGTCTGGGCATCAAGGTTGCCGACATGTACCGACCCGCCCTGGTCGTCGGCAGATATCTGGCCACCAACGAAAATGCGGTTTCCGATTTTCCAGCCCTGGGACAGGGGTACCGGGATGCTCCAGTCCCAGCTTCCTGCGGGCATGATGCGTTGGCGATTGCGCCGGGATGCTCCCCGAAGTGCGATCCCTTCAATCTGGATCAGCTGGCCTTCATAGGGCATGCCCTGGATCCGCACTGCGGTGGCAGCGGGTCCGGGGTCTGGAAAGTAGTTGAGTCGTACCCGGGTCATATCCTCCCAGTACCGGGTGCTGTCCGCTTCCTCTCCGTCGAAAACATAATAGGTGTTTAACCGCACCAGGTCACTTAACTCCATATCCAGCCGGGCCAGCGCCATCTTCATGTTTTCAAATACATTACGGGTCTGTGCGGCGATATCACCCGGATCACGCACTGCCCCGGTGTGGTCCAGCGTTTGTTGGCCGCTGATGAAAACCTGGTCGCCCGCCGTGACCGTTTGGCTGAACGGGACCTCCTCTTTCCATTGCCAGCTATGGGTACTGACGTGATTGGCCTGGTTCGCCATGTCTTGTGTGGTGGTCATCGGTTCGTAAAATGATCGGGGTGCGTCGATTCCGCTGAATGGCTGCCGTCCACGGGGGATGTCCGGGAATATGGCGCATCGTTCCCGGTTTGATCCTGCAGGCAATTGCCGTCATCCCCAGGGCGGTTTGCAGGCACTCCGGTGTTTCCCATGGGAACCGGGTTCATCTCGCATGGAAAGCACTCCTCTATTGTCCTAGGTCTCCAGGCTGCGGTGATAGGCCTGCATGCGGGCAATGACAGATTCCGCTGAATGCTCGCTTTCCGGCAGTGCCGCACAATAGGCGGTGATCGCTGTGCGGGCCAGCGGTGTCCACTGGTCGATCCAGTCCCGGATCACGGCCTTGTTTTCTTCTTTCGCATCGGTACAGAATTTCACCAGCCCCGCACTCCACCGGCGTGAGCGGTCACAGTCCTGGAGCTGGTTGTCCGCCAGCGAGGCCAGCAACGGGTCGCGAAATCTCCGGGCCGTTGACGCCAGTTCCCTCAAGGTCTCATCTGCGGCGACTTTCGCAACCAGATTGATGGCCACAAAACTTTCGCCCCAGTCGTAGGCCACCAGTGCCCTTTCCATCAGTTCCCGCAAACCCTGCCAGGCCGGTTCGTTCTCCCAGTGGTCACGTTCACGGGTGCCGAATCCCCGGTCAGGGTGGGCGATCTGGAGTTCACGGGTGCGGTAGACGATGCGCTGGAGCCAACGAAATTCATCGCCTTCCTGAAAACCGCCACAGGCTGTGATGGTGCTTGCCGGTGCGATTTGCAACAGGTAGGCCGCCCCCATTTGGAGGGTCGTCTGCAGGTATCGTCTGGGGGTATACAACTTTTCCAGGGTGTCCAGCCATTCCGGAGGCAAATCACCATCATGCCCGATGAGATTGTGCTCGTTCAGCAGGCCATCGATATATTCTTCCTGCCCGTCCTGGCTGCGGGTATAGACCCGGTAGATCAGCGAATCCGGGTCCCGAAACTCTTCCCAGTCGTCGTGTTGCAACGGGCTGTCGAAAACATGCTTTCGGTACCAGTCATTCATGGCCAGATCCGGAGCCGGGGAGAGCTCGTAAGCCTGGTCACGGTGCCGGTTGCGGGTTTGCAGATTGGTCGTTACGATTTCGTATTCACTGGGGCGTCGCCTGTTTTTGGCCAGTTTGCTCCAGGTTTTCATCCCCCTCAATTTTGCAGTCATGATCGTTGCCGTTATTCAGTATCCCGCAGGTATTGCCGTCAATTGCCGTGACCCCTTTACTCGACAGAAGCCAGGAATCTCATCTTCTGTGAATCGACACGAATAAATCCTTCCAGGGCGGGCATATTGGCCTCAATGTCACTGCGGGTGACCTCTCTGCCGAGCATGTCCGCCACCGTATCGAACCGGATGACACACTCCCTTTGAACTTTGATTCTCACGTAGGAGGCATGTTCTTCCATTTCAATTTCCCTCCCTGCATTGTCTTCATAAACCGCTTCCATAATCGCATCTCCAATTTCCCCATTTTTGATGACGGGGCCCACGAATCGGTTGGATTGGGAATTGGCCATGATCTTTATCTGTGTTTGTCTACGCTTGTTATTGGGGGAAGGCAACCCAGACCGCGCCTTCCTTCATCTTTACCGGGTAACTGATCAGCGCGGTGTCGGTCGGGTTGATTCCCTTGCCCGTTACGACATCGAATTGCCATAGATGTGCACCGCATGTCAGCACACAATCTTCCAGGTCACCCTCAATCAATGCATGCCCCTGATGCGGGCAGGCCGGATCGTAGGCGCGGACTTCGCCGTCACCCGCATGGACAATCAGAACCGTTTCGCCCCCGACTTCGAAGCACTCCATTTCTCCTTCCCACACTTCGTCCAGTTCACATACCTTCTGGTATTCCAGTCCCGTGTTCACCGCTATTCTTCCACATAGATCTGGAGCGCTTCCATTTGAATAAAACCGGCCTCCCTCACCGTCAGGCTGCCATCCAGGGGTCGGGTTGCGCCATGCACCCGTGCGCGCAATACCGCCTCTTCCGGGAAGGGAGCGACCAGGACGCTCACAATTTGATCCACCGCCGTTTTGATCACCTCATCAATCGTGCAGTGGCTGTCAACCACCACCACTTTATAACCGTAGTCGCCCTGTACATTGACGGCGAGCGGAAAATCAGCCATGGGATTTATTCTCCGGTATGACGGAATGATCTTGGATGCAATGCCTAACCGACTGCACGCTTCAACCCATCACTGGAGAGATCGTCGTATCCATCTATCCATTGGTAGTCATAGCCATCCACACCGCGTTCGGCAGGGCTTTGCCCCATGTATTCATAGAAATCATCCGGTTCAGGACCGATGGTCCCGTCAAATACGCGGTCAATGATGCTCTTGTGCCCTTTGTACCGTTCCGGTTCAAGTTCAAAGATCCATTTGCAGGGCTCCGAGCAGAAATGGTACCGGCGATCATCAATGTCAACGTGATGATTCACAGGCTGCCAATTTTCCCCGGCAGTTCCGGTGACTTCCAGTCCGCACATGTTGCAGATCAGGGGAGGAGCAACCGGGACGGTTTTGTCGTAGTTGCCATGGCGAATGTTGTCGGCAATGGTATCCCAGCATTTTCCGTAGGTTGCATTCCATCCCGGATATTTCTCTTCCAGCCATTCTCTTTCTTCCGGCGAGGTTCCCGCGATCGGCCGCCACCACTCGGTGGCACGATAGACATACACTCCGATCTGGTTGGCATGATGGAAGGTAGAGATATCATGTTTCAGAATGTCCCAGTACCAGGGCAGGTCCAGGCCGAGAGCCTCAACGGTTCTGCCAAACTGTCCAATGACCCATTCTTCCATAAAATCCTTGAGCGAGCTCTCACGGTGCTCCAGCGGCGTATAGTAATCCATGCCAATACCGCTCAAAGCGGAAAACTGCTTCCACATGCGCCAAAAGGCAATTTCGACCATCTGTTGTGCTTCCTTCTTTCTCCCGTTCTCGACCATGATGCGCACCATGGGTTCGCCAATTTGGGCATGGCGTGCTTCGTCGGTTTGAATACTTTGCAGCATGGTCGCAAAGGTGTGGTCCCCGCATTTCGCTGCATCCGCAGACAGAGCAACGAACTGCAGGTTGGTAAAGGCCTGTTCCAGGCCCATGTTCAACATGATGGCCGCGCTGGTCGCATCCCGTGTATGGGCAATATCATCCAGTGCGTGCCGCAGACTGATAATGATCCAGTTTTCGGTTTTGGATGATTTGTGGCACCAGTCGAACACCGCGTCGTGTTTCAGGAATTCATAGGCAAAATAAATCTGTATCTGGCCGTGCCGGATTTCATCCAGGGTCCCAAACGTTGCCATATTGCGCATACCGGGACTGCGGGAAAACCGGGTCATTCGGGCAAAGGCGGAAGCGGAATGGAATTCCGCCCAGCATACCGCACTGAAATGGAGTGCCAGCAGGGCTTTCCAGTGTGGGGAGGCTTTTCTGAAAAAATCGGAGCGTGCCAACGCGGCCTTGACGGAATACGCTCCGATATCCTTGTCCCGCTGGGACTGGACATAATCCCGGTATGTGACCTTGTAGGGCTCGTCAAAGGACTCCCACTTTTCGACCGGAATGCCGAAATCATTGGACATGGGGAGGGGGTAAAGCTCGTCTTCCGGGACATAGCGGGGAGTCCAGTTGGTTTCGCGTGCCAAGTCGTACCATTCCTCCATCTGTAATAGGGCCATATGGTTTTACCTCTTTGTGTGTGCAGGGCGAAATGTCAGACGGGGGTGTCCCCGGATTTGCCTGCCCGGTTTCATTGTTCATTCCAGGAGAACACCCAATAAATACGGCAACAGTCTAATGGAACATTCGAATCCCGTCAATATTTGTTCTAAAACATTTGGAATTGTTTAGATAAACCCCTGTATATTCCTTATTTCGTTAAAAATATGAATAAACTTGATGTAATTCGGATTTATTGGCATGCTAGATTATGCAGGACGGTTCAAATCGGGTGACAAATCGCCGTTGCGGTTCCCCGATTTCCGTTTTTCCCGGTGCAGACAATCAGGTTTGTGCTCTGCAGACCGTAATTGTAAACTATAATATTAACGCATTCCGTATCAATAATTAGGTTTGGTTCATGGTATATTAGGTATTGTTTCGGCAGTGTATGAAATCCGTAATTTTAAAATGCAGGTTGTTCCACCGATAAGCGAGTACGCCAATTGAAGTCGAACCAGAACAATCCTGCATCGAATGCCGGGGGGTTGGACCTTGACGATTCAACTGCTGCCGGTCAGGCGCCATTGATGGGTGGGCGGCAAATGCGGTTCGCCAGGGTGCAGGACGACGCGGTTACCTACTCTTCCAATACCCCTATAGAAGGCTTGAGCCTGGAGATTGTCTCCATGCTGCAGGAAGACGGCCGGGCTGCCTTTTCCTCCATTGCGCAGAAGCTGGGTGTATCCGAAGCCACGGTCCGGTCAAGAGTCGCGCGGATGAGAGACGCCAATCTCATCCATTTCATCACGGTCGTGAATCCACTGGCACTGGGTTATACTGCCTGGGCGATGCTCGGAATAAAGGTTTCCCAGGGGGTGAGTGCCGATCAGGTTGCCGAGTACTTCCGGGATTGTCACGAGGTGGTGTATGCCATGCGTGTGGCGGCCCGGTTTGACTTGCTGGCGGAAGTGGTCTGCCAGACGCCGGAAGAGTTGAGAGATTTTCTGGACCAGCACTGCTATGGTTCGCAGATGATCTGTTCGGTGGAACCCATGGTTGGTCTGGGTTTGTACAAAAGCCTGTTCAAATGGGAAAAGCCCTTGATTGCGGGCAACGGAGACCACAGCCGAAAAGCAAAAAATGGGCGCAAAGAAAACGGGTCGGCCTTCAGGTGACGGGACATCACATGACCGCATTCCTTGGTCGACCGAGCAAAAATTTGTACAGAAGCCGGCCGGTATGGGCGGTGTTTGACAGGTAAGGCATGATGGCTGAAAACAAATCAGAGAGTACATCAAACACGGAATCAACGGTCCCGGGTACGGGTACGGGCGGAACGCTGGAGAAAGCACCGCTTTACAAGCCGCCAAAGGAACGATTCCTGGAGGTTCGCGGGTCGGTGGGAAGAAACGAAAGTCTGATTCTCGGTTTGGCCGGCGTGGTTGCGTTTTTTGGAATCTGGGAAATTTGCCACTATCTGACACCCGAATCCCAACAGAAATTCCTGCCCAGTGTGGAACAGGTGGTCGGGAAAATTTACGGGTTGATTCGAGACAAGGGCTATTTTTCGGATATCGGCAAAAGTGTCTACCGGATTTACCTGAGTTTCACCGTGGCCTGCCTGATTGCGGTTCCTCTGGGCTTGTTGATGGGTTGTTTCATCAAGCTGCGTGCACTCATCAATCCGACCGTCGGGGGACTGCGTTATCTCCCCGCCGCTTCATTCGTGCCACTGCTGCTGGTTTACTTCGGCCCCACGGATTTCGCCAAGATGGCCCTGCTTTTTCTGGGTTGCGTGTTCTTTTTGATCGCTCTGATTCTGGACAATGTACTGTCCGTCCCCAAGGAACTGATCGAGTCGGCGCAGACCATGGGCGCGAGCCGACGGCATATCGTGCTGAAAGTCGCATTGCCGGCAGCGGCTCCCCAGATCCTGGATTCCATGCGCAATATGATTGCCGTGTCGTGGACCTATCTTGTGATTGCCGAGATTGTGGCCGCCACCGATGGAATCGGTGCGGTCATGATGCGGGCGGCACGATTTCTGCATGTGGACATCATTATGGGAGGGATCCTGACCATTGGAATCCTGGGCGTGCTGACCGATATTTCATTCAGGCTGGCCGCTCGGTTCCTGTTCCCCTACCAATATGCCAGGCATTAGGGAGAAATCGATTTGAGCAATTCAGGAAAAGACAGTCTTTCCCGCGATGCCTCCCTGGAACAGGGCCGGGCGGCGGGTGAACCCCCGGCCCGGGCAAACCGGGTTTCGAAGGAATATGTGGGCGGCAAAATTGTCGCGCTGGATGATGTGTCGCTGGATATCCGGGAAAACCAGGTCACGGCGCTGATTGGCCCGTCCGGTTGCGGCAAAACCACGATGCTGCGACTGATTGCGGGCCTCGAATACCCGACCAGGGGGGGAGTGGAGGTATATGGACAGCCCATCCTCGGGCCGGGCCCGGAGCGTGGCATGGTGTTCCAGGCCTATACATCATTTCCCTGGCTCAGTGTGCTCAAGAATGTCGAACACGGAATGAAAATTCAGGGCCTGCCCAGGGACGCAAGAAGGGCGCGGGCGGAAAAATTCCTGAAGCTGGTTCACCTGGATGACTTTGCGGATTCGTACCCGGTGCAATTGTCGGGCGGAATGAAGCAGCGGGTCGCGATTGCCCGGACCCTGGCGCAGAACCCCCAGCTGCTGTTGCTGGATGAGCCCTTTGGAGCCCTGGATGCCCAGGTCACCTGGGAAATGGAAGAGATGATCATCGAGATCATCGAAAGCGAGAACAAAACCGTCATTCTCATTACCCATGACATTCAGGAAGCTATCTACCTTGCGGACCGGATCATATTTTTTACCCGGCAGCCCGGAAAGATCAAGGCGGACATGCCCATGGAGTTCAAGGGTGGCAGAAGATTCCTGAGGAAAGAAGATTTGCTTTCCGAACCAGGATATGTGGACATGGAGAAGCTTCTCTACCAGATGATGCGGGAGGAAATACAGGGGCGCGTGAGTTGACGGTCCCTCCCAACTACTACATTTAACCATACCGGAGACAAAGAAATGACTAGACAAAACGAAAACGCCGGAAGGCAATCCATCTGGCACCAAATGCGGTTGTTTTTCGCGACCAGCTTGCTGGGAGCATTGCTATGGGTCCCATACAGTGCCAGTGCTGGGGATACGGTACGGGTCGGACACTTCAGCTGGCCGGGGTATGGATTTCATTATGTCGCCGAGGCGAACAATCTGACGGATTTGAAATTCGAGAACACCATCATCGAAGACCCCGTGCAGCTGTTCAGCCTGTTGTCGACCAACCAGCTGGATGTGGTGTTCAGCACCATTGAGTTCGGTCCCATCGCAGCGGCGGAAAACATGGGATTCAAGCTGGTGAACCTGTCAAACCTTGCCCATGGGTCCGACATGATTATCGTGCATCCGGATATCAAGGAACCCGCGGACCTGAAGGGCAAGCAGGTCGCGATCCTCGAAGGAGGACTGTCCCATATCATGATGGGGATCTGGCTGGAGCAAAATGGCGTCAACCATGAGGATGTCCAGATGGTGAACCTGATTGCAGGGGATGCGGCCGCTGCGATGATCAGCGGACAGGTGGCTGCTGCCGAGCTCTGGTCACCATTTAACCATCAGGTTCTGCAAGACCTGGAAGGGTCGCGAATGGTGGCGTATTCTTTTGACGATTACTGGTTGGGAACCGCACTGATTGCGGACGCGGTCTACATGTCCGCTGATTTCCTGGACAACCATCGGGCCACTGCGGTAAAGGCCCTGCAGGCCATCTACGCCGGTGTGGAACACTGGAGGGGCAATTCAGAGGAATCCAACCAGATCATTGCCGATGCCGTGGGTTTTTCGGTGGAAGATGTCTCGGCCATTCTTGGAAACGGGTCACTGACACGGGATGCCGCCAACAACGATCCGGCGGACGGTGAATTGTATATCTACAGCCTGGAAGACACGGCCCGCTTCTGCGGCGTTGCCGACGGTGATCCGCCTTTCGGCCAGAAAAACGGCCAACTCAAGGAACACTGGGAACTGACGAATGACTGGTGGATCAAATTCGGGTTTATCAGCAGTCGTGGCGACTACGACAAAGGCACCGATTGTGCGTTGGTTGGAGAAGCCCTGGGAGGCTGATCTTTTTTCCGTTTCCGTAAACACGGAGCATGGCCCCGGGGCCATGCTCCGGTTTGTCTTGAATGGACCATGCCGGAAACGCTGACCCGCATTCTCGGCTACGCGAGCGATGAAGACAAGGCCGAACAGCTGCATCATCTGCAACATTGTTCGGCAGTTGACCAGATCGTCTTGCCGCGCGAGGATACACAGAGACACCGCTTGCGCGTCCACTCGCAAACCAACCGGGAATACCTGATTGCGCTACCGAGGGACCAGCACCTGTCGGATGGTGCGGTGCTGGTCCTGGAAAGCGACCGCGCGGTGGTCGTCAAGATGGCGGAAGAGCAATGGTTGCGGTTGTTGCCCGGGTCCCTCGCGGATGCGGTCGAACTGGGTTACTTTGCGGGCAACCTGCACTGGAGAGTGAAATTCCACGGGGCCGAGCTGCATGTCGCCCTGGAAGGGCCGGAGTCCAGTTACCTGAACCGCCTGCAGCCTTTTTTGGATGCAAAGCGGGTGCAATGCCTCCACGGATGATGGCTGATCCGCAATCCATGTTGCCTGCACTGCAGCATGCCGACAGTTTTTTCCCAAGCGGCACCACTGCAACCTCCTTTGGACTGGAGGCCCTGGTGCAGGACCGACTGGTGAATACCCAAAGTGAAGTGGAGGCCTTCATCCGGGCACAGTTGCGGTTCCGATGGGCGCGTTTTGACCGGCCGGTTTTGGTCGCAGCGAGTCAGGCAGCCAATGAGCCGGACCGGCTGGCCGAGGTTGATTTATTGGTGAATGCCCAATCGCTCTGCGAGGAGGCCCGCACGGCTTCATGCCGGACCGGGAAAGCTTTATTGGGAGTGCATGTCAGGTTGGGAACAGGCGGTGCGCACGTGTACCAGCAGATGGTGAATGATTCCCGGGCGGTTGGACACCACAGCGTTGTCCAGGGGTTTGCCTGGAAACAATCCGGCCTGGCGGCATCTTCCATCGAGATAATGTCGGCGCACATGTTTTGTGTGGGGCTGGCGGGGGCTGCACTGCGTTTGGGTCTGATTGGGCATATCGGCGCACAAACCATCCTTGCCAACACCCATTGCGTTGCAGCCGGTATTCTGTCGGGACCACCGGATGGCCTGGATTCGCTTTCGGCTTTCACTCCCCAGCAGGAAATTGCGATGATGCGGCATGAGACCATGTCCCATCGATTGTTTATTAACTGACTTGATATCACCGACCCAAAGAGGCAGCAGCATGTTACTAACCCCGACCGAAATGGAAAGACTGACCATTTTTACCGCAGCGGAACTGGCGCGCAAACACAAGGCAAAGGGACTCGCGCTCAACCACCCGGAAACAGTGGCCTATATCAGCGATGAAATTCTCGAAGGAGCGCGGGCAGGGCGGTCTGTCGCCGATTTGATTTCCTATGGGTCTACATTGCTGACCACGGATGATGTCCTGCCCGGTGTTGCGGAGTTGATCCCCATGATCCAGGTCGAAGGCACATTCCCCGATGGGACGAAACTGGTCACCGTCCATGATCCGATTCGGCCCGGAAAACAGTTGGCCGAAGTTTCCGAATCCGTGATTCCCGGAGAGGTGCTGGCCGCGGAGGGCGAGATTGAGATCAACGCGGGCCGCAGGAAATCATCCGTCAGGGTGGTGAATACGGGAGACCGCCCGGTGCAGGTGGGCAGTCACTACCACTTTTTCGAAACCAATCGTGCCCTGGAGTTTGACCGGGAGGCGGCATTTGGCATGCATCTGGATATTCCCGCAGGCACATCGGTACGGTTTCAGCCTGGTGAGTCCAAGGAGGTTCCACTCACGGAATTTGGCGGCACCCGGGATCTGTACGGGCTGAACGGCCTGACGAACGGTTCGGCAACCAGCGAGATTCGCAAGGCGGATGCCCTGCGCCGTGCCAGACAACGTCACTTCAAGGGAGCGTAACCATGGCGGTATTGACCAGAAAAGAATACGCCCGGATGTATGGGCCGACCACGGGGGATGCCGTCCGGTTGGGGGATACCTCCCTTTTGGCAGAGGTTGAGCATGACCACGCCGTTCCGGGGGATGAGTGTTTGCATGGAGGGGGCAAGACGCTGAGAGACGGTCTCGGCCTGGTTCCGGGGTATGACAGTGCCATGGGTGCACTGGACATGTTGTTGTGCAATGCGCTGGTGATTGACCCGGTGCTCGGTATTGTCAAGGGTGACCTCGGCATCAAGGATGGCCGGATCGTGGCGGTCGGCAAAGCGGGCAATCCGGCTACCATGGATGGGGTGAACAGCCACCTGATCTGTGGTGCGGCGACCACGGTACGGGATGCGGAAGGCCTGATTGCAACGCCCGGCGGGATCGATGTGCATGTGCATTTTGACAGTGCACAACTTTGCGAGCATGCGATCAGTGCCGGAATTACGACGATGTTGGGAGGGTCACTGGGACCCATCACCGTGGGGATTGATTGCGGGGGGGCCTGGAACGTGGGAAAAATGTTGCAGGCTGCGGAACATTGGCCGATCAATTTCGGTTTTCTCGGCCGGGGAAACACATCCAAGCCGCAATCACTGTATGACCAGATCGAAGGAGGGTGTTTCGGTCTCAAGATACACGAAGACTGGGGTGCCATGCCAAGCGTCATCGACACCTGTTTATCCGTCGCCGATGAAATGGACTTCCAGGTGCAATTGCATACCGATACCTTGAATGAAAGCGGTTTTGTGGAGGATACATTGGCCGCCATTGACGGCCGGACCATCCACATGTATCACACGGAGGGCGCAGGAGGCGGGCACGCACCGGATATTATCCGGGTGGCGGGGATTCCGAACTGTTTGCCGTCTTCCACCAATCCAACCAATCCCTATACGGTGAACACCTTTGACGAGCATCTCGATATGACCATGGTGTGCCACCACTTGAGCCCGTCTATTCCGGAAGATGTCGCGTTTGCGGAAAGCCGGATCCGTCCCCAAAGCATCGCTGCGGAGGATATCCTGCATGACATGGGTGCCATTTCAATGCTGGGTTCAGACAGCCAGGGCATGGGGCGGATCAACGAAGTGATTTGCCGGACCTGGCAACTCGCCTCCAAGATGAAAGACCAAAGAGGCCGGCTGGATACCGAAACCACCGAACGGGGGGACAACGAGCGCATCAAACGGTTTATTGCCAAGTATACGATCAATGCGGCAAGAACTTTCGGCATCGACCAGCATGTGGGGTCACTGGAACCGGGCAAGCTTGCGGACGTGGTGCTGTGGCGCCCCGGATTCTTTGGGATCAAGCCTGAGCTGGTGATCAAGGGCGGTTTTATCGCCTGGTCGGCCATGGGTGACAGTGCCGCATCCCTGATGACCTGCGAACCGCTGAGCATGCGACCACAATGGGGAGCATTCGGTTCAGCCCAGAAGGCACTGAGTGTGTCGTTTGTCAACCCCCGGGCCATTGAGGCCGGGTTGCAGGAAAAGCTGGCCCTGACCAAACGGCTGGTTCCCACCCGGGGAACCCGGAAACTGGGCAAACAGCATATGCTGCACAACTCCCGGTGCCCGGACATCTCCGTCGATTCCCAAACCTTTGACGTGTTTGTAGAGGGGAAAAAGGCCTATTGCGAGCCGGCTGACAGGTTGCCGTTGGCCCAGCGCTACATGCTGAGATAAGCAGGGCCCGGCATGGCACTCTCTCCTGCCCGGATTGGTATTGGCGGACCGGTCGGCTCTGGAAAAACCGCCCTGATTGAACGGTTGATCCCGGTTTTTGAATCGAGAAATCTGGAGCTGGCGATCGTGACCAACGATCTGGTCACCCGGGAAGATGCCAGGAGAATTCAACGAAGCGGATTGATTGACCCGAACCGGGTTCTGGCAGTCGAGACCGGTGCCTGCCCCCATACAGCAATCCGGGAAGATCCGACATTGAATATCCAGACGGCAGACCAATTGGTTCTGGCCTACCCCGGCATCGCGGCGGTAATTATCGAAAGTGGCGGAGACAACCTGGCATCCACGTTTTCGCTGGACCTGGTGGATTACTGGCTGTTTGTCATTGACGCGGCAGATGGCGATGATATTCCCAGAAAAAAAGGCCCTGGCGTGGTGCGGTCCGATTTGCTGATCATCAACAAGACGGACCTGGCTCCCTATGTCGGTGCCGACCTGGACCGGATGGTCCGGGAGGGAACGGCCGTACGCGATGGCAAGCCGGTGCTGTTGACCAACTGTGCCACCGGGGAGGGAATCGAGGCGGTCATGGACCAGCTGGTACATGATGTCCTCTTTGCCTGATCCGGTTGTCCGGGAACCGGCAACGCGTTCCGCGGACCTGCAACTGCAGTTCCAAAGAGCACCGGATAACCGGACCTTTATCCGCAACCAGTTTGGCCGCTATCCCTTTCATGTGTGCCGCGCCCAGTATATGGATGCCAATCCGGCGGGATTGGCGACCGTGTACCTGCAGTCCAGCTCGGGGGGAATTTTTGAGCACGATCGCCTGTCCTGCGAATTGCATGGCTTGCCCGGGTCCCAGTCCCACATTACCACCCAGGCTTCCACCATCGCCCATCGCATGGACCAGGGATACGCCGGTCACAATATGGCCATTCGGGCAGAAGAAGGCAGTTACCTGGAATACCTGGCAAACCCGATGATTCTGTTTCCCCAATCCGAGTTGCGCTCCGCGGTGCATATCCGACAGCATCCCGACTCGACCATCCTGCTGGCAGACGGGTTCATGCATCATGATCCCGAGGGGAATGGGGCGGTCTTCAGGTCCTATTTCAGTGAAATTCGAGTGGAGAATCTGGCGGGCTGCCTTCAATGCCTGGACAGGTACCAGGTCTGTGGAGAGGATTTTGTGCGCGAAGAACCGGGAATCATGGGGAAACACAAGATCCAGTCCACCTTTCTCGTTCTTTCCCGTTCCGGTTCCCTGGATGACCTGTCACAACGGTTGCGGACGGGGTTGCGCGGAAGCGCTGACGAGTATGCCGGGGTGTCCCGATTGCCGAACCAATGCGGGGTGATGGTTCGCATGCTGTCCACCAGTGCACACCGGATGGAGAAGCGCATCACCCGGTTGTGGCAGATTGCCCGGTACAGCCTTTTTGGACAATACCCGGCGCTCCGCCGGAAATAGCCCCCGGGCCTGGCCATTTCAATTTCGATTCCCGGGGGCGGTGCCCGGCATGATCGTGGCAACCTGGTCCGGCACCGCACTATCCGGGACCGGGGAATGCCCGTCGAAACGTGTTGCAAAGACCTCACCGGCCGCAACGGTTCTTGTCGGCTCGGTCCTGCGCGAATGCCGGTTCATGCCATCAGGGTGATTCCATGCCCCCGGTCACGGAATGGAAAAAGCCCGGTTCCGGTCTCCTGCCAGGCGGGTGGAACCACAAAATCCGTGCACGATATAGTAAAATGGCACCGTCCCCCCATGAACCGACAGTCAATACGAACGCATGCAGGTCATCACCCGATTCCCCCCCAGCCCTACAGGCTACTTGCACATCGGGGGAGCCCGCACGGCATTGTTCAACTGGCTGTATGCGCACAAAACGGGCGGGGACATGGTTTTGCGCATCGAGGATACGGACCGGGCGCGCTCCACGCAGCAGGCGGTTGGCGTGATTCTCGATGCGATGAAATGGTTGGGCCTGACCTGGAAGAAGGGCCCCTTTTACCAGACCGGACGGTTCGACCGGTATGAAGAAATCCTCCAGGAACTGCTGGCGAAAAATCATGCCTATTATTGTTTTTGCAGCCAGGACCGGCTCAATGCATTGCGCACCCGTCAGCGGGAGCAGGGCCAAAAACCTCGGTACGACGGTTGCTGTCGAAACCTGGGCCGGAAACCGGACACGGGGGAGAATGCGGTCATCCGGTTCCGGAATCCCCGGGACGGGACGGTAGAGTTTGACGATGTGGTCCGCGGCCATGTGGTGTTCCGGAATGATGAGCTGGATGACCTGATCATTGCCCGGACGGATGGTACGCCGACTTACAACCTGACGGTGGTCGTCGATGACATCGATATGCATGTCAGCCATGTCGTCCGTGGCGAAGACCATCTCAACAATACGCCAAGACAGATCAATATCTTCAGGGCGCTGGATGCCAGGCTCCCTGTATTTGCCCATGTTCCACTCATTCTCGGGCAGGACGGGCAACGCCTGTCCAAGCGCCATGGTGCCGTCAGCGTGCTGGAGTTCCGCAAGATGGGAATACTGCCGGAGGCCCTGCTGAATTACCTTGTTCGACTGGGATGGTCCCACGGTGACCAGGAAATCTTTAATGTCGATGAGATGATTGAGTTGTTCGATATCCGGGATATCAACAAATCTCCCGCTACATTTGACATGGAGAAAATGCTGTGGGTGAACCAGCAGTACATCATGCGCTCAGACCTGTCCATGCTTGGCAGGGAAATGGCCAGGCGGTTGAATCGACGGGGTATCGGGTTGGGTGCCGGGCCGGATATCAAAGCTGTCGCAGCGGTGATGAAAGAGCGGGCGCAAACCCTTGAGGAGATGGTGGACAAGATTGCCTATCTCTACCGGGACATTGATGGCTATGACCCCGATTCCGTAAAAAAATTCATCAATGCGGAGTCGGCAGGATTCCTTGAAAGGGTCGGGTTGAAACTGGAATCCCTGGAAAGATGGACCCGGGATGAGATCAACCGGACGATCCGGAATGCGGTCAAGGAAATGGGCATCGGGTTTGCACAACTTGCCCAGCCCTTGCGAATTGCCGTATCCGGAACGGCCAACACCCCGTCCATAGATGTCACAGTGGAATTGGTGGGCAAACCAAGGACGCTCGAACGTATTGATAAGGCGGTTAAATTCTTCAGGCAAAGAAGTTGAAAATAGTGCTTGATTGCGTCCATAGCAGACTTTAGAATACGCATCCTCTTCGGGGCCATAGCTCAGCTGGGAGAGCGCAACACTGGCAGTGTTGAGGTCGGCGGTTCGAACCCGCCTGGCTCCACCAGTTTCTCTTCACAGGGAGCAGGGCAGGGCACGTGAAGATCAGCGACAGTAGGAAACATATTGTCCCCATCGTCTAGTTGGCCTAGGACACCGCCCTTTCACGGCGGCAACAGGGGTTCGAATCCCCTTGGGGA
>WTGA01000084.1 GCA_011523765.1 Gammaproteobacteria bacterium
GGGTCGGTCCAATTAAATCAATCAGTTATATTTTTTTTGGTGCCGAATCGCGGAATTCGGGCTAACCCAGCAAGCGCGGGTCGTGATGAAATTTCGTCAGCAGTTCATAACCGGTTTCGGTAATCAGGACCTGGTCCTCCAGTTTCACGCCTTCCCGGCCGCCGACTTCACCGATATAGGCCTCCACACACAGGCACATCCCCGGTTCAAGCACCCCGTCATATCCGCTTTTTTCCCAGGATTCGGGATAATAGATCGCCGGGTATTCATCGCACAATCCGACTCCGTGATACTTGACCCCGTATTGCTGGGGCCGATATTTCTGGGCAAGCTGGTTGCCCCCGAAGGTCAGCTCCTTGAAGGTCAGGCCGGGTTTCAGCAGGTCCATGTCCTCCATGATATGCTCATAGGCCACCTGGAACAGCTGTTTCTGTTCTGCCGTGGCCTTGCCGTCCCCCGCCAGCCAGGTGCGGGACATGTCGACACAATACCCGTACACCCCGACGAGGTCGGTATCGAGTCCCACGAGGTCGCCCTCCTGGATGATCCGGGGACCGCACTCCGACATCCATGGGTTCGTTCGGGGACCCGTCGAAAGGAGGCGGGTCTCGATCCAGTCCCCTCCCCGCTTTGCATTGCTGTAATGCAGGTGTGCCCACAATTCATTTTCACTGATCCCCGGCTCAATGGCTGCCTCGAATTCCAGCAATGCGTTCTCACAGGCGGCTACCGCACAGCGCATCGCTTTCATTTCGTTGTGGTTCTTGATTTCGCGGGCGGTTTCCATCAGCCCCATCCCGTCATGCATGACGCGGATGTTTTTCCTTTCCAGTGCCCGCAGGCCGACAATTTCAATCCGGTCCACGGCCAGCTGCCGGTTTCCTCCCCCGTGCGCCGTGACCAGCTCTGCGATCTCGGCCGCGAACAGGTCCGCTTTCTCTTCACAGCGGCTGCCGCCGGGAAAATAGAAGAAAGTGGTCATTGGCCGGATTTCGTCGACCAGGGGCAGATGGTAACTCAAATGCTGGCAGCCATGAAAATCAAACATCACCACGGGCCCATCGGTCGCAATGAAACACGCCCGGGCCGCATTGTGGGTGATCCACAATTGCATGTTTGTGCTGTCCGTGGCATAGCGGTGGTTCAGCGGGTCGAATAACAGGATTCCGGCGTAGTCCCGTTTGCGCAGTTGCTCCCGGACCCGTTCCAGACGGTATTCCCTCAAGGCCACCATATCCGGGCATTCGAGCCCCAGGGCGGCCCATTCGTCAAAAGCCAGCTGGCTCGGCCCGATTTCTATCCGGTCATTCTCATCCGGGGTATTGTCGGGTTTGCACTTTTCAAAACTGCGTCGCAGCGCACTTTCATGGTGTCTCATCTCTCTTTGCACTCCTCCAAACATTTGCCCGGGCGATGGAAGCGTCAAGCCCGGAAGATCAACGGATGAGTTCTGATGACTCAGGGTGCTAATTTAAATTGCCTTGGGCGGGTTTGCAATAGAGGATAGTCCACACCCGAACCGGATTCATGCCTTCGCATGAAAGTGCCCGGTCCTGCCCGCACCGTCGGCGACCGTGGCGATTGCGGTCCGGTTCAGCCGTACCCCGCAAAGCCCGCCCCGGTTTTCCGGATTTCGCCCCGAAAGCCGTCGGGTGGATGCCGGGTTTGCGGTGAAACGGGTCCGGTGTTCCGGCCCGGGAGACCCCAATGGCATTCGTTTAAGAAATCGGTACTGGGCCCCGACCGTTTTCTGTTTTCGTGCGGTTATCCGGTAGTAGCGGGGTCGCGACCGGCCCTCCATTTTCCGACCGGCTTTCGGAAGCGTCGTTCAACCGACCGGTTGGGACGCACTTTCTGATGGCAGGCGGCGAGGGTCCGGACGATCCGGGTGACGATCTCACGGAGGACCTCGGCCTGCTGGAGCAGCCGTCCTTCGATATTCCGGGCGACCGTCACCAGGGAGTGTTTGAAGTTGACCTGTCTCGGCGACTGGCCCGGGGGCAATCTTTCATTGAGGGGGCCTTCGGCCTGGTTCGAGAACAGCCGGGTCAGGGTGATCAGGACCGCGTGGGCATATAGTTCCTGTTTGACCCCCGTTCGCTGCGGCTGTGGAATTCTTCGATGGCCATCCGTTGTTTGGATATCTTGTATAGTTCCTCGATGCCCCAGCGGGCATGATACAGGTAGCCAAGGGCCAGGATCTCAGAGTTGCCGTTCTTTCTTGTCATGCACAAAAGGGGTTCCTTACATTTCGATCCCTACATTCTGCTTCTGTGATTGGTCAGCAACATACGACATCAAACTCGGTATCCCGACTTCGTAGAAAAACCCGTTTGGCTTCTGAACCTCCCAAATGAAACCAACCCGTACCAGTTCCTCCAGGTCGGTCAGGTATTCAGGCCCCGTCATCGAGCGGATCTGTTCTTTCAGAGTTTCCACCGGTATCGCCTGATTCCCGACCCGGCCAAACGCGGTCGTGACGGTGACTGCCACGGATAGCAGGCCTGCGCCCCTCTTCCCTTCTTCCAGTTCCTTGTACCGTTTCCGGTACAACTGACGCCGCCGCCAGTCCACTTCTGGTTCCACCGTCCGCGTCAGAGTTTCCCCTACGCACTGCCCGCCATGGGTGTGCAGATGGGTAGCAATTTCCCGGCCCCACAATTGAATAAAATAGG
The DNA here is from genome assembly GCA_011523765.1 of Gammaproteobacteria bacterium. GTDB lineage: Bacteria > Pseudomonadota > Gammaproteobacteria > Arenicellales > Poriferihabitantaceae > WTGA01. The sequence goes on from WTGA01000084.1 coordinate 2,676, forward strand.
GATAGCACTGCGCACGCATCGCCACGTCCGCGGCCACGCCGTCCGCAAACGAGATATCGAAACGATCCAACGGTTCGACCAGTGCCTCCATGGATTCCTCGACGGTCAGACGGCCCAGGGGGAACAGAGCATTGCGGTCCCAGAAACTGGCGTCGGCCTGGTTCAACGCCATCTCAAGACCGGGAGTTCCGGCCAGCACAAGGAAAAACGCCCCGCCCCCGCCCCGCACCTTCTGGCTGGCGTTAAGCAGGACCTGCGCCACCTTCGGTTCCAACATATGGGCTTCATCAATGATCAGTACAAAGGGGGTTTGGGTACATCGCTTCTGGATCAGCTGGGTCGCGTTGAGCACATGGCCATCTTCCAGTTCAACGGAAACATTGAACAACTTCAGGTCTATCCCGCTGGCTACCTTTTTCACTTTCAGACCGCCGGTGGCAGCGATCTCTGCCAGCAATGCTTGGGGGGTGGGGATGTCATCCGGCGTCATCCAGACCGAAGAAACACCGGGATTCTCTCTCCTGATATTTTTCTGCAGAGAACGCAGAAGCGCGGTCTTGCCGTTGCCCCGCGGCCCGTAGACGATCATGTCTTGGGCCAGTTGGCGGCCCTGGACCAGCGTGCGCAGGCACCGATTGAAATAGTCCTGCTCCCGATGCCGACCCGCCAAATGGGGAGGGATCACCCCTGTGCCAGGAAGGAACAGTTCTTCTAACGGGGTCCCATCGGGCATAGTGTGGAATCTGTATGGTGATTGTAGGTTGAGTATATCTCATATTGAAAGCCGTCACCTACCTTCGGGCTGTCAGCCGGCCTGCATAGTATGATGGCACTTGGGACAAACTTCCAATCATGAGAAAACGAAACAGCAATTCCCGCTAACCCATCTTTAACATTTTTCTCGCCACCTGAGGGGTCGACCCCCTGATT
>WTGA01000020.1 GCA_011523765.1 Gammaproteobacteria bacterium
GAGGTGACAGGCGTCTGTGGAAGCATTGGAACTCGTCTGTCCACGGATGAAGGGTGGCGCGTGCTCGAAAGGTTGCGTATCTACGGCATGGTCGGTGGTCGCTGGGCACTGGGGGTGGAGGGAATAGAAATGCAATAGGGCGGGGTGGTCCAGGGGGGGGGATTGTCCGGGGGCCGCGTGGACAGTTTCGGGGACCACCGCATCGCCATGGCCTTCGCGATTGCCGGTGCGGCGGCCAGCGGTCCGGTGGAAATACGGGACTGCAGCAATGTTGCCACCTCTTTTCCCGGCTTCCCGCAACTTGCAGCACAAATCGGAGTGGACCTTGTCGTTGCCAGCCCCCGGTCCTGAACGTACCGCGACGGTACCGGTCATCGCCATTGACGGCCCCGGAGGGTCAGGCAAGGGCACGGTTTCCACCGCGTTGGCCGCGGAACTGGGATTCCACTACCTGGACAGCGGGGCCCTGTACCGTATTCTGGGTTACCTGGCATGGGCCAACAATGTGGCATTGTCCGATGAGAAAACGCTGGTCAGGCTGTCGGCTGGCATGCAGGTTGAATTCCGCAAAACAGAGGTGTTTCTGGATGGCCGGCCAATAGGCGATGTCATCCGCACCGAGGAGGCCGGAAAACGGGCTTCACTCGTTTCCCCCATTCCCGCCGTCCGGGAAACCCTGCTGGGGTGGCAACGCAACCAGGCCCGGTTGCCGGGTCTGGTCGCGGACGGGAGGGACATGGGGACGGTCGTATTTGCACAGGCGGATTGCAAATTCTTCATTACCGCGAGTGCCCGGGCGCGGGCAGAAAGACGATTTAAACAGTTGAGGGAAAAAGGTTTCAATGTTAACATCTTACAACTTTTCGAAGAGATACGGGAACGTGATGCGCGGGATGAGAACCGGGCAGTTTCTCCACTTAAACCGGCCGAGGATGCGGTGATTCTGGATACAACGAATCTGGAAATACAGGAAGTGGTCGTGGAGGTTCTGGACAGGGTGAAAAGGTGTCTGGGGGATTCTTCCGGATAACTGCCGGCCTTGCCGTGCTGAAATCACCGGTTCCCGGATACATTGAAAACACAGGTGAATAACCCTGGTTGGCGGGTGGATGTCTGGTTGGCTGTTTCGGTCGAGGACCGGTCCGGAGCCGCCCGGTGATCAGGGTTTATTTGGATTTTAATGACTTTATCAGTTGGTACGGGGCCCCACCAGTTTCGACAGTGTTGTTGCGTGAGCGTTCACCCATGGTTTCGACCGTTGGACAGTGATCCGGCGCGCCGCGGTGGAGGGAATTGAAAGGGGTTTAAAAATCAAATCATGACAGAAAATTTTCAAACATTATTGGAAGAGAACCTGGCCAGTGCCGTGATGCGGCCGGGTGAGATTATCCTGGGAGACGTCGTCGAAGCGAACGATGATTATGTGGTGGTCAGCGTGGGATTGAAGTCGGATGCTGAAATACCGGCGACCGAATTCAAGAATTCCGCGGGCGAGCTGACCGTTGAAGTGGGTGAGCAGGTCGAGGTGACCCTGATCGCCGTCGAGGACGGTACCGGGAACACCAGGATGTCCAGGGAAACGGCGGTGCGGGCCAGGGTATGGAAAGAACTGACCGAGGCCCATGAAAGCGATTCAATCATCCAGGGTGAAATCTCGGGCAAAGTGAAAGGTGGCTTCACGGTGGATGTCAGTGGATTGAGAGCCTTTCTGCCCGGGTCGCTGGTGGATGTCCGCCCGATCAAGGATTCCGCCTATATCGAAGGCCGGGAACTGGATTTCAAAATCATTTCCCTGGACCAGTCGCGCAACAATATCGTGGTCTCCAGGCGGGCCATTGTTGAGAACGAATTAAGCGAGGAAAGGGAAAAACTCCTCAATAGCCTGGAAGAAGGCCAGATTGTCAAAGGGGTGGTGAAGAATTTGACGGATTACGGAGCGTTCATCAACCTGGGAGGCCTGGACGGCCTGCTCCATATCACGGACCTTGCCTGGAAGCGGGTCAAGCACCCTTCGGAGGTACTGGCCGTGGGCGATGAGATTGAAGCCCGTGTGCTGAAGTTTGACAAGGAGCAGTGCCGGGTATCGCTCGGGCTGAAACAGCTGGGTGAAGATCCCTGGACGAACCTGTCCAGACGGTATCCGGTCGGCACCCGTGTTTTCGGGAGGGTCACCAATCTGACCGACTATGGTGCGTTCGTGGAACTCGAAGAAGGGATTGAAGGGCTGGTGCACCTGTCGGAAATGGACTGGACAAACAAAAACATCCACCCGGGAAAAGTCTGCCGTGTTGGAGACGAACTGGAAGTGAAGGTCCTTGACATTGACCCGGACCGGCGTCGTATATCACTCGGGATGAAACAATGTACCGCAAATCCGTGGGAAGAATTTGCCGCGAACCACAAGAAAGGGGATTTCATCACCGGCAAGATTCGTTCCATCACTGATTTCGGAGTGTTTATCGGGGTGAATGGCGGGATTGACGGTCTTGTGCATTTGTCCGACCTGTCCTGGGACCGGGCCGGAGAGGAGGTGGTGACCGGGTACAAAAAAGGCGATGAGCTCACGGTCGTGGTCCTGGCCGTGGATGCCGAACGGGAAAGAATTTCACTGGGCCTCAAGCAATCGACGGGGGACCCGTTTCTGGGTTTTGTATCTGAAAACAGGAAGGGAAGCAATGTCACCGGCATTGTGAAGGCAGTGAGCGCAAAGGGCGCGACGGTCGAGCTGGCCCCGAGTGTGGAAGGGTATCTCAGGGTATCGGAAATTTCCAGAAACCGGATTGAGGATGCCCGGACCGCGCTCAAGGCGGGAGATGAGGTCGAGGTCAAAATCACCAGCATCGACCGCAAGGACCGCAAGCTGTCCCTGTCGGTCAAAATGAGAGACCTGGAGATCGAGGATGAAGCGGTGCAGGTATATTCCCGGGATTCGAATGTCAGCGGGGCGACACTGGGCGACAAACTCAAGAAGCAGCTGGACAAACAGATCACGTGACAAGAGGTTGACATGTCTACAGAAAACAATGGCGACAGGAGAGAGGTTACCCTGACGAAATCCGAGTTGATTGCCTATTTGACTGATGAACAGCCCCACCTGACGGAAGCCGATGTGGAACTGGCCGTCAACAGTCTCCTTGACCGCATGTCAGGAGCCCTTGCCCAGGGTGAGCGGATTGAAATCAGGGGATTCGGAAGTATGGCCCTGCGTTATCGTCCTCCAAGAATCGGGCGCAACCCCAAGACCGGGGAGAAAGTCCATGTTTCGGAGAAATATGTGCCGCACTTCAAGCCTGGAGCGAATCTGCGCAGACGTGTCGACGTGGGGAGTAAAACGTAAGACCGGCATGACCAAACTCCTCTATGTGGTGGTGATTCTGGTGACCGTTTTCGTCGGATTGACGTTTGCATACCTGAACAGCCAGCCGGTGGAGCTGAAATACCTGGCCTTCCAACGGAAAGTCAGTTTGTCTTCCCTTTTGCTGTGTACACTGGTGCTGGGGATGGCCGCCGGGTTTCTGCTCAGCTGGCTGTCTTCGCTGAAAGTCCGGCGAAATCTGTCCGCAACCAGAAAGAAACTCAGGAGCCTGCAATCATCCTCCCGGTAAAATCCATCCTGCCAGCCTGAAAATTGATCGAGCATACCTTCTGATGGACCCCGTCTGGTTATTGTTGCTTCTTCCCCTGGCCGCCGCCGGAGGCTGGTACATGGCCATGAATGAACGCAACCGGACGACCCGTTCCAGAGACCTGCCCGAATCCTATTTCAAGGGACTCAGTTTCCTGCTGAATGAACAGCCGGACAAGGCATTGCGGGTATTTCTGGAGGCCGTGGAAGTGGACAAGGAAACCGTGGAAATGCACCTGGCGCTCGGGAATCTGTTCCGTCGTCTCGGAGAAGTGGGGCGGGCGACCCGCATTCACCAGAACCTGGTGGCGAGATCGGACCTCGATGACAGCTTGCGTTCCATGGCCCTGTTCGAACTGGCCCAGGATTACTTCAAGGCCGGTCTGTTTGACCGGGCGGAAAACCTGTTCCAGGAATTGCGGCAGGTCTCCGAATACCGGGAGCCGGCCTGCCGGTTCCTGCTGCAGATTTACGACCAGGAAAAAGAATGGAAAAACGCCATCTGGGTGGCCGAAGAGCTGGGCCGGTTTTCGGAACAGGATTATTCGTCGACCATTGCACACTACAACTGCGAGCTGGCCGAAGGCGCGATCTCCGAAGGCAACAACCAGATCGCGGAAGGATACCTTGAATCGGCATTCAAGAAGGATATGAAATGTATCCGGGCCGTGAGCCTGTCCGGTCGCATTGCCTCAATGAGAGGGAATCATGCCCATGCGATTGCGATATGGAGCGGGCTGGCGCATTCGGCACCCGAAGCGATCGGCGAGGTGGTGGGACATGTCGCCAACAGTTACCGGCAGCTTGGCGACAAGAAGTCCCTGGTCAAATTCCTCGAGTCCGCGCTGGAAAAGAACCCGGACCCCAGGATTATCGCCAAGCTGGCCAATTTAACGGGGCAGGAGCAAGGGCATGAAGCGGGCCAGACCAAGCTGCTGGAACTGGTCCGGAAATATCCGAACCTGGAAAGCCTGTACCAGTTGATGTCCAATGACCACCGCGGCCTGGATTCGAGCCAGCAGGGAAAGGATATTTCCACTATGGCGGAACTGCTTTCCGATGTGGTCGAAGCCGGGAAGAACTATCACTGCCGGCAATGCGGATTCCAGAGTAACGCGCTGCACTGGCAGTGCCCGGGATGCAAAGGGTGGGGAACGATTCGAAGGCAGTCCGGGGTGAAACTTGCCCCGTCTCCCTGATTCGAACCCCGCACAGGACGGCCACCGGTGGCAAGCAGCAACGGTATGGTTCAGAAGCCTGATCCCGCAATCTTCCCGTTAGAACCGGGAGTACGCGGAGATGCCAGGGCCCGGGGCCGCAATCGTCCTGCTTGGGGGGTAACCAGAGAAAGTGCCGGATAGACCTGTTTTGGAATCGGTTGACCACAAGCTCGATCAAATCGCGGACACCAAAGTGCTGGTCGTCGGGGATGTCATGCTGGACCAGTATTGGATGGGAGATGTCCGGCGAATCTCTCCGGAAGCCCCGGTGCCGGTCATTGCGGTCCGGGAAACCCAGGAAAGAGTCGGGGGAGCCGGAAATGTGGCACGGAACATCACGTCCCTGAAGGGTTCGTGCACGTTGATCAGTGTGGTGGGGGAGGACGACCCGGGGCGAAGTATCCGGCGCATTGCCTCTGCCGAAGGCATCAATGCGGTCCTGGTGTCCGACCCGGAGACCACCACCACGGTCAAGCTGCGTGTGCTGTCCCGAAACCAGCAGCTCCTTCGTGCTGATTTTGAGAACCTCCCCGGCGATGACGCGTGTGTCCAGGTGTACAGCCGGTACCAGGACCTGATTGAACAGCATGACGCGGTGGTGCTGTCGGATTATGACAAGGGTTGCCTGGGACAAATCGAATCACTGATTGCGCTGGCGCGACAATGCGGAAAACCGGTGCTGGTGGACCCCAAGGGGACGGATTATTCCCGCTACCGGGGAGCGACCATGGTGACCCCGAATCTCAGCGAGTTCGAGGCGGTGGCCGGAGAAGTGGCAGATGACCGCGACTTGACCGGCAAGGCACACCGGCTGCTCGGGAAAACCGGCATAGAGCAGTTGCTCGTTACCCTCAGCGACAAGGGAATGAAACTGTTTGGAACCGGCACGAAGCCGCTGAAAACAGCCGCCAGAAGCCGGGAGGTATACGATGTCAGTGGCGCAGGGGATACGGTCATTGCAGTGATGGCGATGGCGGTGTCGGCCGGGCTGTCCCCGGTCGATGCCATGGAATTCGCCAATCGTGCCGCGGGGATCGTGGTCTCCAAACTGGGAACCGCAACGGCCACCCGGAAGGAATTGCGGGCGGCCTTGCTGGAGGAGTCCGTATCTTGATCCTGGTCACCGGGGGGGCGGGTTTTATCGGTTCCAACCTGGTTCAGGGACTGAACCGGGCCGGCCACGACCGCATCGTGGTGGTGGACAATCCGGGTGATTCCGGCAAGGCGGACAATCTTTCGGACCTGCTTGTGACCGATTGCCTGGATAAACGGAAATTTCTGGATGACCTGGTAAAGGGCCGGCATTTTGGACCGGTGACGGCGGTGTTTCACCAGGGAGCCTGTTCGGACACCCTGTGCACAGATGGTCAATATGTATTGTTCAACAACTACCTCCATTCCAAAATCCTGTTCCGGTACTGCATGGAACGCCGGATTCCGTTCATTTATGCCTCTTCTGCCTCCGTTTACGGTCGTGGCAAGCGTTTTCGCGAAGCCCCTGAAAATGAATTCGCCCTCAATGCATATGGCTGGTCGAAGCTGATGTTCGACAATTATGTCCGAAGGCAAACGGACCTTCCGGTGCAATGTGCCGGGTTGCGCTATTTCAATGTCTACGGCCCGCGCGAGAACCACAAGGGCAGAATGGCATCCGTGGCCTGGCACTTTTACCACCAATACCGCGAAAGCGGCAGGGTGACGCTTTTCGCAGGAACAGGCGGCTTCGCCGATGGCGAGCAGGTCCGTGATTTTGTCTATGTGGACGATGTCGTCAAGGTGAACCTGTTTCTGCTGGAACACCCGGAATTGAGCGGTATATTCAACGTTGGAACGGGCCAGTGCCAGAGTTTCAATGAGGTCGCCTTGTCGGTCATCAACGGTTGCCGGGAGGCCGGTGGACAGGACCGCGTTTCCCTCGAGAAGGCAACCGCCAGGGGGGAGATCGCCTATGTCCCCCTGCCGAAGAACCTGGAGGGAAAATACCAGAGTTACACCCGGGCGGACATGCATCACCTGACGGCCAGTGGCTATACCGAACCGTTTGACAATGTCGCGGCAGGGGTTTTGAAATATTTGCCCATCCTGGAGTCTTCGCCTGTCCGGCCCGGTCCTCATTGAACTCCCGCAGACCAGTCATGCGCAGTGCGGCCGTACCTGGCGGAAAACGGTCCGGAGGGGCCGGGTGAGAGGGCTGGTTCTGGCGGGGGGGCCCGGTTCGCGCCTGTGGCCGGTCACCTGTGCGGTATCGAAACAGCTGCTCCCGGTTTATGACAAGCCGATGATCTATTACCCGTTGTCGGTGCTGCTGCAGTCGGGAATCAAGGACATCATGGTGATATCCACTCCCCGGGATACCCCCCGATTCCAGCATCTGCTGGGGGATGGCAGCCAGTGGGGAATTGCGGTTTCCTATGCCGTCCAGACTTCCCCGGAGGGGCTTGCCCAGGCCGTGATCATTGGGTCGGAGTTTATCGGGAACCGGCCGAGCGCGCTCATCCTGGGGGACAACCTGTTTCATGGCTGCCATTTCGAAAAAAGCCTGCGAAGCGCGGCGGAGATCACCCGGGGCGCACGGATCTTTGCGTACCGGGTGCAGGATCCCGAACGCTACGGCGTCGTGACCCTGGACGATGCGGGACAGGCGCATGACCTGGAGGAGAAACCGGCAGTCCCCAAATCGCCGTTGGCCGTGACCGGATTGTACTTTTATGATTCAACGGTGTCTGCGAGAGCCAGGACGCTGGCCCCTTCTGCGCGGGGTGAGCTGGAAATCACGGATTTGAACCGGACGTACCTGGATGACCGCAGCCTGGGTGTTGAAGTGCTGGACCCGGAGATGACCTGGTTTGATGCGGGAACCTGCAATTCCCTGCTTGACGCAGCCCAATACATCGAAACGGTGGAAAAACGCCAGGGACGGAAAGTATGCTGTCCCGAAGAAATCTGTTGGCGCATGGGACATATCGGCGACTCGCAACTGGAGCGCCTGGCGGATGAATTCCAGGGCAATGAGTATGGGACCTACCTGGGGTCGTTGCTGAAAGAAAAAGCATGAACCCAATCATGGAAAAAGAGAGGATGGGCCCCGGTCTCCCCGCGGAACTGTCCGGCCGCATGAGGCAGGGCTTTCCAGACCCCGAAGTCCGGACTCTCCGTCAAACCCCATGAAGCGGCTGGGAATCATCGGTGGAAGCGGGCTGGATCAGATGGATGATCTTCACATCGTGGAAGAGCGGGCCGTGGAGACTCCCTATGGCCGCCCATCCTCTTCGCTGCTGTTCGGAGAGATCGCGAATCGCGAGGCCGTGTTCTTGCCGCGGCATGGAAAAAATCACTCCATCCCGCCCCACAGGATCAATTACCGGGCCAACATTTGTGCCTTGCAGAAAGCGGGGGTGACCGATATTCTGGCCTTCGCGGCCGTGGGCGGGATCTCGACGACCTCCCTTCCCGGGACAATCGTGGTTCCGGACCAGTTGATCGACTACACATGGGGCAGGGCACATACCTTTTTCGACGGTGACTCCGTGGACAATCCGGCAATCGGAAACGGTGTGCGGCATATTGATTTCACCGCGCCGTTTTGTCCACGGCTGAGGGAAGCGGTGATCCAGGCGGCCAGGGAGGGCAATATTGAGATCGGCAGCCGGGCCACCTATGCCGTGACACAGGGACCCCGGCTTGAAACCGCCGCTGAAATAGACCGCCTGGAAAAGGACGGGGCGGATGTGGTCGGGATGACGGTCATGCCGGAAGCCGCCCTGGCCAGGGAAATGGACATCGCCTATGTCTGCATTGCGCTGGTCGTCAATGAGGCGGCAGGCCGGGGACCGGGCGGAATTACCATGCAGGCGATTTCGGAATGCCTGTCGGCCATCCGTGCCGATGCCATGCAGATCCTGCACCATTTCAGGTAGTGTCCGGGCAGGACAGGGGAAAACCAGCCCGGGTTCTGCCCTGCGGCACGGGGCCGTATCACGCCGGGTCAGGGGGAGGGAGACCCCTTGCACCGGGCACCCGATGACCGAAGGAAACGGGGGCCCCGTTCCGGTCAGGTTGCCCGGTGCGGCACTCGCTGTACCGGCCGGGCCGGCACAAACGCCGATGAGGGACCGTTTTTTTGCTCCGCGGACCCGGGGATTGCGGGCCTACTGTCCCGTCCAGCGAAATACACACCGGTTTGGGCGTGCATCGCCGGATCATGCCAATTGCCGCTCAACCAGGTCGCGGAAAACCCCTTTGGTTTCCATCAATTCCGCAAAGCTTCCTTCTTCCGCCACCCGGCCGGACTGCATGACATAGATCCGGTCCGCCTTGTGCAGGGCGGAGAGCCGATGGGCAATGATGATTCGGGTTGCATTCAATTCCGACAGGTTTTCCATCACCTTGGTCTGGGTCTCGTTGTCCAGCCAGTTGGTTGCCTCGTCGAGCAGCAGGATGCGTGGATGGTTGACGAGAGCCCGGGCGATCAGGATACGCTGGCTCTCGCCTCCCGAGGTAACGCCGACACCCGCCCCCACGCACGTCAACATCCTCATCGGCATCGCCGAAATTTCCTGGTCAACCGCTGCCTGCCGTGCCGCGCGCCATACTGCCTCGCCCGACACGTTCTCGTGCCCCCCCACAATATTGTCCCAGATGTCCTCCGGGTGCAGTTGCACGGATTGGGGAATGACCCCGATCTGCCGGCGGACCTGCTTGAGGTTGAGATGTGCCAGATCGCGTCCGTCATAGTACACCGCACCGGTGACCGGTTTTTCCAGGCCGAGCAGCAGCCGGACCAGCGTACTCTTCCCGGACCCCGATTCCCCGGTGATGGCAACGAATTCTCCGGAGCCTGCATGAATCGAAACGTCATCCAGGATCAGTGGGCCATCCTCCTCGTAACGGAAACTGACATGGTCGAACCGGATATCTCCGGTCAGCGTGTTGACGGTCTCTCCCCCCGCGCTCATCTCGGGAATCTCCGAGAGAAACGGTCGGACCTGGTTGATGGCGGGCCGGAAAGAGGCCGCCAGCCCAAACGAGTGGCCGAGACGGGCCACCGCCCCCAGCATCAGCAGAAATACCATATAGATGACGAGAAAATCACCAATTGAAATGTCTTTGTGTTCCGGCAGGGAGACCGCCCCCAGCAGGACAGCGCCGGCCAGCAGGGGGGCTGCGGCGTTGAAAGCCTGTCTGTGCTCCTCCACTGCATGGCAGTCCAGTTCAGCCCGTTTCTGTTTCCGGTATCCCCGTGCCCACAACGCGAACGCGGAACCTTCGGCCCCTTCCACACGTAGTATGGAGATACCGTGGACCAGTTCATAAAACCGTCCGGCCAGATTCTGCACGGACTGTACCATCCGGTTGTTCGGGCTCATCTGGCGCACCCCGAAAGCCAGTGTCACGATCAGCGAGATCATGCCGAAGATGGCCGTGATTCCCCCCAGTGCCGGATCGTAGGCGAAGACCAGCCCGGATGCCGCTGGGAGAAAAATCAGGGACAGCACCCCGTTGGCCGCCACCCGCTGCAATGCATCCCGAAGAGTCTGGAATGTCATGCCCCGCAGGGCCAGTTCCCCGGCGGAATAACGCTGGAGAAACCGCATGGGCAGCCGGAGAAGGCGATCCCAAAAAGCAGTTTCTGCCCGGGTGGCCGCACGTCCCTCAATGCGCATCAGGGCCATTCCCTGCAGCACGTGCAGGGACGCCCCGATCAACGCCGCCCCCGCCAGGAACCCGCCGATCGTATAGAGCAGGTGGGCCTCGCCACCTGGAATCACTTCGTCCACGACCAGGCCGAGCAGGACCGGAGGGATGAGCAGGATCAAGCTGCCCAAAAAGCCCAGGATGAAAAATCTCACGAAGTGTACACAGGACCCTCTGCAGGCCAGGCGGAAAAGGCTGTACAGCCCGGCTGAAGAAGATGTCAACGGCTGGTAGAACAACCAGGCTTCGGTGCGCAATGCCCGGGCCCGTTCGCCGGTCATCCGGACGGTACCTGGTTTCGCGGGGTCCACTTCGCGATACCCTCCAAGCCGGCCGGGCAACAGTGCCACCGGCTGCCCATCCGTTTCCCGGAAGGCAAGCATGGCTCCCCCGCAGTGCCGCCACCATTTTTTTACCTGGCTGAGCCGCACCCTGCGGGCCCGGACTCCGGATGCATCCAGAATCGGTGCGAGACGGCCCGCAAAGTCAGCGGTGGTGGCCGGTTCCGGAAAGGTGAAGTCGATTCCTTCATGGAGTCCGATCACCTCCAGGGCTTTTTGCAGTGCCGCATTCCCGGAATCATGGTCGGGGTTGCGGGACAGGTCGTACAGGTCGAACAGCTGGTGCCGGGCATTCACCTCATCGGACTGGCGGTTGGTGATTCTCTCCCTTTCCAGATTGACCTGGTCGACCACTGCAAGGGACCGGTTCAGTCTCTCCAGCGTAAATGCGACCTTGTGAAAGTGCGCCAATGCCGGCACAAGAAGGTGGTCCTGAATCAGTTCCAGGGAGGAGCGGATGGACAACGGACGGGATTGCGTGAGCAATATCCAGGTGTCACGCACCAGGGGAATCCCCCCATCGGTGCCGCTGTCCGACGGGTTCTCCTGGGGATCGATCAGCCCCAAATACAATCCATCGCCCGGGGCCAGACCGGACACCCAGACCACTCCGTGCCGGGAAGAGACCACCCCCGTCTTGGTCATCGGAACTTCCGTGGCATCGACCCACGTGCTGATACGGGTGGAGCCTGTGTCGTAACGGGACAGGCTGGACGAGATGTCACCAGCCCACCAATCCACCAGTCCTGCCAGTTCGGAAGGGTCTGCCCGGACCAGGTCGGACATTGGCAGGCGGCGCAGCAGGGTGCCGGGCAAACCTCTTGCGATCACACCCAGCGTGGTGGAACCCGTGTCTGGCGCCATGCCGGGCAGCAGGCGACCGGCTTTGGCGCGCAAAAGGTGTTGGGGTGCGGCCTGTTCGATCCCGTCCTTTCTCTCCACGATAAACAGGTCAACCGACCCTTTCTCGACATACCAGGCGGACCCGGAATCCGTCAGGTCAATGGGCTGATGGCCAGAGCAGTCGACGGGACGAGCGGTTTCGGCAGCGAGTTCGGCCAGTGTCTTGGGCTTGGGGGTTTTCATGGGATCAGCTGGCTTGAACGAGTTCACGGTACAGTCCGTCCGGGTTCATCATCAACTCTTCATGGAGCCCCCGTTCGACGACAGCCCCCTTGTCCAGCACGATGATCTGGTCACAGTCACGGATCGTGCTTAACCGGTGGGCGACGATCAGGCAGGTGGCCCCCCGCCGGCGCAGTGCATCGTCGATAGCCTCCTCGGTCACCGCATCCAGTGCGCTGGTTGCTTCATCGAGAATCAGGACAGTGGGATCGGTGACCAGGGCCCGCGCGATGGCAATCCGTTGCTTTTGCCCACCACTGAAATTTCTGCCGTTTTCGTGTACCCTGGTTTCATAGCCCAAAGGCCGCAAGAGAATTTCGTTGTGAATGCAGGCATCCATGGATGCCGTCACAATCGCCTCGTCGGGAATCGAGGGATTCCACAGGGTGATGTTGTCGCGCATGCTGCCGGAAAACAGGTTGATATGCTGATCCACGACCGAGAGTGAACGGGACAGGACTTCCCGGGGGGTCCTGTCATGCGGGTGGCCATCGAACAGGACCTCGCCGGACCAGGGTGGATACAGGCCGGTCAGGAGATGGGCCACGGTTGATTTTCCCGATCCGCTTGGCCCGACCACGGCGATCCGCTGCCCGGGCAGGATGGTGAGGCTGAAATCCTTGAGCAGTGGCGGGCGGGACCGGTTGTACCCGAAACTGATGTTGCGGATTTCCACGTGACCGGTAAGCTTCAGCCTCCGGTCCAGCGTGTGAATCCTCTCATCGACCCGGGTCGGGGAGACCGTTTCCGGTGCGGCAGGCGTTTCCTTGATGTCTTCCAGGCGTTGCATGTCGACGTCAACCGTCAGGCGGTCGTTGTTGAATTCCATGCCGTGACCGATTGTGGACAGGAACATGTTGGCGAGGAGGTAGAAACCGGCCAGTGTGCCGAGTGTCATGGAACCGTCCATCAATTCCATGCCGCCGAAGACCAGTACCGCTGCATTGCCCAGGATCATGAACAGGGTGGTCAGGGAAGTATTGAGGTGTGTGAATTCCGTGAAACTCTGGCGGGCAGACAGTTCTCGTGCCTGCTGCCCGCTCCAGCGGGTGAAAAAGCGGTCCTCCGATGCCGTCATGCGCAACGCCTCCGCTTGATTCAGCATCAAGGTGCCAATGCCGGCCAGCAGTCCCTGTTCCCGGCGCAGGACCAGGGCCTTGTCCGCGCGGAGGTGCGTGACCCAATAGGCGAGGGCCGCATGGGATACCGCAATGCCCAGCACGACCAGGGCCAGCTTCGGTGAAACCAGCAGCATGACGGCGAAGAAAACCAGGCTCATGACCACTTCGACCAATCCCCCGAACAGCTTCTCCGAGATTCCCCTGGCAATCCGGTCGATGGACAGGATACGAACCGTCAGGTCTCCGACCAGCCGGTGGTTGAAGAATTCCATGGGAAGCCGAAACATTTTCCCCACCCGGTGATTGCCCGCGATCACGGATACCCGGATCGCCAGTCGTTTCAGCCACCGTTGCTTGATCAGGGTCAGTCCATAGAACAGTACCGCCGTGACGGCCATGGCTCCCGCAATCCGGCCACCCCAGGGCTCGTTGCCGTCCAGCACCCGGTCAATGAAGATGGCCAGCAATGCGGGCGGCAGCAGTGCCAGAAGAGCCAGAACCAGGCTGCACAGGGCGGTCAGGACGAGGGCAGCTTCCGACCCGCTGAGCCAAAGCGGGATTCTTGTCAGGATGCCGGGCCGGTTTCCGCCGGGCTGGAACCCGGAATTGGGGCGGAATTCCAGAGCAATCCCGGTATATCCCCGGCTGAACTCTTCCTCGGTGAGTGTGCGATGTCCCGAGGAGGGATCGTTGAGCAGGTACCGGTCACGATCCACCCCGTCCAGGATCAGAAAATGATTGAACTCCCAGAACAGGATGAGAGGAAACGACATTTTCCTGAGGTCGGGGATCGGGGAACTCCGACCGGTGCAATCCAGCCCGTACAGCCCGGCCGCACGCTTGATTCCGGCTGCGCTGACCCCATCCCGGCTGACCTCGCAATTGGTTCGCAAGTCGGTCAGGGTTACCCAGCGGCCAAAATGGGCCAGTATGCTGCCCAGGCATGCGGCTCCGCACTCGCTTGCATGGGATTGCAGGAACAGGGGGGTGCGCCGGTGCCGGAACAACGGGCCGGGTGCGGGTCCGGCAGAGCCATCAGCTCGGCTGTGTCGGCCCTGGAACATTCACGAATCGCCCGGGAACAACAGGTCAACCGGCCGATGGCCGGCCAGTTCGATCCGAATACGGCAAGCCCGCCCATCGGGGACAGGGAGGTCCGGGCCCTGCAAGGCCACCTTCACATGGTAGGAGTATTCCGCAGGCCTCCGCAGCCGTGCCTCCAGCCAGCGCGGGAGCGGGTCGGAAGACCGGGAAACAATTTCCCCGGGCACGAGCTGAACCGTGCCGTCCGGCATCGGGATGCCGATCTCTGCCGGCATGCCGGGCTCGATCTGCCGGGCCAGTTCCGGGGTAACGGGCAACACCGCCCCGGTGGCCCGGGCTTCCCCGGAATGGATTTGCGCGATGACCGTCCCGGTTGAAACATAGGTTCCGGTGGCCGCAAGCAGAGCGGTGACGGTGCCCTCACTGTGCCAGGTGATCCGCTCTCGTGCGTCACGCTGGGCCTCCAGTTGCAGCAAAGCGGCATCGGTCGATTCGAAAAGGGAACGCAGTGCACCGGTCGCTTGGCCGGCCTGCCCGATGTCAGCTGTCAACAGACCCACGCGACGGCGCAACAAGGCAATCTCCCTCTCCAGTTCCGGAACGGTTTGCCGGGCAATCACCGTACCGGCCTGGACAGTATCCCCGGGTGCGACTCGGAGTTCCATCAGGTGACCCGGTTCCTGAACCGTCACCTCGTGATAGGTCCCCGGTCCGACCAGGATGCCGTCCAGGGTGACGCTGCGGCCGATGCTGCCGAAGAATGCCCACAGGACGAATGCCGCCAGCATGCCGATCGCACAGGCCAGCACGGTCCGTTCATTGGGCGCGGTGACCCGCAGCAGGTGATCGCTTTGCTGGCGCTCGCTCCGGCTGGCCGCGGCCTCTTCGCGATAGGGGTTGTTAAACATGGATTACAAATCCTGCAGACTGGATGGAATGGCCACCGGCCGGTTTCCGGCTCCGCCGGGCTTTCCGGTTCCATGAAGCGGGCCTTTCCACTTTTCAGTGTCTTCGCCGGGCGGCACCGGCGCTTCCGATGGGCCAGGGGCACAGGAGAAAAAAGACATACGCCTTGATTGCCTCGACCCGGTGATTGCGCAACAAGAATTTGACATGATGTATTCCGCGGATAAGTATGAGCGTACCGCCCTGGCAAATCAACAATTCCGGTTTCGACGGCCAGGTCTCCAGCGCGGAAAGTTTATCGGGAACCCCCAGTTGGCTCTCACGCAGGCAGCACAGGAACGGGTTCCACTGCTGCGGGGGGTCGATCCAGTAACGGGGATCGTTCGCGATCCGTTCCTTGGCCGCGAACCCCAGTCCGAGTGTCGGTCCCAGGCCATGGGGATGGACATCAAAATGCACCGACAGGTCGACAAAGGCCTGCCGGGCTTCGAATGGCCCGATGGTGGAGGCCGCACAATGGACCGGCCCGCCGGTGCGGGCAAGAAAAGACAGGGTATTTTCGATATTTCGAAGACCCGAAACCGCCAGGCGGATTCTCCTCGTTCTGGCAGGGAAGGCACCCAGAGACTCTACCCGGGCATCTTCTTCGAGCGCCCCGTGGACCCGCGCGATGTGTTGATGCTCTCCGGGTTCGGGTTTCCATCCGACGGCTTTGACCACTGCGTCAAGCATGGCGGCGACCTCCCGCGCTTGCCGTTCACCGCCGCTCAGGGGTTGCCTGGCCGACCGGAGGAAGAGGCCCGGGTCCTGAATATCTCCAGCCGGTGCCGAGCCGATATCGTATTCGAGCATCATCTTGCGTCCGGTGAGCCGACGAATGAACGCCCCTTCGGAGTGGGTGTCGTCCAGCAGCCAGGCGAGTCCTACCTCGAATCCCCCGGCATTTTTGGCCTGCCCCCTTCGTTCAAAATATGCGGCAGATCGTGTCCCCCCCACCAGTGAAATTCCCAGGTCGGCCTTTGGCTCGGAATCGTGCAGGGGAAATTCGAACCCGAACGGGAATGCCGCCACGGTCGAAGGGATTGCCCGGGCGCGTTCAAACAGGGTCTGGCGATGCCGGTCGCCGAGCAGGGCAGGCGAGATACGGTCTCCAATCTGCTCCAGCAGGTCTCCGAGGGAATCCGCGGTACTTTCCAGCTGGTTCTCGGCGGCGGCCAGTTGGGCTTCAAGGGACATTACGGACTCTCATGCGATCACAGGGACCGGATTCAGGGACTTCTCCGGCGTGGGGTGTGTTTGCCAGCCCATGGTCACGGGAGTGTCGAAAAGGCGTCCCGGGGCCAGTCTTTCCCAGAAGTGGCGCAGACCGGGGACGATGACCCGGACCACGGGCATGCCGACATCGGGACGTGTCTGGTCAAGCACCAGAAATTCCATTCCCCTGGCCTCGACCAGCTTTTGGCACCATTCAATGTCCTCTTTCAGGTCCATGGTTTCCGGCATTGCATAGTCCGACCGGGTGCGCAGTGGAGTATTTTCCGCCGGAGCGAGATAGGGATGGTCAGCCAGGGTCCCGTTCTTCCACCACCACAGGCACATGGGGTCATCCACCCCGTAGCGGGCAGGAGGAGGAGCGGACGGATGGGGCACCCAGGTCAGGCACTGGTTCAATTCACACACGGCGCGCAGGACCGCAATATGCGGATTGGCATGCGCACCGGCACCGTAGATGATGTCTTCCGCTTCGCCGTCGGTCCGACGGGACAATGCGACGAAAGCAGGGATTCCAAGGTCGCTGGTGATGTCCAGCACCCACAGGTCACGGTGGCGGTCCCGATAGTACCCGGAGGCGGATGACAGGTAATCGTCGTCATAGCTGTCAAGGTCCACCCCGGGCCGGTACAACCGGTTGTACCACCAGATGGCAAATGCATCACGTTCGACCAATTCGAAAAAACCCTGCACAATGGCCTCTTCAAGGGTATTGCCTGCGGCACAGCCGTTGGAGTCGGCCCAAAGCCCCGAGGTTCCGCGTTGTTCCGGGGTCATGCTGTAGAGGAGGGAGGTGGGCAGGAACCGGTGCTGGGCATTGGTAAGCGACCACACGGGCGACCAGTCGAGTTCCCGTTCGGGGTCGAACCGTGATGGCACGACATTGTAGGGATGGCCGGTCGCGTTGAGCGGTCCGGCATGGTCCAGTTGCCAGTCACTGAACAATTGGACATGGTTGGGGTGGAGGGCGCTTCCATGACCGGTTTCGGGAAAATCCACCAGCCGTTTTCGGCAGCGGATCTCATCACCATGGAAAGCACCGCAATACCGTTCAACCGCCTCGCACAATGCACTGGCTTCAGACTGCTCCGCCGTGCTGCCCTTGCCCGCACTCTTGCTGCGCAGGCTGCGGCGCAATGAACCCAGGGTCTTGATCCTCAGTGCCAGGTTGCTTCCGGCCCAGTGCACATGCAACCAGGCATCCTCCCTGGGAGTGGTCCGAGAAATCCAGGTGACGATACCGCTTACGGGGCTGACCAGGTGCCGGTATTTTGCCAGGGTTTCCGCCGGCGGCACGGTGCGCACACCACCGCTGTTGCGAAAATTCTTCGGGACCGGTTGCAGCTGGACCGGAGTGGCCGGCCGTGTGGTACGAGAAAGGAATTCGTCTCCGCAGGCCGGGCATTGCGGTCTTCGCATCACCGGATGGGAGCGCCGGTCCATGCAGGTGATATCCAGTGTAATGGCCCGGTCATGCAACGGGCTCCCGCTGCCAAAGACCAGCCACTTGGCAATCTCGATGGCGACCATTCCCAATACGACGTCCAGTACCGGCGGCATGTCCACATTGGGTTGGAAAGCCGACGACTCTCCACAATGATTCCGCAAAAACGTATGCACTTCCTGGTGGTTTCTCAACCGGTGCGAAAGGCATGCCCAGCAGGGGCCTTTCTCCGCCGGCCGGAAGACAGGACCGAAAAGAGGTTGTATCCCCCGGGGACGAACCAGCAGCCAGGGGGTCCCCGATTGCAGATGACGACGATTGATCGCATCATTCTCGTCATCGAGGTAATCGGTACTGACGATGACGGACAGGGACGGTCGCCCGGGGCCGACGGCAATCCCCATGGCTTGCAGTTGCCTGGCGAGTTGGCCCGGGTCTCCATGAAGCGCCACCGATCGGGATTCCAGGCAAGCCTCGACCTGGCAAGGAGAGGCCCCCAGCGAAGACCAGAAGGCCGCCTTGCCCGGTCCCATTGTGTGATTCCCCGGGACGAGGTATCCCTTGGCGGTGAGAGAAGCCAGGGCTTTGCGCACGTCGGATTCCGGATGCGCGTCCTCAAGCATTTCAACGATGCGGTCCGGTTCGTGGCATCCGTCCAGCCAAGGCAGGACATCGGCATAGACCTGTCCGTGAAGCAGCGTGTTGAATGTTTCGGAGACCAGGAGTACCCGGCCATTCCCGATGGAACGAAATTCAAGGTGAGGGGCAAGGGTCGGCCGTCCGACCGGTTCGCAGCCGGCATGGATGGTGTTCAACGCTCCCCCCCGTTATTCATGGCCCCGCCGGTTTGCTGGTCCATGCAGCGGGCCAACGTCCCCAACGGTCCAAAATGGCCGGCACGGCGGCTCATGGCCCGCATACGAATGATCGGGCGGAAGCTGGGTCATGGGGTTCCGGCCCGGAGCATGGTCTCCAGGCCCGTTCTGGTGATGGCAGCGGCATCGCGGACCGCCGTGGTCAACTGTTCGAAGTCGGCCTGGTCGCAGGACCGGGCCATCGCGCTTTTGACCGGGTCCGGCAAGGAGTCGATGGGCGTCCCGTTTTCCATGATGAGGTGCTGAATGCCCTGCAGGTTCCGCCACATCATCGCTGCACTGGCAAGCTGTTTCGCGAGGGCAGGGGGCAGCCTGTCCGGGTCTCCTCCTGCTTCGAGCAGGGAAATCGCCGGGTCGGGGGACCGGTTCTCCGGTATTGCCCCGGGACCCGTCCAGTGCAGAAGTTGTACGGTGCGCTCGATTTCTTGCAGCCCCTGCCGAATCTCAGCGGTCAGGGGGCATCCTGCTTCCGGTGCATTTCCGGTTCCGGCCCGCAGCAGCTGGAGGAGCGCCTTGCGGGTCGAATCCCGGAAGAGGACGGCACGTCGCGCATCCTCGAAGCGTTGGCCGGCCCCGGTCTCTCCGCAGGTGAAAATCCGTCGCGACCGGGTCAGCTTCAGTATTTCCTCGGGCGGGGCGGACTGAAAGTGTTGCACGAAATCCTCCATGGCATAAATGTCGCGGGGGACCTTCCCCCCTTCAGACGGTTCGAACAGCAGGCTGTTGCGGGTCAGCGTGTGCAGCATCTGCTGGAAGCGGCCGCACAGGGTCCGGTACAATGCGTCGGAGGGGCCGCTGTCGTGCACGAACAGGATGTCCAGCGGGGTCCGGGGCACCATTTCCCGGCTCGCCAGGTCACCCAGAACGATTGCAGCCACCCCCCCCCGGTCCGGGAGCTGGCCGCGTTCCGCAACGTCCTCCACCACCGCGCGGAGAATAGCGTTGATCGAGGATTCGGCAACATTCGCCAAGGCAATCCCGGCCTCTACCGGTTTCAAATTGCCGCGCAAGGTATGCATGCCGATCTGGAACACCTTGCCGTTCGACCAGTTCCGGACTGTCTCCGCGGCATCCGCGGCATCCTTCACCGGAATTTCCGCGATCTGGTCCTGCATTTCCACCACCCCCAGTTCATAGGTCCAGTAGACCCGTGCCAGGCCCTGGCGGGCAGTCCGTTCAAAATCCGGGTCTGGCCCGAACCCCGGGGGGATTTCCAGGTCCGTAAACTCCTTGTCCTGCAGCTGGTCGAGCAGTGCCGGGTCCCGTTCGATGGCCCGGGCCAGACGGGGGGCCGTCGCGTAAACCTCGGCAATCGTGGAAAAGTCCTTCGGGCACATCTCGGAAACCGGGCTGTCGTAGGCACTCCAGTCCTTGATTTCCGGGTAGAAGTGCTCACGCCATGCGTCCACCAGGGGGTCCATCTTCTCGAACCAGCGCCTGGGACGCAGGGCCAGGTTGAACATCGTGCCGTAGCTTCCCGGCAGCAGAGGGGATTCATCGGTTCCATAGTGCTGCAATAGCGGATAGCGCCGTCCTGCCGCGACATGGTGGTCCGGGTGGCGCTGCATGTTGAAAAACATCCAGTTGCTGTACTGGTAATCCGCCCCCCATGAATGCCGGGGAAGCACCCGTTCGAACCGGCCGTTGGGCAGTTGTATCCTGCGAAGCCCGTAATGCTGGATATAATTGCTGATCTTCATTGAGAACACGATTCCAAGGCACAGGACCATGAAGATCAGGACGGCCACTGCACCGCCTGCCCAGTAGATAAACAGATACCAGGCAGCGGTTTCCAGGCCATAGCGCCAGAAGAGATTGCTGAAATGCCAGGCCGGCAACTGGCGCCGGGCCATCCGGTTTCGCTCCACAGCCCAGGCACCGCGAAGGTTGCTGGCCAGCTCACGGGGGAAATAGTTCCAAAAACTCTGTCCTTTCCGGGCGGAGCCGGCGTCCTTGGGTGTCCCCACGTGGGCATGGTGGACATAGAAATGCTCGGTGGAATAATGCGGATAGGAAACGGAAGCCAGCAGGAATTCCCCAACGTACCGCTCCCACGATGTGCGGCGGTGAATCAGTTCATGCCCGATGATGAACACGCCCTGGCCTTCCACTGCCAACACGAATGCCAGCAGAATTTCTTCCCATAAATCCAGGTGTCCGACCAGGAATATCTGCCAGAGCGTGAACACAAATGCCGCTGGCCAGAGCAACGCCCATGCCCACACAGGCAGGATGTACCAGAACAGGGGGTGTTCCCGGGTCTCCTTGATATCCATGTTCCGCCCGTCCTCGCCCAGTGCAAGGTCCAGGGGGCCGACGGTCATGAAAAAGACAAGCGGGGCGGCAATCCACCAGCCGCCGTATGCGGCCGCTAAAAAAATGAGCGGAAAGACCGTGACGGGAAGAAAGTGGGGAACCGCGTTGCGAAAGGACGGCGCAATCTTCTGCTTGGTGATGGCGGCCACAGAATTCATGATGAAATTCTATTTCATACCCCGGGCCGGTTCAACACTCCGCCCGCACTTTCAGGTACGGTGTGCCGGCAGCCGCCCTGATCCGGGTCTCCGGGGGGGGCGAGGAAACGTTCCACCCCCAGCAGGAGGGGGGGGAGAAGCAGGAGGTCGCAGACCAGTGCGAAGCCGATGATCAGGGCGGTGAGCAGACCCACTTGGGCAGTGGGAACGAACGGGGAAAACAGCAGAACCAGAAACCCCAGCACCAGTACGGCCGTCGTCGTGAAGATCGCCCGCCCGACTGTCTGGATGGAATACCGGATGGCCTCTTCGGGGGAATGCCCGAGTTCGTGCCGCGCACGCCGGTATTTCCCGATAAAGTGGACGGTATCATCCACGACGATTCCGATGGTCATGGCCACGACCACGGACAGGGATGAGCCGACCTCCCCCACGGTCAGCCCCCAGATTCCAAACCCGATCACTGCCGGAGCGAAATTGGGCACGAGGCTCACCAGGCCCAGGCGGATGGAACGGAAGGCCACGATCAGCATCGCCGAGATGACCAGCAACACGATTGCGGTTCCAAGCAGCATCGACCGGGTGTTGCGCTGGCTGATGTGCGCGAACAGCAAGGTCGGCCCGGATGCCTGTGCGCTGACCACATGTTCCGTGTTTCGGCTCAGCCATTCCCTGGATCGCTGATCGAGTGTCAGGACATCCCGGGAAGAAAGCGTCTTGGCGGTCACGGTCAGGCGTGTGGAGGTTTTGTCGAAACTGACCTGATGGTCGATGTCCAGTCCCCGGGGGAGTGAGATTTCATACAGGAACAGGTATTGCGAAGCCAGTTCGGCGCTTTCAGGGAGCCGGTATTCTTCCGCAGCGTCTCCGTTCATGCTCCGGTTGATCTGCCGGAAGGTGTCGGTCACCGTGGCCACATGCTGTACTTCCGGTTGTTGGCGATACCAGTCGGCAAACGCGGACACTTCTTCCAGGAAACCGGGCTCGGTCACCTCCCCCGACGATTGCAGGGAATATTCCAGAACGGTATTCCCGCCAAGGTGCCTGTCCAGAAAGTCGAGGTCCTGCCGGAATTCGACGCTCTCATCGAAGAAGTGGGCCAGCACCTCGTTCATTTCATTGCGCGGGATGGCCGTTGCGAGCACAGCCACGATGGCGACTGATCCATACAGCAGGGTCTTCTGGTACCGGAGGACGAATCGTGACACTTGGGCCATGATCGGGGCATGGTTCCGGAGGTTTGCCGGAACCCGCATGGGCAGCAGGGAAAGCAGGGCCGGCAGAAACGTGACCGACAGGACGAACGACGCGGCGATGCCAAATGCAACATAGTTTCCCAGATGCCGATGCGGGGGTACTTCGGCGAAATTCATTGTCAGGAACCCGAATGCTGTGGTCAGGCTTGCAATGAAGACCGGATAGAGGTTCACCCGGATGGATTCCATGATTGCCGCAGACTGCGGGTCCCCCGCCTGAAGACGTTGTTGCAGGGTGACCAGGATGTGTACACAATTGGCGACAACCACCATCAGCACGATCGTGGGTGCCGGCGCAACCGGCGGCGAAAACGGCAAACCGGTCCAGCCTCCCATCCCCAAAGACACCACAACCGAAAGGATCATGACGAGCCCGGTGGCCCCCACCCCCACCAGACTGCGCGTCAATACCGCCAGAATCAGTGCCATCACGGCCAGGCTCACCGGCAGGAAGACCTGCTGGCTGGAGATGGCTGCTTTCGTGAATTCGTGATTGATCATCACGGTTCCGACCAGGCGCAGGTCCACTCCCGGAAACCTGTTTTCTGCTTCGGCGACGAGTTTTTGTGCGAAAGCGACCACCTCGGGAATGCTGGTTTCCTGGCCCTCTTCCGGCAAGGCCAGTGTAGTCTGGACGGTGGTTACGCTTCCATCACGGGCCAGCATTTTATTGGCCACTCTGGGGTCGGCCAGGGCAATGGTGCGGACTTCGGAGCGTTTTTCCGCGTTCCCGAACATGGTCGGATCAATCAGTTCCGAGACCACGAGGGTCTCATCGTCTGCGGTGGTATGCGGAAAGTTCGTGATGGAGTCCACCCGGACTGAATAGGGGGTTTGCCAGGCCTGTTCGGTAATCCACGAAGTCGCCGTCAGGGCCTGTTCGGACAGGGCATCCCCATCCTCCGGGGCGACAATGAAGATCAGGTGGTCACTCTTTCCATACGTGTCTTCCAGAGACTGGAGGGCCAGAAGTTGCGGATTGTCCTGATCGAAGAAAATGCGGTAGTCCGTGGAAAGTGTCAGGAACCGGCTACCGCTCCCGATGATTCCGACCGCAATCAGGGACGCGAAGAGGATGGGCCAGCGGAAACGAACGACCCATCCTGCAAACCGGGATTCAAAGGACGACCGGTCGGTTTCGGTAGGGGGGGGCATCGCTGAAATCACCATTCACGGCGGTTCCAACCATCCGCCCGGGAGACGGGGTCCCGCAGGGAACCCCGCCAGTAAAGGGTGGTCCCTACCGGCTTTCCGCAATCCGTGGCGGGGAGGCGTATGCGTTGCCTAGATTCCGCAGCAACAAAGACCGGCAGAAACCGCTTCCAGTTGTTCTTCCGTCAATTCCGGTTGAGGCGGCAGTGCAATGTGCACCGTTTGCAAATCGCTTTCATGCACCTGTATCTCCATGTTATCAGGAATGTCGATTCCGAATTCCTGGCCGATCGTACTCTTGGGGTCTGAAATCAGCCGGTTTCGAAAATCCGCATCCTGAACGGATTTATTGATCAATTGGGATTGCATTTGCTCCGCTGATTGGATCATGGGGATTCTCCAGATTGTTGAGTAGTTAATTGCATTATCCTAAACTATTGTTACAGAATTTTTTCGAAAGCTCCGCCTTGTGGAATACACCCTGCAGGGAAGACCATGCAGGTGCGGCACATCCCGAAACACTCCTGTAACCCCGATAATATGCCATTGATGGGAGTCTTTCAACTTTTCCGGGTGTTACTGTCGCGAGCAAATCAAGTTGTCCGCATAATTAGCACATGATGTGTCCGGATT
>WTGA01000156.1 GCA_011523765.1 Gammaproteobacteria bacterium
CCATCCAACCCTCCCCGATGCAGCCAACTCCGGTATGCATCGACAGCAATCCGGAGCATTCGAACACCGGGCCAGATGGGGAACCGGACGGTTCGGTTTTTCACCCATGGCCGGCGCACGCGACGACCAACCGGGGAAAATCCGCTGACCCGGTACTGCCGGCAGGACCCTGATCATATCTCTAAATAGGTATTTCCAGCTTTTGCTTTAAATCTCGATAATCAGCGGTGCGGGAATCAGCCCCATTTCTTAACTCCCTACATTTTCAGGAAACACCATGAACGATGATCGACAACCCGATTTCAAAACCAGAGAAGTCCATGCTGGTGTACGACCCGACCCGGTAACCGGCGCAATCCTTACGCCCATTTACCAATCCACAACGTATGTTCAGGAATCCGTCGACAAGTACATGGAAAAGGGGTATTCCTACAGCCGCTCAGGCAACCCGACGGTCACGGCCCTGGAAGACCGTATTACCGCTCTCGAAGGTGGTGCAGGAAGTGCCTGCTTTGCGACCGGCATGGCGGCTACCAGTGCAACCATGATGGCACTGCTCAATGCCGGTGAACATGCCGTGCTGTCCGACGTGGTGTATGGTGGTACGCACCGACTGTCAACCAAGGTGCTCTCCAGATTTGGTGTTGAATACAGCTTTGTCGACACCTCGAATGCCGAAAATGTCAAGGAGGCCATCCAGGACAACACCAGGCTGATTTTTACGGAAACCCCGGCAAATCCGACCCTGAAGCTGACCGACATCGCCGCAGTTTCCGAAATTGCCCAGGCACGTGAAATCCCTCATGTGGTCGACAATACCTTCCTGACCCCCTACTACCAGCGGCCCCTGGAACTCGGTGCCGATGTTTCCCTCCACAGTACCACCAAGTTCATGGAAGGACACAATGTGTCCGTAGGCGGGTCCATTACGGCGAAGGATGAACAGATGCTGGAAGACATCAAATTTGTACGCAACTGCCTGGGTTCCAACATGTCCCCGCAGGTCGCATTCTATACGCTGCAGGGATGCAAAACCATGAGCACCCGGATCGAAGCACAATCCGCAAATGCCCGCAAGGTGGCTGAGTTCCTGGAGACCCACTCCATGGTGAAACGGGTGGCCTATCCGGGCCTGGATTCATTCCCGCAAAAAGAATTGGCAGACCGGCAGGCAAGCGGTCATGGCTCCATGCTCTGGTTTGAGGTCAAGGGGGGAGTGGAATCCGGCAAAAAACTGATGGATACCCTGCGGTTGTGGAGCCTGGCCGAGAATCTCGGTTCCGTTGAATCCCTGGTGACGCATTCCGTGACCATGACCCATGCGGACATGCCGCGTGAAGAACGGATGGCCGCCGGGATCACGGATGGACTCGTTCGGTTGTCCGCCGGGCTGGAATCAGCCGATGACCTGATCATTGACCTCAAGCAGGCACTGGATGGGCTGTGACCGGTAGCTTAAATGGGGCAATTGCTGTTGGATGCAGGGAGTGTAATCGAGTGAAAGCCTGGTCGGCCGCCGACAATCCAGGTCGGGATGGGAAGCTGGGTTGCCTGCCTCCGTCCGGACATTGGCGAGGCCGACCTCAACGCCGGAGCGCAGTTCCGACCTCCTGACCTTCAAGGTCGCCCACGTCTTTCATCAAGGCCTTGGTCTGTGACCTGAATTCCTCCATCTCGGATTTCCGACCTTCGATCCTGACAGGACGCGGTTCTCGCTCTTGTCAGTCATCTACTACCGGGAATGCAGACCGATAAAAAGAAAAAATCAAACTGACGCTGAATCGCAATACGAGTCAACTGTGTACAGGTCACAACCCTGTGGGCGGAAGAACCAACGACCGAATTGGAGATGACCTCATGACTGATTGGTACAAGTGCCCGGCACTGGAACGCAACCCTCGCATGATCAGCGGAGCCTGGGCTTTCACCGGAACCAGGATTCCGGTATACGCTCTCTTCGAAAACCTGGAGAACGGAGCCACTGTGAAACAGTTTCTGGAATGGTATCCCGAGGTGCAGGAGTGGCAGGTAGCGGCGGTTCTCCACCACGAAATAGAATATTTCAAGACAACAGGCTGACCATGGGACCTTGGCACCCCTCCGAAATGGTCTCCGAGATGATTTTGATCGACAGGGAGGCGGGGTTACATTTACGGCATCCTGCACGAACCGGACTACCGGAAGCGGTTTGCCAACGATCTGAGCAAGGATATCCCGCGGGTCCCGATGGCGGAAGATTTTCATGCCTTCGCAACAGCCGGAGCACAGCTTGCGGCAATCCATCTGAGGCATGAAACCGGCCCCGAATATCCACTGAAAGTGGTCTGTACCCCTCCCGGGACATCTGACCCCGCACATTACCGGCTTGGACACAAGGCGATGAAGTATGCCTATGCCAATGCAGAAAAATCGGAACTGATCATCAACGAGCATATTCACTTGCAAGGCATCCCACCCGAAGCGCATCGTTACGAAGTCAATGGACGAACCCCGCTTGGATGGTTTATTGACCGCTACAAAATCAGTACGGACAAACGCAGCGGCATCCTCAACGACCCCAATGAATGTTCGACGACCCCAGAGATCTTGTCACTGCGATCCGGAGAATCGTGCAGGTAAGTGTGAAAACTGTTGGGATTGTTGAAGGGTTGAGATGATTTCGCACACACCATCCCAAATATCATGGTTCATTCAAATTGTTTTAGAACCGGTCTCTTCTTTTTTCTAGTGTCCTCAAATCTGTTTCTTCTTTATGGCTATAATCAACTTTGGCAAAAGGTCAGATCGCCAAACTGAACCCAAATTATTCCAAAAGTGAAGATATGAATGGTTTATCCACACAAGGATCTCTTGAACTCCAGGTAACGAATTTCGGGCCGATCATCAATGCCAGAGTCGATTTGCGTCCGCTCACGGTGTCCGTCGGACCAAGTAATACCGGCAAATCCTATATGGCGATATTGATCTATGCGTTACATCAGTATTTTGGCGGATCGACGAAGAAAGATCACATCGGTTTTTTTCGAGGTCCCCGAATGAAGGAGCGGAAACAGTCCGCGGAAACCATCGCGGAACTTGCCGGATGGGCTGAACAGTTTTCGGAACACCGTCAAAAGCGGTCAAATACAGAATATGTTGCTCTGCCCGATTTGGCAGTGAATGAAATTCAATCTGGATTTAAATTTGATGGCAATACGCTCCGCAATGAAATCTGTCGATGCTTTGGCGTCAATAATATTGAGGCATTGGTCCATAAAGGAACCAAGGATGGTGCAGGCATCTTTCTTGGGAGGAAACCTGACACGTCTGCGATTTTCAAACACGAGTTGACGATCAAAACTCAGAAAACCAAATTCAAGACAACAATTCCCGAAGAAACATCGGTACTGATTGATGCTGAGGACACTATTCGGCCGGGTTATTTGCATCATCTATCAACTGCACTGCTTCTGGATGCCGAGACTTCAAACAAAAAGACTCGAAATAAAGTAATAGGGGCAACTTCCCGGGTTATTCAGAAGCCTGTTGGCATGGT
>WTGA01000093.1 GCA_011523765.1 Gammaproteobacteria bacterium
TAAATCCGGACAGGTCACGTGTTAATTATTAGGACAGATCATTTGCTCGTGACAGCCTCCATAAAGTGTGTTGACAAGTGCTTGCTGGGAGTCGATAATTGGTGCAACCCCCCCAGGTGCTTCGGTGGCTGGGTGCGAAGCCACCTCCGGGTGGCTTCAGTATTTCTGCCCTCTTCAATTATCGGCCTGCCAAGATTCCGGGCCGTCACAGGGCACGGTTCAGTACCGCAACCTCATACCCGGAGCAGCCCGGGAACATCATCCTTGATCAGGGCCGCCGCTTTCCGTTGCCGCGCCGGATGGTTTCCTGCGTTGCATCCTGCGGTCCCGTGCATCGGGCCGGACCGCAATGGACTGCTCTCCGTAGAGCACCTGTTTGAGAAAACGACAGGAAAACTGGAACAGCCTGTCCTCGTCTTCATTCAATCCCTTCTTTTCCTCATCTTCAAGATCGAACACTTCTGTAAACCCGGGACTGTTGACAAATTTCCTGAAACTGTCGATGTCATAACTGCACATATCGAACAATTGCATGGAACGCGGGGATGGTTTCCCCACCGTCGGGCCGGATGAGCGCTTTTTCAGCACGATATCCCGCCAGTTTCGATTGAATTCCTGGTACTCCAGCAATCCCTGTTCCTCGAGATACGCCTGGACCGTCAGCTTCCTGGGTTCTTCATGGCCCTTGCAGTGCTCCTCCTTCACCATGAAATAAAGCTCTTCCACTTCTGCGCTGCCCTGTTTGCGTACGCCCATGGAGCCCATGGCATACAGCCGGCAGGCGGCTGGACGGTCCTCATAGACACTGCATCCTTCTTCCCGCAGAAACACACACGCCGTGGTTCCCGAACGGGTTGCCAGTTTCAGGCCCGGCATCTCGTGTGCATCCATGGGATATGGAAGCGTGAACTGGTTGACCCACTCGGATGACGACATGCCGAACCGGCGTTTCAGTCTCAGAATATCGTACGGAGTCAGGGTAATGTCGATATTCCGGCAACATTCATTGAAACAGGAAACTCCCTTGTGGCAATGGAACTGGATCTCACTGTCCAGGCTCAGCTCAACCGGGTTGACCGGGCTTTCGAAAGGGATTTCATCCTTTATTTTTTCAAGGCCATCAAGTACCATTTTTTCGTGCAACTCCAGTGAAGCCATGTAAAATCAACCGTATTGGATATTAACGCCTGATTCGGATGTAAACCATTCAGTATGACTGTTTTAGAGCGGAATTGATAGTATTTCGGTGTGGGCCAGCAATTTAGAGCATTGAATGACCGTGAATCCCCTCCCTCCGGGACACATTGTGGGAATACATTGCCGACCCTGACTGCATCATGACCGTTGAGGTAATCATTCTGGCCGCAGGAATGGGCAAGCGGATGCATTCCACGCTGCCCAAGGTGCTCCATCCGCTAGGCGGGAGGCCCATGCTTCATCACCTGCTCGATACCGTCCATCGCATCCGCCCGGACCGGGTCCACATTGTCGTCGGTCACGGAAAGGGCCACGTCATCGAAAACATCGAAAACGAATACCCCGGGGACAAAAAGGAGTCTCTGATCAACTGGGTTGAACAAACCGAGCAAAAAGGCACCGGTCATGCGGTTCTGCAGGCCATTCCGGCCATCGACAGGAGCTCAACGGTCCTGATCCTGAATGGGGATACCCCCTTGCTGGAAGCCGAGACGATCCGTGCGGTATGCCGCCCGGGGAACACCCTGAATCTCCTGACCGCGAACCTTCCGGACCCGTCCGGTATGGGGAGGGTCCTTCGCGACGGCGATGGCAACATCATTCGCATTGTTGAACACAAAGATGCGAGCGAGTCGGAAAAATCAATCTCGGAAACCAATACCAACTGCATGAGCACCGGGGCGGCCTGCCTGGCAGACTGGCTGCCGTTGCTGGATGACCAGAATGCGAGCAAGGAGTTCTATCTCACGGACATCATTGCCTGTGCGGTCAATGAGGGAGTCCCGGTACACGGTATTCCGGCACCGGATATTCTTGAAATCCAGGGGATCAACAGCAAAAACGACCTTGAAAGGGCGGAACGCATCTACCAGGCGCGCCTGGCAGGAAAACTGATGTCCCAGGGGGTGACGATCATGGATTCGAGCCGGTTTGATCTCCGGGGAGACGGTCAGTTCGGCAGCGACTGCATCGTTGATGTGAATGTTGTTCTGGAAGGAAAGGTGGTGGTCAGAGACGGCGTGCGTATCGGGCCCAATACCGTGATACGGCATTCCACAATCGGCGACGGTTGTGTCATCGAAGCAAACAGCGTCATCGATTCTGCCACGGTTGGGAAAAAGTGTGTAATCGGCCCATTTGCAAGGATACGGCCGGATACGGTGCTGGGCGACCGTGTCAGGATCGGCAATTTCGTCGAAGTCAAGAAAAGCCGCATCGGGGACGGATCCAAGGTCAGCCATCTGAGCTACATCGGGGACAGTGAAATTGGCAGCGGGACCAATATCGGAGCGGGCGTCGTGACCTGCAACTATGACGGCACCCACAAGCATCCGACCACTATCGGCAACCATGCGTTCATTGGTTCGGGCAGCCAGCTCATCGCCCCGGTCATCATCGGCGATGGCGCGACCATCGGGGCCGGTTCGACCATTACCCGCAATGTCGGGGAAGACAGCCTGGCACTCAGCCGGGTTCCCCAACGAAGCAAAGAGCAGTGGAAACCCCACAACAAGAAAGGTCAATAGCCATGTGCGGAATCGTCGGAGCGGTCGCCAAATCGGATGTCCTGCCACTGTTGCTGGATGGATTGAAACGGCTGGAATATCGCGGGTATGACTCGGCAGGAATCGCCGTCATCAATGACCGGAACCAGATATCGAGGACGCGAAGTGCCGGCAAGATTGCGGAGCTGGAAAAAGCGTTGTCCTGTTCCGGTGCAATGCCCGGTACCACGGGGATCGCGCATACCCGGTGGGCAACCCATGGACCGCCGACAGAAATCAACGCGCACCCGCATATGAGCGGCCAGAACCTGGCCCTGGTGTGCAACGGCATCATTGAAAACCATGAGATGCTCCGGCAGGCGCAGAGAAGAAACGGCATCGAATTTGCATCGGAAACCGACACGGAAGTCATCGTCAACGAGATACAGCAGCACATCGACCGCGGACTGGACCTGCTGGCCGCGGTCAT
The DNA here is from genome assembly GCA_011523765.1 of Gammaproteobacteria bacterium. Taxonomy (GTDB): domain Bacteria; phylum Pseudomonadota; class Gammaproteobacteria; order Arenicellales; family Poriferihabitantaceae; genus WTGA01. Next base: position 3,172 of record WTGA01000093.1, read on the forward strand.
GGAAACGGTTGCGGTGCTGGAAGGGGCATACGCGATCGGCGTGGTCAGCACGAATGAACCGAACCGCCTGGTCGGGGCGAGGCGGGGCTCCCCGCTGGTGGTGGGGATCGGCGAGGGAGAATCCTACATCGCTTCGGATATGTCGGCATTGATCTCCGTCACCCGGGATTTTTTCATTCTTGAAAATGGCGATATTGTTGACATCCACGACGGGAACATTGCCATCGTGGATCAATCCGGCCGGCCCCAGTTCCGGGACAGGAAGACCAGCCGCCTGACGGCAGAGGCCATCGCGCTCGGAGAACACCGGCACTACATGGCCAAGGAAATCCACGAACAGGGGGCGGCCATTGCCAATACCCTGGACAACCGCATTACCGGCACCCGGTTGCTCGAAGAGTGTTTTGGTGCCGGTGCAGCGGCCATTTTTGACGAGACAAGATCCATCCAGATCATTGCCTGCGGCACCAGTTACTATGCCGGCCTGGTCGCACGGCACTGGTTCGAGGAATTCGGCGTCCCCTGCCAGGTCGAGATCGCCAGCGAGTTCCACTCGCGGCACCACGCGGTTCCGGATGGCTGCCTGACCGTGACCCTGTCACAGTCGGGCGAAACCATTGACACGCTGTCGGCACTGGCCCTGACCAGGGAACTCGGCTACATGAACAGCCTGACGATCTGCAATGTCCCGGAAAGTTCGCTGGTCCGGGAATCCGACCTGGTACTGATGACCCACGCCGGGCCGGAAATCGGCGTCGCATCGACCAAGGCGTTTACCACGCAGCTGACGGCATTGCGGCTCCTGGTGATTGCCCTGGGACGACGGTTCGGGATGACCGAAACCGATGAGGCCCGGCTCATCAAGGAGCTGCGGGAGCTCCCTGCGAAAGTGGAGGCGGCCTTGACGCTGGAACCCGCCATCATGGAGATCGCCGGGCAGTTCTCTGACAAACACCATGCCCTGTTTTTGGGTCGGGGTGCCCACTATCCCATCGCCCTCGAGGGCGCACTGAAGCTCAAGGAGATTTCCTACATTCACGCTGAAGCGTATCCTGCCGGCGAACTCAAGCACGGCCCGCTGGCACTGGTGGACAACGAAATGCCCGTAATCTCCGTCGCACCCAATGACCGGTTGCTGAACAAGCTGAAAGGAAATATTGAAGAAGTCCGGGCCCGGGGAGGGAAACTGATCGTATTTGCCGACCCCCATGCAAGAATTTATGACCAGGAAAACCTGCAGGTCATTCACGTGGCCCCGGTCGACAGCTCCATTGCCCCGATTATCTTTGCCATCCCGTTGCAGATGCTCGCCTATCATGTCGGCCTGATCAAGGGCACGGATATTGACAAGCCCCGAAACCTGGCGAAATCCGTGACCGTGGAATAGCGCGGCCCCGACCGGTGATGCGGGCCGGTTATTCGGTGTTGGCGGTGGAAATTGTCATCTGGAAAAACCCCAGGAGCCGGGCGGCATCCATGGCCCTGACCACCGACTCATGGGGAGCTAGCCGGTCGGCACGAATGAGCACCATGGGATCGGCCAGGTTTCCCGCGGACTGCTCCAGGGCCTGACGCAGGGTTTCCAGGCGCTGGTTGACCAGTTGCTGCGGTTCATCGTCCTTTGTCCCCTGGACCGCATATTCGCCCCGTTTGTTGACCTGGATAACCAGGACATTTTCAGCCACACCGGGGTTTTCCGCGGAGGTGGCCTCCGGCAGCTGCACCCTGATCTGGGATTCCTTGGAAAATGTGGTGGTGACCATAAAGAAGATCAGCAACAGGAAAACCACATCAATCAGCGGCGCCAGGTTGATTTCGACCCCTTCTGAAGGGTTTGCCCGAAAATTCATGGTTCGTCCTGGACCGGGTCCTGCTGTTGCAGGATTCTCATGAACTTCACCGCCTGCTGCTCCATATCCACCGCCAGTTCATTGATCTTGCCCCGGAAATACCGGTGGAACATCAAACTCGGGATGCCAACCGATAATCCGGCCGCGGTCGTGACCAGCGCTTCGGATATCCCCTCTGCAAGGGCCTGGGGGTCCCCCACACCGAATATCGTAATCGCAGAAAACACCTTGATCATCCCGATCACCGTCCCCAGCAAGCCCAGCAGCGGGGTAATCGCGGCAATGGTACCCAGTGTCTGCAGATGTTTTTCCAGTTCGTGGATCTCATGGCGGCCCGCCTCTTCCATGGTTTCCTTGATCACCACGCGATGCTGGTTGGAAATTTTCAATCCGGCCGCCAGGACACGACCCAGCGGGGAATTCCCTTCTATTTCAATGATGGCCCCTGGGCTGATTCCTCCCCGCATCAGCAGTTTGCCGACGCTTTCGGTCAATCCCGGCGGGGAAACCTGTCTGCGCTTCAGCGCAAAGATTCTCTCGATGATGATTGCCAATGCAAGGATGGAACACAGCAGGATGGGCCAGATCAGTAAACCACCGGCCTGAAGTAATTCGAACATCGACTTCAATTGACGTTTGCGGAGAGAACCGGGAAAACCAGTCTACACAAGTGCCGGGTGAATTGCCATAACCACTGAATCGATGGCAATATGCGTGTCTCGCTCAAGGTTGCCACTCATCGGAGCGTAGCGACGCGGGTCTTGTATGATGTATTATGATTCGAAGAGGGTGTTGTTTGGGCGGCAACCTTGAGCGAAATCCGCAGTTACTCTTCAAATTGATGAAAAAAAACACAAGGCATGACGATCTGATGAAAAGTTAAAAGCCCGCCATGCCGGTTGATGGTTATCCGCGTTGCGTTACTCCGTTACCCCATCATTGTCGGGTGGTCACTTTCGTCTGAAATACACATAAATAAACAAACTTGTTTGTCTGGTAATTAGTTTTTCCGATCGACTCTTGTGTTTTGATTGCTACCACTATTGGCATCGCGTTTTTTGATTGCTTTGCGTGCCTCCTCAGGCAGTTTCGCATAAGCTTCTCTAACATGCTTCGGTTCCGAAATCATTTTCTCAGCAATCAGGTTTAACAAACGGAACAAACTTTCCGCCGTCGCTCGGTCATCATGAAGATCAATCTGTCCAGGATGGACTGCGTTGTTTCCAATCACACGCACTGTATCAAGGGCCTGTTGAACTATCTCATTAAGCCCCTTTGCAACCAACGCACCTATATCGTCGTTAAGTTCTTTTCCGGGTTGTCCGAGTTCCTTGCAAAGCTTTTGAATGGATAGGCGCATCAACGCGGCGGCACCTCTTGGAGACAGATCAAGGATGCTACTGGCTTCGTCGTAGTCTCGGCGTATATCATCCGGTAAGTCAGGATTTGCAGGTGGAGCCTTGCCACGTTGTGGATAGACTAGCTTGTCGCAAATCCAAACTGATTCTTTTTTACAGTTGAAACAGCGCGAAACAAACGCGTTGTGAAGAACTGTATTCAACCATGCATGTTTGTTATCCAGAATGCTCTCAAATGATAGATTTAGGAATGGCTGCTTTTCATTCATTCTGGTTGAAATTAGTGATAACTTTTTCTGCTTATCGACATCCTCAATGTGGTCGAAAGAAAACGGCTTAAAGATTGGAAGAGGGAATTTTTCCGGGTGCTTTTCAGCATACAACCGAAACCATTGCTGGCTTGCAAGGACATCACAATGCGGACAGTTAAAAGCTGTTTCTTGAACTGAAGGGGAAATATGTCTCATACGTCGTTTCCCTCACTATTTCGTGATAGATAATTTTTTCTGCAATCACAGAAGTCGGGTTAGCGTGATTGAGCCTTCGTTCCTCAATCCGAGTGCCTACCTTGAGAATCCGAAAAAAAATTCCTCAATGACCCAGCGTACTTTGTGCCAAGCGAGCAGGTCCCAGTGGGGCGTTTCCTTTTTCAGAGATTATTCTCACGAATTCCTGGAAAATATCTGCTCGAATTGTGATTGACGACCAATTAATTGCGCACCCAAACGAACCTTTTCCTCTACAGAATTCGTTTTACTCAGCAGGAGACGAAGGTCGTGCAGTTTTTTGTGTTGTCTATTGGGGGCATGAAGTCCATCTGGACGTAATATGACACCAGTAATCTCTGCAATTCTTAACTTACGGCGTTCTTTATGTACACTGTAAAGATGGCCATTTTTCCTCAGCACCTTTTTAATTTCCCATATCGCTCTTTCAGGAATGAAATCTCCTGAAATCGTAATGTCATCTGCATAAACACTCAGTGTACAATGTATCTCCTTCACTATCTGATCTATTTCCTCCCACATATCAACATAAGATAGATAGGCAAGAATCGGACTACAAGGACTACCTTGGGGAAGAGACCCGTTGTGTGTTACAAGCCCTCTCATGATGGCAGATACATCACGTGAACATTCCATTCGTTTGCGGAAGAACCAAATCACTTTATTAGCCGTGCAGTTGGGGAAAAACTCCTCGATGTCAAGCAATCGAAAACATTTATTTCTTCTATGGGCGTTTGCATTGTCAACGTAGGACCGCCCCCGGACCGGGGCGTATAGGTATTCGGGAGGTGCTATCCGTTGGAGTAGGGTGGCAATTCGTTTTTGTACCCTCTTCAAATCCTCCCGAGGGGCACTGATCAAACGGGAATCGCCATCCTTTTTCGCTTTTTGGAACTGATGGTAAAGGTTTTCCTCTCGTGCGAGATTTTCAAGTGTTCTTATCTTGCTGAAAAGTAATTCAGCAAGCTTTTTGCGAGACCTCAGCCGAAAGAACGGGCTATTGTGTTCTGCGTATTGTTTGTTATGTTTCATCGAAATTAGCCGTACGAGTTTCTACCAACTGGAGAAAGGTGATCACTTTACGTGCGATGATCCCCCGTGTTCGATTTGCGGAAATGGACAAATCCGCTGGCTTATCCAATTTCTCTGAGAAAAACAAAATAGATGAAACGGGTATCCTGAATTCGTACGAGTAGCGCTCCATAAGTTGCAGTGTGGGTTGTTTTTTTCCATTTTCAATTTCGGACAGATGAGATTTCGATACTCCAAGACGATCAGCCAATTCATTTTGCTTCATGTCGTGGAAGACCCTAATGAGTCGCAAAGCTTCGGCTATCAAGGTGGTTTCTCCAATATCCGCAATTTTAATTTAATATTGGGAAAGCGATCTAGCTGTCATCATCACCGAACAGACGGTTCCAATATCGCCAAAGGCGATATAAGGTTATGGCAATAAAAATTACCGATTTCAGCAGGCGGGAATTACGCAACCAAGGTGGCCATCGTTTCCCGTTTTTCGATCGCTGTCGCCTCGGCTTGGAATAAAATAGGATCATATAACCTCCTAAAAATTTTGGTTACTGCTCACTCGCTGAATTGCGAGTGATGTCGTCACCAGTAACCAAACGGACCAAGGCGACTAAATCCAAATATCAATAGACCCGCGCAGTCGTTAGCGGGTCTGCTTTGCCCCCGATGCCGTCTCATCCCTAGGGTATAAGGTGCAGCGGTTGTCGCAGGCAAACGAAAGAGGAGTTTCCCCCTCCACAAGTCGGCAATACCGACTTTGGGTCTAACGACTTCATTCCGTTTTCACCAAGTAAAATTATTGGAACACATTCTAGTCTCCATTTCAAGGTAATTAATTCGCTTTAAACGAATTATTTTTAAGCAACCATTGATTACTCTTCCCGCATAAAAATCAGTCCTCATCGACGCATGTAAACAAAATATCGAACTGGATTGCCTCCCATTTGCTAGTGCTTGAAATACGCTTTACCACATTTGATGTTTTTCTTAACTTCGTAGTATCCATGTTGTCAACTCCCCTTGGTCGGCCGTCCGTAGATAGCCGTTTCGCGCCCCGTGTGGACAAACCCCGGACCCATGCGGACGATTTGCCCCGGTGTTTGCCCACTGCCAGGGTGGGCAGGCGGAAACGGTTTCAGACAGCGTGTTCTACGAAGCTGGGGTGGAACGCCGGGTTTTCCTGGCTGCAGTGAGGGGGTAAGGCGCTTCGTCCTACTTCAGGCCAGCACTTCGGTAGATCATCCGGGCCTCGGCGGTGGCCCGGCTGGGCAGGACGAACTTCTCCTGCGTGCTTTGCTTCACCAGGACACTGAGCTGCAGGGCATTCAGTTCCCGACGGATGGCTTCGGGACTCATCGGATACCCAAGGTTCTTCAGGCGGTGACGCAAATGATGGAGACAGCAAAAGGCCAGCTAGCATATGGTGCGTATTCCATTGAAGGTTGCCACCTATTCCAGAGGAAGGTTGCCACCCATCGGAACGTAACGGCGAGGGGCGCGACGATCCCCATTGCTGCGCTTCCATATTTCCGGTAAGATTTCCGGAAATGAAGGATGCCATGGCCAACACCGATCCGTCTCCCGTCACCCGGTGGCGCAAGCGCCGCCAGCGGCAGGGCTTTGTACGTGTCGAGATCCAGGTCCGGAAAGAGGACGCTGCGCTCGTGCGGGATGTCGCTACAGCGTTAACCGATCCCGAACGCCAGACCGAGACGCGTGCCCTTTTGCGCGAGAAGATCGCCGCACCGCACTTCGGTGGACTCAAGGAGTTGCTGGCCTCAGCACCTCTCGAAGGGATCGATCTTGAACGTCCGCACGATTTCGGGCGCGACGCCGCCCTATGACTTTCCTGATCGACACGAATATCATCGCTGAGGTGCGAAAGGGTGACCGAAGCGACCCTGCCGTGATGGCGTGGTGGAACGGCATCTCCGAGGACGATTTGTGGCTCAGCCCATTGGTGCTCGGCGAAATCCGCAAAGGTGTAGAACTGGTGCGCCGCCGAGACCCCCAAAGGGCCGAAGCGCTTGAGGCATGGCTTGCCGACGTGATGTCACGCTTCGGCAATCGCGTTCTGCCCGTCGATACAGCGGTCGCCGAGCAATGGGGCAGAATGAATGCGATCCGTCCGGTGCCGGTCATCGATGCGCTCCTGGCCGCGACGGCCAAGTCCAACGGCCTGACCCTCGTGACACGCAACGTGGCGGATGTGGCGGGATTGGACGTGGACGTGCTGAACCCGTTCGAAGCTTGAACATTCATCCCCATGCCCAGCGTCGAAACGGTCGGACCGGGATATTTTCCAGTCATATCGGTCGAAAGCAGTGGAGTCGGGGATTGCTCTAAGTCTACCTATGAGAAAAATTGGTGAATCCCTTGTACTGGGTGCAAACGACATTGTCGGCTATTTGAACTGCAGGCACCTTTCTTCCCTTGACCAGGCGGTTGCCGAAGGCCTCATTCCCAACCCTGCAGTGCGTTTCCCGCGCCGCCTGCATTTGTTCAGAAAACGCGGTGCCATTCACGAACAAAACTATATCCGGCATTTAACGGAAGCCGGGCTTGGAATCATCAGGATTGACGGGGTTGGTGTCACAGAAAAGGCGGTGTCTGAAACCCTTGCAGCAATGAAACAAGGCACGGATGTGATCGTTCAGGGAGCACTTTCGGGTCATGGCTGGGCCGGGAGAGCGGACATTCTGCACCGCGTCGATAAACCAAGCGCCATCGGCGACTGGTCCTACGAGGTCACCGAAACAGGGCTCGCCCGGGAAACGAAGTCGGGAACCATTCTGCAGCTTTGTCTTTACACCGACCTGCTCGGTAACACACAGGGGATTGAACCGGAATACATGCATGTCGTCGCACCCTGGTCCGGCTATGAGCGGCAGCCATACCGCTTTGCCAGCTATGCCGCATATTACCGCAAGGTGAAGAGGGCCCTCCAGGAATCGCTGGCCGACAGCCAGGCGGAGGAGACGTACCCCGACCCCCGGCCGCATTGCGACATCTGTCGCTGGCGGGAACATTGTGACCGGCATCGGCGCGAGGATGATCATCTTTGCCTGGTTGCCGGAATTTCGAAGTTGCAGATCAATGAACTGAAACAACGCGGTATTGCGACGATGCAGGACCTGTCGGAAATGCCGTTGCCACTGGCATGGAAGCCAAATCACGGCTCGGCAGACTCGTACACCAGGCTCCGCGAACAGGCCCGCATCCAGGTTGAAGCGCGAACGAGCGGCGAACGCCGGATCGAGCTGCTTCCGGTCGAGCACGGCTTTGGCTTTACCCGCCTTCCCGAACCCGCCGCCGGGGATATCTTTTTCGTTTTGGAAGGGGACCCTTTCGTGGGCGAGCATGGCCTGGAATACCTGTTCGGCTACCTGTTCACCAATGAAAACGGCGAGGCCGCCTACCAGCACCATTGGGCCTTCACGCGTGCTGAGGAAAAACAGTCTTTCGAGAAATTCGTCGATTTTGTCATGGCGCGATGGGAGCAATCTCCCGGCCTGCATATCTATCACGATGTCCATTTTGAACCGTCAGCCATGAAACGGCTGATGGGCCGGTACGCAACCCGGGAAGAGGAAATTGACCGGATGCTGCGGGCCGGACTGTTCGTCGCGCTCACCCCGATTGCGCGGCAAGCCATCCGTGCCAGTGTCGAGAACTATTCGCTCAAACAGCTGGAACCTTTCTTCGCTTTCAAACGAGATACCCCGCTTGCCGATGCCAGTGCTGCACGCATCGCCCTGCAGGGGAAGCTGGAACTGGAGGACGTTCCCTCCATTACCGGAGAGATCAAGACGGCGGTCCGTGCCAACAACCTGGATAACTGCCGTGCTGTTGCCGGTTTGCGGGACTGGATGGAATCGTTGAGGGACCGGTTGACCCAAAAAGGCATCGCAGTGCCCCGTCCGGAACCGGGTGACGGTTCCCCCAATGAAAGGACCACCGATTGGTTACAGGCGATCAACGCCCTGGTCGAGAACCTCACCGCCGGTATTCCCGCTGACCCGGAAGACCGGGACGAAGAACAACAGGCCCGATGGATCCTGGCCAATATCCTGGACTGGCATCGAAGGGAAGAGAAAGCGGTCTGGTGGGAGTATTTCCGGCTGGCTGCGCTTTCAGCCGAAGACCTGTTTGACGAGCGTGCCGGACTGTCCGGCCTTGAACTTGTCGACGAAACCGGAGAAACCGAACTTGCATCCGTCCATCGCTACCATTTTCCGTCTCAGGAAACAGAACTCCGAGGCGGCGAGGACCTCCATGTCATGGGCGGCGGCAAGCTCGGCAAGGTTCACTCGATTTCCGTTGAGGAGGGTATGGTTGAGATTGAAAAGCATTGGCAGGGAGCCTCCATACATCCACAAGCGTTGTACGCCCACACCTATGTCAACACGAAAGTGCTGGCAATCTCGCTGATGCGACTGGGAGAATATGTTGTCGAACACGGTCTGCGTGGCGAAGGGGAATATCTTGCGGCTCGCGATCTCCTGTTGAGAGAGGCACCACGGGCAGGAGGGAAAATCCTTCAGAAGAAGAGGGAAACCACTGTCGATGCCGCCGTTCGGTTGTGTGAACATTTGACCGGGGGCATTCTCCCGATTCAGGGCCCGCCGGGTGCCGGCAAGACCTACACGGGGGCGCGCATGATTTGCGAACTGGTTCGCCTGGGCAAGACCGTCGGAATCACGGCAAACAGCCACAAGGTGATCCGAAACCTGATTGATGCAACCATTCGGGCCGCAGACGAAAACGGTGTCACCCTGCACTGCTGTCACAAGGCCGCCAAGACAGAAAAGCCGCAGCCCCGTCTTTCCTTTGCAAGGAAAAGCGAGCACCTGATCGCTGAACTCGGGGACCGCGTGAACGTAGGCGGCGGAACGGCCTGGCTATGGGCGAGGAAGGATGCCTTCGAGACCGTGGATGTCCTGTTTGTGGACGAGTCCGCCCAGATGTCGCTGGCCAACGTACTGGCGGTTTCGCAGGCCGCACAAACCGTCGTGCTGATCGGAGACCCGCAGCAACTGGACCAGCCGACACAAGGCAGTCACCCCGAGGGCACCGGCAGTTCAGCGCTCGACCATATCCTGGATGGCCAAAAGACCATTGCTTCCAGCAAGGGGTTGTTTCTCGAAGAGACCTGGCGTCTGCATCCCGAGATCTGCGGGTATACGTCCGAGCTTTTCTATGATGGAAAGCTCCGGTCGAAAGCGGGTCTTGAGAAGCAGATGATCCGTTCTCCCGGGCAAACAAGGGGCGCCGGACTGCGTTATCTGCCGGTCAAACATGAGGGGAACCAGACGTGCTCCCCGGAAGAGGCACACGCGGTCCATGCCCTGGTGAGCGACCTGCTTGAAAGCAAGGCAAGCTGGGTTGACCGGGATGGCCGGGAAAGGGAGATCATGCTGGATGACATCCTGATCATCGCACCATACAACGCACAGGTCTTTGAAATTCAAAAACACCTGCCAAGGGGAAGGGTTGGGACAGTGGATAAATTTCAGGGGCAGGAAGCGCCGGTTGCCATTTATTCCATGGCAACATCAAGCAGTTCTGAGGCCCCGCGCGGCATGGAGTTCCTGTACAGCCCGAACCGGCTCAATGTGGCCACAACCCGCGCAAAATGCGTTTCGATTCTGGTTTGTTCGCCGTTGCTCTTCGAGCCGGAGTGCCATACCCCCCGACAAATTCAATTGGCCAATGCCTTTTGCCGGTATCTCGGAATGGCAAACCAACTGCCCAACCGGGAGCCATGATTCGAGTACCTCATCATCCCTCTTTGTACGCATCCACATCGTCGCCTTGACCAGGAGACAACCATATGGTGCAACCCGGCATCCAATGGCCGGTTCCGGCCGGCAGCACAAGACCGCAGCGAAGAGAAAGCCACCGCCCGCCTCTTCCAAAAATCCCGGCAACGCGCTATGCTGGAATAAAATGGCTGTGGGTTGCCGGCAGGCTGAATCCCACCGCCTCCTGCCGAAGATGAGTTGGCATCTGTATCACTCTTTGCCCACAACAATTCAAACATGCGACATCTGAACCGCCCTCCGAAGTTCCCGTCTGTCCTGCCGGACGGCTATCACTATACCGATGAAGCCGTCGAATTTGATCCGGCTGTCCACCTTCAGCTTGAGCCGCCGGCACACACCCTGACATTGAGCGACCTGGGCTATGACCCCAGCGCAATTGAAACCTGTCCCACAGACTTTGCGGTTTCCAGTGCAGTTCGATTGCTGTCAGACGAAGGAGTGCGGGTGATGCTGGGTGAGGCCCGCTCTCTTCGAAAATATGCGGTCAACTGCGAACGGATTGAGAACATGGTCCGCGGCGGGACCTACCAATCCCGCTTTCTGAAAGATTTTTGCCTGTGTGATGAAGTGACCGGATTCATCTCCGACATCTTTGGTACTGCGGTCGCCCCGCACAGCATGCCGTTGCACCTGGGCCATCTGAATTATGCCCCGGATGATCTCAACCGGGCGGTTGACAAATGGCATCACGATACGTTGAGCCTGGATTATGTGCTGATGCTGTCTGACCCCAATCACCTGGACGGCGGTAATTTTCAATATTTCATGGGCACCCGTGACGAGGCAAAACAAATCGCGGAGAGCGGCCAGTCCATTCCTGAGGAGCGGGCGGTCAGTCCCGAATTCCCCGGTGCCGGATACGCCATTGTACTGCACGGCAACATGGTGGTACATCGTGCCACGCAACTCACCCGGCCCGCGGAACGCATCACGCTGGTCAATGGCTACGTCCCGCTGGACACTGCAATTGACGATGTCTGCCGCTTCCCGGATTTGTCCCTGGTTGACCCCCATCATGTCCTGTTTACGGAATGGGCACGACACAAGGCATGGCTTTCGATGGGCAGGCTCCAGGCACTGGTGGATGAAATCCCCTTTACCGACAACAGGCAGGTCATTACACAACACCTGAAAGACGCCATCGCAGATATCGAAACCGCAATCAGCGATATCAACGACACCGAAGACGCCTCCATGATCCATTACGGCGACTGACACGACCTGGTCCTGTTTTTTTCCGGAAACCCGCAGGGGCATCACAACCGGGATGGTCGGGGTACATGATCACAAAACCCTGCTTGCTGAACCCGATACGAAGCTCATCAGCAAAAGAAGATCCCATTTTGCAGACGCATCCACTCAGCAACCGCAGCCACCGGTTCAACCACTGCAGGCACTCCACACGTCAAATTGGAAACGATGGCCAAGCGGCATTGCAGAGGACAATGCGCTGCGCCTCCGCCAGTGAGCAACTGTACCGTTTCCCTGAAAGCCGGGCTTTACAGTGGTCCGGCCGCATCCACCTGTTTGGGTTCGTCCGGTACAGGTATCAAACAACCCACTGCGTACTGCACATTGAATCCGTCCGGACTTGCCCGGGGAGACCCCGCAATTGATTTTTGTGAACTGGACAATGTGACGAGCAAATGGCCTGACGGAAGGGTCCTCTCCTCTTGTTCAGTGCCTGGTCAAACGATTGTGTCGATTGGTTTTCCCCCTTGGGAAGCATTGCCGTGAAACCACCAGCACAACACTTGCGCAGCAAGCCATCGGTTACTTTCAACCCCGAATTTCATTATACTTGCCTGGACGTACCGCAGATTACCCAGCATAAACGATTATGATTTGTCGACCTGTTATCCTGATGTTCCTATGTGCAACCCTGCTATCCGCTTGCACGACCAAGGAACCGGCTGTCGGGTTGGAACCCAAGCTGATCAACCCGCAGTGGGAATCCGCCCAAACCTCTGCAGAGGCCTATGAACCCGCCTTAACGGGAATGCTGCTCGTTCTGGACCCGGCCAAGTGCCCCATTGCAGCGGGATGTGGTCCCCAATTCAGCCTGCTGGGCCAAAACCTGACTACCCAGGTTGCGCTCAACGGAGATATTGATCCGGCTCATGCCGGTTTGATTCTCTCGGTTGCCGGCAACACTTTGCCCCTGCTATCGGAGTGGAGAGACCAATCCGGGTATGAACGGATCAACACCATGGTCGATGTGGAATACTACCGTGTACTCTCTTTCATTCCCTACCATGCCTATCTCACCGAAGAAGGAACAAAATACACCACTGAAAATTTTGGCTGTGACCTGCTCTGGGACAAATGGTATTCATGGGATTTTACACAAGGGCGGCCACAACTGACCGTCAGGATGACCGATACCTTTGCCAGTGAGCCCCAACCTTGGATTGAATTGTCCTATGAGGGCAGGACAGGCAAACTGGCCAATACGACAGCCTACCCCGCTGGGGCAAACCCCTGCAACCTGTAAAGGATATTGATTCGCATTGGGTTTGAACCGGGACATCTATGAGGTGGTAAAACGGATCCCATACGGCCAGGTTTCGAGTTACGGGCGAATTGCACGCATGGTCGGCTGCAGTGCACGCCAGGTGGGGTATGCGATGGCCGCAGCTCCCGATGGATTCGACATTCCCTGGCATCGGGTCATCAACAGCAAGGGAGAAATCAGCGAACGCAAGGAAGGAGCCGGCGATGACCGGCAAAGGCAAAAATTAATCGAAGAGGGGATTGTTTTCGACCCAAAAGGACGGATCAGCTTTGAACAGTTCGGCTGTCCTGATCTGGCATTGATGGTACCCGCTGGTGATTTGCCGGAAGACTGGCCTGCAGACTGGCCCGACCCCCTGGAGTGGGAAAAGCACCGCCCCTGACCCAGCCCCGGAGAACACTTGTTTGCGGGCGGGTCATCATGCGCTGGAAAGGGCCGAAATCACGGATGCCGGCATGGGGTGACCGCTTCGCTTGTCTTGCCACTTTCAAAGGTGTCAGGGCCCCGACCACGATTGACAGCGGTCATGCCCGCATTGTGGCAGCCTGCCCGGTGGCCGGCGTTCAGCGAATCCGGTTCCAGGCGGCCGGATATCCGGTACAATTGCGGCTGACCCCTGGACCGCCTTTCCTCACAAACTGAACACCACATTCACCGGGACCCGCAAAGCACCGAATCCATGACACAAAAATGACCGGACCCTATCCAAAAATCATCATCAGTACGGGTGAGCCGGGGGGGATCGGGCCGGACATCCTGATCAAGAGCGGTTACCGGAATTTCGCCGCAGCACTGGTGGTGATTGGCGACCCCGGAATGATTGCCCAAAGAGCCCGGCAGCTTGGCGTGGATATCCGAATCGTGGAATGCGATGGACTCCCGGAGGCGGCCATTCACCAACCCGGGGTCCTGCCGGTCATCCCCGAGTCACTGGAAAACCCTTCCAGACCCGGACAACTCAACCCCGGCAACAGCCGGTATGTCGTACGCTGCATCGACTCTGCGGTCGACCGTTGCCTGTCCCGCCAATTTGACGCGATGGTCACCGCACCCGTGCACAAGGGGGTGATCAACGAAGCGGGAATTTCATTTTCCGGCCATACCGAATGGATTGCAAAACGCACCGGGACAGAACAACCGGTCATGCTGCTGGCCGGGGCCGACATCAAGGTCTGTCTGGTGACCACCCATCTTTCGCTCCGCGATGTCCCGGACCGGGTTACGGATGACCGCCTGGAAAGGGTGTTGCTGGTCATGCTTCAGGAATTCCGCCGTCTTTTTGGCCTTGAAAAACCGAAAATCGGGGTTTGTGGATTAAACCCACACGCGGGGGAAGGCGGGCATCTGGGGACAGAAGAAATCGACACCATCATCCCGGTCATACAAAAACTGCAACAGGCGGGCCATCGGGTGGACGGCCCGTTCCCTGCCGATACCATCTTCACCGGAAAATACCTGGAACAGTATCACGGCATTCTTGCCATGTACCATGACCAGGGATTGCCCGTGATCAAGCATGCCGGATTCGGGGAAGTGGTGAATGTTACCCTGGGGTTGCCCATTGTCCGCACCTCGGTGGACCATGGCACCGCCCTGGACCTGGCCGGGACGGGTGAGGCCAATGAATCGAGCCTGGTGGCGGCGATCAACCTGGCCATTCAATTGAGCGGGACCCGGGCATCCGCACCTTGAGATACCCCGTTCCACGGAAACGTTTCGGTCAGCACTTTCTGACCGACCGGTCTGTCCTGGAAAAAATCGTGGCTGCATTGGCTCCGTCTGACGATGATTTCATTGTTGAAATCGGACCGGGAACCGGTGCACTGACGAAGTGCCTGCTGGCTCGTGCCAACCGGTTAACTGCTATCGAGATGGACCGTGACCTGGTGGAATTTCTTGAAAAGAACCCCGACCTGAAAACATTGAAAGTGATTCAGGCAGATGTTCTCAGGTTCGATTTTTCATCCATTCAGGCGGACCGGGAGGCGGCCACAAAAATCAGGCTCATCGGCAATCTGCCGTATAACATTTCCACGCCCCTGTTGTTTCACCTGCTTGGGTTCATCGACCAGATTCAGGACATGGTCTTTATGGTGCAAAGAGAAGTGGCGCTGCGTCTCAGTGCCCGCCCGGGCGGAAAAAACTATGGCCGGCTCTCGGTCATGAGCAATCTCGAACTGGAATGCCGTTGTTTGTTTGATGTGCCGCCCCAGGCCTTCTATCCACCGCCGAAGGTCCAGTCTACACTGGTTCATCTCGTACCGAACCCGGTCAGGCATCCGATTGCCCACCCTGCCCGTTTGGACCGGATTGTCAAAAACGCTTTTTCCCAGCGCCGCAAAACCCTGCGCAACTCCCTGGCCACCCTGATCACGGCAGAACAGTTCCAACGGGCGGAGATCGACCCGTCGCTTCGGGCTGAAAACCTGTCACCTGAGCAATATATCGCGCTGTCCAACACCTGAGCACGATATTCGCCTTTTGCTGTCCGGGTGCGTCAGTTCCAATGGCTTGGGAACGGTATTTTCACCCACACGGTGACACAGGAAACCTGACCCGAATTCTCGAAATCCCGGCCCAAACAACCCGGAATCGACGGGATTGAGTTGGAAATACCTTACAATCCACCGAGTGGAAGCACACAAGGATTCAGTTTCAGATCTTCCTGTCGTGCCCGATCAGGAACTTTTCTGCAGACACAATATGGGGGTAGCCCAGTACGGGCTGAAGGAACTGGACAATGCGTTTCTGGATGATACGTTCGCGCTGGCCGACTGCCTCCCATATTAACTTCCTCATTCTGTTTTACGTTTTATGATGACTTTGAACGTATTGCCATCTCTATCATCAATCAATTCAATATCTGAATATGCTCTGATTGCGCGCTGGATACCACTGCCCAGACCTCTGTATGGCAAGATCTTCGGAGCGAATGAAGACAGGACTGGATTGCGAACGTTTGAGACCCCCATCTTGATATTCTCAATAGTCAAGTTATTGGGCAAGTGCCCGGGGCTAATAATTTCTATGCGATTGGCAAAGACCAAAACTTTCACTGAGGCTGATATGAAATAATCCCGATGAATGAGCGCATTGGCAATCAGTTCTTGTAAAACAATTCTCGGAATTTCCGGTTCGCCAAGTGAATTAAAACCTTGCTCATTCTGGACATGGCGGATATTCGCCAGTACAAATCCCAACACTTTTTGGAAGACATCCGACAGCTTGCCGTGGATATCCTGACTATCAATATAATGCTCATCTTCAATATCAACGCCCGGGAAGGCAACGGCTTTTACGATAAAAACAGGCAGATGCATCTGGGGACGTTTGGCAAACAACAAAACACCACAAAGATTCAACTGGCCGTTTTTCGCCAAACGCATGTTCTCCAAGAGCTGAGTACGAGAAACATCCTGTACTTCAACACCTTCGCCGAACTCGTTTTCAAAGAATGAGTCAAAAAATTCCGGGTCGATGTCTGTCACTGACGAACCACGAACCGGACTCCCATCTGCATGTACCAGTCCTGCAGCCTCAAACATGCGTTGGAGTTCTTCACGAGCCGTCACTTTGCGTTTATCGGATCCATTTTTTACCCAAAAGTCACCGCTTGAATCCGCATAAGGCTTGTTCAAGCCCGCATTGATCGTCAACAGTACTACCCTCCCATCGGGTAGAGCAAAGTTTTGAGTAATGGGATTAATTGCGGGTTTGACGTTATTCGTCGCTGCATTGGATATAAGCTGATTCAGTCGGCCTATATCCCCGGTTGTTAGCCCTGAAATGCCACCATCATCCCTGACGCCAATCAATATGACTCCTCCACCATCGGAGTTGCTGAACGCGACCATTTCTTGCGCGAGGCTTTCAGAACGCGTGACATCAGCCTTAAATTGGTGTTTTGAGTCTTCACCGTTGGCAATGATGCCTAAGAGTTCTTCGGTTTCCATGCCTCATAGACCTGTTTACGTTTCTCGAAAGCCTCTGCACCGCCTTCCATAATGCCAACTATGCGCTGCTGAACTTCAGCAAAATCAATGCTGC
This sequence comes from Gammaproteobacteria bacterium, assembly GCA_011523765.1. Classification (GTDB taxonomy): domain Bacteria; phylum Pseudomonadota; class Gammaproteobacteria; order Arenicellales; family Poriferihabitantaceae; genus WTGA01. The sequence continues at coordinate 20,302 of WTGA01000093.1, forward strand.
CACTGACAAGATCAATATGGTCATTCTGGTATTCACAAGCCACAACCTGTTCCGCATCACCCAACACAGGAATATTGGCATTGTGAGTGGCAAAAACAAATTGCGTTTCCGGCTTCAATTCACGGACCAGCCTAATTACATCGTCATAAATCGTTTGGTTGTCCAAGTCATCTTCTGGCTGGTCGATAATCACAACGTCATTTTCCCGCTGACTTAAAACAAACAGCATCAAAGCAGAAGCTCGCTGACCCACAGAATGCTGGGCAAGCGCCTTACCGTGGTATTCAATGGTGAAAATATTCGGCACCTGCCAGGTAAGCAAAGCCTCTAAGTTCTCTTCAAAGTACTCCCAGAAAATATCAAAGGAACTGCCAAGCAACGATTGCAGCTTGGTTTTCTCTCGCCAAGCCGCACCAAAGTCATTGAACTCATCCACCACAGTTTGCAATGTGGCTGCACGAATACGACTGCCGCGATACAAATCCTGAATATACTTGAGCATGGCTTCTTTATTCGCTTTAAATTGCGGCACAATTTTAAGTGGTGAGTCTGCTCGATTGATTTTCTCCAGCACTTGCTCCATCGCACGATACTCTTCAAGCCAGAGATCATTAAGCTGGACCAATGCCCGCTCCAATCCCTGGTTCAAATCTGTATACTGCTGCTCGCTCTTAGCCAATACAACAAGCATGTTTTCTGCCTGGTCCAGCTGGATTTTGAGCTGTTTAAACTCTCTCGGGCTAATGGCCTGCGCACCCGCTTGTTTGAGCTCACTGGCCAACTTGCGCTCGATTTCCGCAAATTCCTCTTTCAGCTCCTGTTTTTGTTGTTGAAAACCTGCCAGCTTTTGCTGCAATTGCCGTACAGTGGTTAGGCCAGTATCAGCAATTTGCTTAATGCCATCAAAACTGGCAAGCAACTGCTGGTAGGCTGCAAAAAAGTCATCAATAAAGGGCTGGTTCTGGGCAGATTTATACAGAATCTGGTTTTTCAACTCATCTTCGAAGCTGTCAACAAAACCGTTTAACTCTGTCAGATAATTCTGAGCTCCTTGGATCACTTGTTGCGCTTTGCGTTCGTCTCGACCAAAGTCAATCTGCTTTTGCAGTTTGGCTTCAACACCGTGTTGCCGATAGAACCTTAACTTAAACTTGGCATCTCGCTTCTTGTTTACCCACTCTTCTTTGTGCATGGTATCACGGGTTAAGCGTTTGATTAGGCCAATAGCATCCACTACGCGTTGCCGACCTTGTCCCATCTTTTGTCGAACATCGACCAAAACTTCGCCAACCAACTTTTCAATCAGGTCGTTTTCAAAACCAGTTCCTGTACTCGACAAGTCGTTTTGCCCAAAATAGATGGGTTGATGCAATACGGTTTCTCGAATCGACACGCCCGGCTGTAATTGCCCATTGACATAAACATCGGGTCGTTCATCAAAGATACGGCGTATCTGGTAGGACTGGCCACGACGGTCTATCGCGTCGAGGGTGATTTTTCCACCACTGCGCAACAGGTGCTTCACCAAACCTTTTTTATACTCAACATCCGAGGTCTTATTACCAAACGGGATATTCAGTGCATAGCGAATGCCCTCCAATACGGAGGATTTACCACTGCCACGAATGCCAATCAGGGTATTGAGTTCTGGCGAGAGGCAAATTTCGGTGCCACCCAACGTACCCGCGCCTTCAAAACTGATTTTACGGACCCACGAATGATGATAGCCCCCCTCCTCCTTCCGTACTCGAGATTGATCGCGTAGAGAAAATTTAACGGCTTCAAAGCTGAAAGCGCCCAGCTTGAGATAACTCGCTTCTTTGCTGACCGATGCCGACAGACCGGCAAGATTCTTCGCATCACAACCTTCCACCTCGGCGGGGTACAACGGACCCAGTGCTTGCTGAATTATAGTACGCTTGTCTCGGGTGCGAACTTTCTGAAACGCCAATGCCCTGCGTTGAACGTCGGCATTATTGAATACGTCCCTTATTCGACCAGGGGACAATCCACCCCATAGACCGTTGGGTGCTTCAACATGGGCAAAAATCAGAAAATAGTCTTTATGATATTGGTCCAGCATACGCACGGTTGGGGTAATTCCGTGGTTGGAACGAGCGTTTTCATTCTCAAAATTGGCAATATCCGCAAAGGTTGAACTTAGAAAGTTTTGTATGTGGTTGGTTTGCCCATTGTTCTCAAACCAATCGTCTGAGAACACCACCAAAGTATGCACACCCGCCCGACCATCGTTTACCGAGAGTTCAATACCAGGCAACAAGCCAATACCGGATTTTTTGGCCTTTTTGCGTAGCGCCTTAAACTCGTTCAGATCAAACTTGTTATGGTTGGCAATGACACCAAGGCCGATACCGGCATCGCTCAGGGAACGCACGTATTGGTTCAGGTAATCATTATCTTCGCCGATGTATTGGAACTCTTTATCTGCACGGGTATGGAGGTGAAAGTCTGCTTTTAACCAGCAACTCCCAAATTTAAAAACATTGTCACTCATCAATGGTCCCCCTCGTGGGCTTCACCAAGTACATTTTTCCCGTCAGCAGCTCTTGCATTATACCCTGTTCAATTTGGAAGGTTTTGCTAAGACGTTGCTCCAGCACTTGAATCTACTCGTCTATCTCAGACAGGAGGGTGGAGATAGTGGCTTGTTCGGTTTTAGTCTGAAGTTCTGAAGGAAAATCGAGCGACTTTGACGTTGAAACACTGTTAAATCAAACAGATCGATCGGGCGCGGTCGAAAATAAAAATGCTCTGTACTGGGAACACGACTGGCAGATCAGGGTTTTACCTTGAGCAGTCGAAAGGCCTCCTGCTGGACCGGGG
>WTGA01000029.1 GCA_011523765.1 Gammaproteobacteria bacterium
TGAATGGCCCGACCAATATCGCCGACCTGAGCGGGTTCCCCCCTCCCCAGCCAGGGCTTGTCCTGGCTTTTCCCCTCGTACACAACCGGACCGCCAATGGTCACTCCCAACGCACCCGCCCCGCTGGCCATCACCAGTCCGGCATTCGGACTCTTGTGCTGCCCGACCTGGCGTTTCCACGAACGCATTGCGCCTGGAAAGGAACCGGCCAAACCATAGCAAATGGCGGTCAACCGGGCCGGCATCCAGCCCAGCACATCGTCCAGCCGGGCTGCCGCCCACCCAAAGGATTGAAACCGGGCGTTCCGGTATCCCCACATCGCATCCAGTGTATTGACCAGCCTGTGCAGCACTGCCCCGGCCGGTCCCAGCAATGCGTACCAGAACAGCGATGCCGCCACACAATCATGTCCGTTCTCCAGCACGGATTCCATCGTTGAACCCACTACCTGCTGCGGGTCCATATTTCCGGTTTCCCGGCTGACGATCATGGCGAGAGAGTGACGTGCCCCGTCCAGGTCCCTGCGAATCAATGGTTCCACCACCCGGATGGCATGTTCTTTCATGCTTTGCCACCCTATCACCAAGACCAATATCCCCGTATCGAAAATCCCGCGTATCCACGGGTTGGACAGATTCTGCTGGATGACCACCATACCGCCTACCGGTACCACGAGTAACAGGATCAGTGCCGCCGCCCCCCTGGCCTTGGAGGCCCGGTTGTTCAGTTTCTTCTCCACGGACATCGCACAGCGGCCAAAGACCTCCAGGGGATGCCAGCCGGGTTCCCCAAGCACCCGGTCCCCCAGCAAGCCGGCCACACACACCAGCACAGGAAGAAACTCGACAATCACCCGGTTTCCAGTCCTGCGCAGTTTGCCAGGACTTCGATGCCGACTTCCTCTTCCAGCATCGCGGCCACCCGGTCGAATTCGCGTTGCCGGAGTTCGGCATAATTGCCCGTACCGGCATCCTCCAGCCCCGCCCACTGCAGCAACGCGTCACAGGCCTGGGGGGTGTCGAACAATCCGTGCAGATAGGTGCACAGAATCTGGTTGTCCGCCGATACCACTCCCTCCCCCTCACCATTGATCTCCATGGCAGGGCGTTCCAGCGCCTTTCCCCTGGTTTTCCCCATGTGGATTTCATATCCTTCCACCGCGGCTCCGGAACCGATCAGTATCCCGCTTGCCCGACTCAACCGTTTCACGGGCTCCAGAGTGGTCTCAAACTCCAGCAGCCCCAGTCCCTGACAGGACCGGACCGTCCCCTCCACCCCGTCCGGATCATGGATAGACCGGCCGATCATCTGATAACCGCCACAGATTCCAATCAACTTCCCGCCATATCTCAGGTGCTTGTTGAGGTATGGAACCCAACGATTGGATTGAAGCCAATGCAGGTCATGGATGGTATTCTTGCTTCCCGGCAGAATCACCAGGTCTGCCGGAGGGATTGCCATGCCTTCCCCAATGAAGTTCAAGTTCACCTGCGGATGCAGGCGCAACACGTCAAAGTCCGTATGATTGCTGATTCTGGGTATCCGGGGCACAACGACATGGATCGTATGGTCGACCCCGGGGGAACCGAAACTTCGATGATCCACCGCATCTTCAGCTTCAATATGAAGGCCCTTCAGGTACGGCAATACACCTAAAGTCGGGGTGGACGTTTTTTCGGTAATCCATTGTATTCCCTTCATTAATAATTTCTTGTCCCCCCTGAACCGATTGATCAGGTATCCCTTGACGAGGGATTGTTCTGCCGGACTCAGGCAATCCATCGTCCCCGCAAGATGGGCAAACACCCCGCCGCGGTCGATGTCCGCACACAACAACACCGGGCAACGGGCCTCGGTGGCGAATCCCATATTGGCGATGTCGTTTTCCCTCAGGTTGATTTCAGCCGGACTGCCGGCACCCTCCACAATGATGAGATCGAACCGGGAGCAAAGACGTCGATAGGCCTTGATGGCATACCCCATCGCCTCCATTTTGAAGGCGTGGTATTCCACCGCATCCATATTCCCCCAGGCCTTGCCATTGACGATGACCTGTGCCCCCCTGTCGCTGTTGGGTTTGAGCAGGATGGGATTCATGTCCGAATGCGGCTCCACCCCGGCGGCCAGTGCCTGAACCGCCTGGGACCGGCCGATCTCCCCCGAATCCAGCGTGACCGCGCTGTTCAGAGCCATGTTCTGCGGCTTGAACGGTGCGACGCGGATTCCTTTCGAACTGAACAGGCGGCACAGCCCCGTGGCAATGACGCTTTTCCCCGCGTTCGAGGTCGTTCCCTGAATCATCAGAGTCGGTGTGGCAGTCATTTCGGTCTCGGGATATTCTTCAATTTGTCGTGAGGGAATGTTAACTGAAAAACCGGTCCGTCTTGCAGGGACCGTCAGGATGGTAGGGGACGGTCTGGCAGGGATCAAACCCGTTGCCTTTCATCCTTCCGGCACCGGGGCCCGGTCCCGCACCATCCACGCTTTTCCCCGCAAACCTCCAACCGGCCCTCTTTACTTCAGTGGTTATACCATGAAACTCCCCGGATTCAGGATTCATCTGGCGGAGCAACCGGGACGGGACGGAAACCCCGGGCCCTGAACCCAGGCCATGATCGTGAAATCCCGGAGGTGGAATGATATTGTGCCGGACAAGGCTTATACTACCCACTTTGGTACCGGTTTTACCCCGGTGTCACATCAACCTGAAATCCGCATCTTTCCCCAACCGGCCCGGAAAGAACATCGAACATGCCCGCTGAATCTCAAAGCATACAAGTAAACGGCCGCAGTTATCACTGGCCCGCACGGCCGGTTGTCGTCATTTGTGTGGATGGTTCCGGGCCGGATTACATCGAACAGGCCGTACAGGCCGGGTCCATGCCCTGGATGGAGTCAGTGATTCACCACAAGGGAACCGACCTGCGTGGTCACTGCGTGGTCCCGAGTTTCACCAATCCCAACAACCTGTCCATTGTGACCGGCGTCCCTCCCCGCGTTCATGGCATTTGTGGAAACTTCTACTACGACCGGAACAACGATGCCGAGGTGATGATGAATGAACCTTCGCTCCTGCGGACACCCACGATTTTCAAGGCATTCCAGGGCGCCGGCGCCAACGTGGCGATCGTCACCGCCAAGGAAAAGCTCCGCCGTTTACTGGGCAGCGGGCTCGCTTTTGGTCCGGACGGTGCCATCTGTTTTTCATCGGAAAAATCCGACGACACTTCTCTGGCTGGGAACGGGATTGAAAATGTTGTCGAAATGGTCGGGATGCAGGTCCCGGATGTCTACAGTGCGGAATTGTCGGAATTCATATTCAGGGCCGGAGTCCGGCTGATGGAAACCGTCCGCCCGGATATCATGTATCTTTCCACCACCGACTATATCCAGCACAAATTCGCACCCGGCAGCGAGGGAGCAAACCGGTTTTACGCCATGATGGACGCGTACTGGAGCCAGCTGGATGCCCTCGGTGCCGTGCTCGGCCTGACCGCCGATCATGGGATGAACGCCAAGCACGGGGACGACGGAAAACCCAATGTGATCTATCTCCAGGACAAGGTGGACGCATTGGTGGGCCGGAACCGGGGCCGGGTCATTCTGCCGATCACGGACCCCTACGTGGTTCACCATGGGGCCCTGGGGTCGTTTGCAACGGTCTACCTGGATGACGACGTCAATATCGCACAGGTCATTGAGAACCTTTCACAACTCGCAGGGGTCGAACAGGTATGGAGCAATGAGGAGGGATGCCGGCGGTTTGAATTGGCACCCGACCGCATGGGAGACCTGATCCTGGTCTCGGAAGCCAGCACGGTGATCGGGACCTGTGCAGACCGCCATGATCTTTCCGGGCTGGAGGTTCCATTGCGGTCTCATGGCGGAGTCAGCGAACAGACGGTCCCCCTGATTTTCAACCGGAAAGTGGGCCCCCTGGGCATGCAGCCCCTGCGGAATTTTGATGTTTTTGACATCGCCCTGAACCACACATCGGCATAGACACCACCACCGAAGGAGCACAGCCAATGGACAACCCACCATTCACCGGGACCGATCACCAGAAAATGCGGATTGCGGGAGAACTGGTCGATGGCGATACCGGACAGGTCATCGAGGTCAGGAATCCGTATACCAACGAAGTCGTCGGCACCGTTCCGCGCGCAAGCCGGGAACAGGTCGCCGGGGCATTCGATACGGCGGCAAACTACCGGCCCCGCCTGACCCGGTATGAGCGCCAGAAAATCCTGTTGAAAACCGCTGAAATACTGGCTGCGGGAAATGAGGAGATTTCCGGTCTGATCACCGCGGAATGCGGCCTGAGCAGGAAAGACAGCCGGTACGAAGTCGGGCGTGCCGTGGATGTTTTCTCCCTGGCGGGCCAGTTGTGCATCCAGGATGACGGCGAAATCTTTTCCTGTGACCTGACACCGCATGGCCAACAGCGCAAGATTTTCACCCAACGGGAACCCGTCAACGCCATTTCCGCGATCACGCCGTTCAATCATCCCCTGAACATGATTTCCCACAAGATCGCTCCGGCCATTGCCACCAACAACTGCCTGGTGGGCAAACCCGCGGAATTGACGCCGTTGACGGCACTGCGCCTGGCCGATGTGCTGTACGAAGCCGGCCTGCCGCCGGAAATGCTGTCCATCGTCACGGGGCTGCCGGAAGATATCGGCGATGAAATGATCGTCAATCCGCAGGTCGACCTGATTACATTTACCGGCGGGGTCCCGGTGGGGAAATACATTGCCGAGACAGCGGGCTATAAACGGACCGTACTGGAACTGGGAGGGAATTCGCCGTTCATTGTCATGGACGATGCCGACCTGGACAAAGCGGCGGACCTGGCGGTCCAGGGCGCTACCCGGAACTCCGGTCAACGCTGCACGGCGGTCAAGCGCGTGCTCGCCATGGAATCCATCGCGGATGAACTGGCACAGCTGGTGACTGAAAAAGCCGGAAAGCTCCAGTACGGCGATCCCATGGATCCGCAGACCGATGTCGGCACCGTCATTACCGAACAGGCGGCCATCCTGTTCCAGAACCGGGTTCATGACGCCATGGACCAGGGGGCGGAACTGCTGTATGGAAATGACCGGCAGGGGGCCGTCTATTCCCCCACGGTGCTGGACCATGTTCCGTACGACTGCGAACTGGTTCGTGAAGAAACGTTTGGCCCGCCGATTCCGATCATCCGGGTCCAGGACATTGACCAGGCCATCGAGGTGGCCAACTCCACCGCATTCGGCCTGTCCTCCGGAGTCTGCACCAACCGGCTGGATCACATCACCCGGTTCGTGAATGAACTGAATACGGGAACGGTCAATATCTGGGAAGTGCCTGGCTATCGAACCGAAATGTCCCCTTTCGGAGGGATCAAGGACTCCGGTCTGGGTTACAAGGAGGGTGTAATCGAAGCCATGAAAAGCTATACCAATGTGAAAACGTTTTCGCTTCCCTGGGGGTGAATCGCGTGCTCGACCAAAGAACTTGCCGGGGACATTCCGCCCCGCTGGGTTGAGGTCCAGTGGACCCCTCGGGCGGTCAGTACCCGTGTGACGGGAATCGAGGGATACAGACAGGTCTGGTCGGCTGACCTCTCGAACGGATTCAACCGGGCATCTTGAGGGGTGGTACCCGCTACCCGTACGCCACCTCGGGCAGCCAGGTGACTATTTTGGGCCATTGAAAGACGACCCATACGGCAATCATCTGCAGGACGACGAAGGGGATGACGCCTTTGTATACCTGCGTAATGGCAATCCCCTTCGGAGCCACTCCTTTCATGTAAAACAGCGCGAACCCGACGGGCGGGGTGATAAAGGAGGTCTGGAGGCAGACGGCAAACATTACCGTAAACCAGATGATGTCAACCCCGAGGGAACTCATGACCGGTGCCAGCAGGGGCAGGATGATGAGGGTGATTTCAATCCAGTCGAGAAAGAACCCGAGAATGAAGGCGGACAGCAATACCACCAGGACAACCCCCTGGGGTCCGAATGAGAGGGAAGTCAGGACTCCCTCAATCACTTCGTCTCCCCCCAATCCGCGCAGGACCAGGGAAAACGCAGTGGCCCCGACGAACAGGGCAAAGATATAGGCCGTTGTTTTTGAGGTGGCCTGCACGACCTTGTTCAACCCGGCCCAGGAAAGCCGGCCGCGCATCAACGCCAGCAGCGTTGCGCCCAGCGCTCCCACCCCTGAGGCTTCCGTGGGCGTGGCAATGCCGAAGAAAATACTGCCGAGCACTGCGAAGATCAGCAACGCCGGGGGGATAGTTGAGCGCAATACGTTGATCAGAATTTTTGCCGTCACCGGTTCTGCGTTTTCCGGAGCGGGGGCGGCTTTGGGGACAAACCATGCGTAGGATACGATATAGGTGGTATAGAGCAAGCCCAGCAGCAACCCCGGGAAGACGGCTCCCATGAACAGGTCCCCGACCGATATTCCGATCTGGTCACCCATCATAACCAGCATAATGCTGGGCGGGATCAGAATCCCGAGCGTCCCGGTTGCACAGACCACTCCGCACGCAAGTTCCGGGCTGTACCGGTTTTTCAGCATCAGCGGAATACCGAGAATGGCGAGCAGTACGACGGATGCACCGATGATGCCGGTGGACGCGGCCAGCAGCACACCAATGAAAACCACTGAAATTGCAATCCCTCCCCGCATACGGCCGAACAGCTTTGCGAGGTCGGTCATCAGGTCCTCGGCAATGCCCGACCGGTCCAGCATGATCCCCATAAAGATGAACATCGGTAACGCGACCAGGACCCAGTTGCTCATGACCGCGTAAATCCGGGTCACCACAATCGAGGTGTATCCCCAATCGAGGCCAAAGAACGTATCGAAATAGGTGTCCAGCAAAATGGAGAGGAGCGTAAAGAGAATGGCCAGGCCGCCCATCAGCCAGGCCACCGGATATCCCATGAAAATAAAGACGATAAACGAAGCAAACAGCCCCATCGCCATGTAGTGATTCGCTTCAAACTCCATCACATCATCCGCTTGGCAGCCTTTCGGGCAAAGAGGGGGTGGTCAAATCCGGAGGAGATTTCAGGGAAGCGACCACCTTGATCAGCCGGGAAATGCCCGCCAGACAAAGCAGGGAAAAACCAAAACACAGGAATCCTTTGACAATCCATCTCGCGGGCAACCCGTTCGCCGAGGTGGACGTTTCGCTGGTCGACCAGGAAAGTGCGACCAGGTCCAGGGAATAGTAGACGACAAAAGAAACGAAGGGCAAAAACAAAACCAGCAACCCGACCAGTTCAAACCACATCTTGCCCTTGTAGGACAATTTGTCATGGAGAGCATCGACCCGGACATGGCCATCCACAATGAATGTGGAGGAAAGCGCCATCAGCCAGCCGACGGCATACAGATGCCATTGCAGTTCCTCCAGTTCAATCATTCCCTGACTGAACACATACCTGAGTATGACGTTGCCGATGATCACGAGGAGAAGAACCACCCATATCCAGTTGAAGGCCCCGCAAATGGATAGGATGAACCGGTCCAGTTTTTGGCTTAACGGAGTTTCGACCAGAGCATCATGGTGCGCCAGGGATTCAACGATTTTCGTGGCATCCGTCATATCCCTTGTTTAACATGAGAATATGTTTGGTTCAACAAAAACAACTCCGCAGCCGAATCCCTCGGCTGCGGAGCCTGTATGGGTTAGGTCTAACCCATTAGCACATACGATATGCCTATCTGAAGTCTCTGGGCAGATAACCCCATTCCTTCCAGATCTGGTATTCCGCATGGAATGCCTGTTGTGATTCCCATACTCTTTTGAAATCGGCATCCTTGGCTGCTTCCTCGTTGATCACCCGCATTGACACCGTCTTGAGTTCCTGGATGACATCATCCGGCAACTTCGCGGCGGTGACTTCTTTTTCGGCAAATCCGCTGATCTGGGCACCCTGAAGTGCTTCACCACGCGTAATGGCACGCATGGTCGCGGCGGTACAACCCATTTCAAACAACGCCTGGTCCGCGGCAGAAAGCCCGTTCCACATATCCAGGTTGATCAGCAGGTGGGTGGAGGTTGAAGGCTGGTGCCAACCCGGAAACAGGTTGTATTTGGCTATTTTGTGAAATCCGAGAATTTCATCGATGGCGGGCATGGAATATTCGGTGGCATCGAGCGTGCCTTTCTCAAGAGCCGCGAAGATTTCTCCTCCCGCCATCAGGGTCGCGGAGGCGCCGATTTCGTTCAATACCATTCCCCCCAATCCGGAGAACCGGATTTTCAAACCCTGCAAGTCATCCAGGCCTTTGATGGGTTTTCGGTACCAGCCCGCCGTTTCGGGTCCAATCGTACTGCACAGCAACGGATGAACATTGCGCTGGTGATAGATTTCTGCAGCCAGTGTGGCCCCTTCGCCCTCGAACCACCATGCTGCATACTCCCAGGGCTCCATGCCAAATGGAACCGCCGAGAACAGCACGGCTGAGGGAATACGCCCCTGGTCATAGGCCAGGTAATTGTAGGCTGCCGGCAAATCGCCCTTGCTGATTGAAGGTGTGATTTCGAGCGGCGGCACAATCTTGCCGGGTTCGTAAACCTTCAGCTTGATCCGGCCGTCCGTGGCATTGTCCAGGGTTTCAGCCAGGTAGGCGATGGGGTCCCCCAGTGCCGGCCAGGCGGTGTTAAAGGTGGATTGTACTTTCCAGCGGATGTTCTCCTGTGCTTCGACAGGCATGGTTATACCGGCACCCACACACAACGCGGCCATCGCGGCAATGGTGGACACTCTCCGTCCAAATCGGGTCAGGACGTGTACCAGTGATTTCATAATGCTCTCCTCTTCGTTTGACTGAAGACAAGTCTAAGTCAGACAAAGATACCATGTCAACTAAACGATAATTCAATTCTCATTTAGTTGACCCATAACCTGATTTGCGTTAATTTCCTTTTTCATCTCTTTTCCTGCCTGGTGAAAGGCAACCAACGCTCTGTTCATGACCGAAACCAAGTCAACCCGCAATTCGCCCCGCCGCATTCTGGAAATCGTTGAAGCAATCTGCAAGCACCCGCAGTCTGCCACGGCTGCAGGCCTGTCCCAGTCGCTGGATATCCCGGTTCCAACCATTTACCGCTGGCTGGGCACCCTGTGCGAAGAGCGTTTCATTGCAACCTACACCTCGGGCCACTATGTTCCCGGCGAACGTTTCCGGGACATGATGCTCCACAGCCTGCAGTATGAACCCAAAGTGACCGAACGCCGCTCGATATTGCGTGCCCTGTCCGAAACCCTGAACGAAACCGTCAGTATTTCAATTCCACATGGAACCAAGCTGATTTACTTTGACCGGCTGGAATCCCATTGGCCATTCCAGGTCAACCTGAAAGTCGGCGCCAGCTTGCCGTTGCATTGCTGCGCTTCGGGGAAGCTGTATCTTTCGTCCCTGGAACCGGCGGTTGCCCTGGGCATTTTCAAAAGGGTCACCAAGGCGGACTCGGCACGAAACACCATCACCTGTCCTGAAGCTTTCCAGATCGAGCTGAAGCGTATTCGCGAAACCGGTTTTTCACTGGACAATGAAGAATGGTTTGATGACATGAATGGGGCTGCGGTGCCGATTTTTGCTGACAATGGGACCTTGGCAGCCTGTCTTTCGACCCATGCACTGTCCACCCGTAAGTCAATGCAAACGCTGCAAGATGAAATTCCGTTGATGCTGGATGCAGCAAAGGATTTGAAAGCCTGCCTGGCTGGGTAGAGTCCGGCAACGCGCATCTGTCAGCGTATTGCAGACCCCTTGTTTCTTTCATTTTTTGTAGGGACCGCCTCCATCCTGGCCGGAGTCCGGGTTTCTCCGGTGTGCTGAAAATCCGCACACCGCTTCCTATCCTGCGCTGCCCAGTTCCAGCAGAGGCTGCCAGAGACCAATCGCTTTGAGAAATGCGTACAAATCTGGTTCCACTGCAGTCGCCCGCCGGACCGCTCTCACATCCATTGGCGGGTAAGCCCGAGACCGGCCCTGTCGGTCCTTCTCACAAAGTACGATCTCTTCTTTGACCAATTCTTCCAACCGTGATGCGGACTGACAGCTCATCCAGACTTGGGCGTCGTCAGCATTCCTCTTGGGGTCATATGCTTTCAATCCCCATGAAGGAGGAATAGCAGTGTTTACAACTTTACTAACCCGTGTATGCAATTTACTATCAGCATATGAAATACAAACCTGGCAAGTTGAAACCAGACCCTCGCTCGACCATCGGCATCGAAGAGGAATACATGCTGGTGGACCCGCAAACCGGAGATCTGATTCGCAAGGTACACCGGTCACTCATGCCTGCCATGCGAAAGAAACTCGGCGACCGGGTTTCGACAGAGCTGCTTCAATCCCAGGTCGAAGTGGGCACTCCCGTCTGCAACAGCATCCAACAGGCCCGGGATGAACTCGGCTATTTGCGCACCACGGTCTCCGAAGTCGCCAGGGACCATGACCTGGCAATCATTGCCGCATCCACCCATCCGTTTGCAGAACCCCGTGACCAGGCCATTACCCACAAACAGCGCTATGAGGTCCTGGCCCGGGAAATGCAGGCCGTCGTACGTCGGCTCCTGATCAGTGGAATGCACGTCCATGTCGGTGTTGAGGATGACGATCTGAGAATCGATTTGATGAATCAGGCCAGTTACATTTTGCCGCACCTGCTGGCATTGAGCACTTCGTCCCCGTTCTGGAAGGGGGAGGATACCGGTTTGATGTCCTATCGCATGTCTGTCTGGAACGGCATGCCGAGAACCGGCATGCCGCACCGGTTCGGGAGCTATTCCGATTACCAGCGGCATGTCGATGTACTGGTCTCGGCCGGGGTCATCCAGGATGCGACCGAAATCTGGTGGGATCTCAGACCGAGTGCGCGCTATGACACCATTGAAATGCGGATCTCGGACCTGTGTACGACCTTGGAAGACACGCTGTGCATCGCGGCGATCTACCAGTGCTGGCTGCACATGCTGTTCCGGTTGCGAACCGCCAATCAGGAATGGCGGATTTACCCGAACATGCTCATTGATGAAAACCGGTGGCGCGCACACCGGTACGGGATCGATCAGGGGCTGATTGATTTCGGCATCGGCAAGGTGGTTGATTTCTCACAGTTGCTGGAGGAAATGCTCGTGCTGATCCATGAGGATGCCAGCGAGGCCGGGTGCCTGGATGAAGTCAGCCATGCCCGGAAAATTATCCGTCGCGGGACCAGTGCCCACCGCCAGCTTGCCGTTTTCAACGAGTCACTTGAACACGGGGATGACCACAAAACCGCCATGAAAAAAGTGGTGAACTGGCTGATTGCCGAGACCATGCAGTTTTGAGCCCGCCCGCTGCACCGGACCCCTGCCAACCGAATGTGTGCGGCGAACCCTGAATCCCGGTTCAGAAGTGATGGTTTCAAGGGGGTCATTGCGGCCCACAAGGCGCCCGCACCTCCATCGGGTCGCCATCTGACGAGGCAGTCATCAGGACCCGTTTCCCGGTAACCGTCTCAGGACAGAAACCGGGTGAAGGCAGAAACCTCTTCCCGGGCGGTGCGGTAATGGTTCACCGGGTCACTGCAATCCTCATACCCCAACGCCATCCCGCAAACGAGCACATGACTGTCGCCATACCCGACATGGCGTTTCACGGCTTCCGGGTATTCCCCCAGTGAAGCCTGCGGACAGGTTGCCAGACCCTGATCCAGGGCGGCGAGCATGACGGACTGGATAAACATGCCGATATCCAGGTACGAGCCGGTTTCCAGGATGCGGTCCATCAGAAACAGCAGAACCACCGGCGCATCAAAGGCGCGATAGTTCGCGGCCCACTGGGATTTCCTGCGTTCGAGATCATCGCGCTGTATGTCCAGCGCGGAATACAACGCCATCCCGCATGCGATCCGCCTGGCCTTGAATGGCTCCTTCCATTCCACCGGGTAGTAGTTGTACTCCATTTTCCCTCTCGTACCCCCGTCGAACAGTGCTTCGATTTCCCGGCACAGTGCAGCCTTGCTCTTGCCAGACAGGACCACCACCTCCCAGGGCTGGGCGTTGGTTCCGGATGCCGCCCACCGGGCCGATTCCAGGATCGCGATGACCTGCTCCCGGCTCACTTCCCTGTCCAGAAAGGCCCGTACCGATTTTCGGTTCTTCAGTGCTTCGCTCACGTTCATGTTTTCAGTTGAACTCCCTCAGTTTGCGTCGAATGATTTTTCCGGTGGTGGTGAACGGGAAATTTTCAATGAAATCGATTTCCCGGGGGTACTCATGGGCAGACAGTCTTGTCTTGACCCAGTGCTGCAGTTCATCCTTGAGTGCCCCGGTCTCTTCATACCCCGGATTGAGTTTCACGAACGCCTTCACGATTTCAGTGCGCACCGGGTCGGGCTTGCCGATCACCGCAGACATGGCAACCGCAGGATGACCCAACAGGCAGTTCTCGATTTCTCCCGGTCCGATTCGATAACCGGATGACGTGATGACATCGTCATCCCTGCCAACAAACCGTAAGGCACCACTGGGTTCGAGCATCCCGGTATCTCCGGTCAACAGCCACTCACCCTGGTATTTTTCCTGCGTTTTTTCCTCCTGGTTCCAGTATCCCAGGAACATCACCGGATTCCGGCCCCGAACGGCGATTTGCCCCAACTCGCCGACTCCCAGTATTTCACCGTCGGTCGAGATGACGTGCACGTCATGCCCGGGCACTGGAAACCCCATCACCCCCGGCTCCGGTTTCCTCAGACACCCGCAGGACGAGACAATCATATTGCATTCCGTCTGGCCATAGAATTCATTGATCCAGATTCCGAAGGCTTCCCTGCCCCATTCCAGCAATTCAGCACCCAGTGACTCGCCTGCACTCGCGATGCTGCGCATGGGGGAAGCCAGCCGGTTCTGTGTGTCCTCGTCCATTCGCATCATTTTCAGGGCCGTCGGCGGCAGAAAGGCATTGCGAATCCCGTGTTGGTTGATGAATGCAAAGGCCTTTTTTCCATTGAACTTGTCAAATCTCCGGGAGACGACGGGCACTCCGTGATACAACGCGGGCATCAGGACATCCATCAACCCCCCGATCCATGCCCAATCGGCAGGGGTCCAGATTTTGTCCCCGGGCTGTGGAAAGAAATCATGGCTCATTTCCACGCCCGGCAGGTGGCCCAGCAACGTGCGGTGGGCATGCAGGGCCCCCTTTGGATTGCCGGTTGTCCCGGAGGTATACACAATCAGCGCAGGGGCATCCGCGCGGGTATCCAGGGGAACACCATCACCACGGACCCCCGACAGTTCGCTGCACAGGTCCAGCGCCCCCTCACAAGGTCCATTGATGCACAGGACATTTCGAAGTGCAGGCAGGTCGTGACGGATTTCACGAATCTTGGCCACCCCATCGATATCGGTCACCACCACTTTTGTGGAAGAATCCGACAGGCGGTACTGCAACGCCTCTTGACCGAACAGGGTGAACAGGGGAATAGAGATGGCCCCCATTTTCCAGGCCGCGATATGCGCAACCGCCGTCCAGGGATTCTGGGGCAGCAAGATGCCAACCCGGTCACCGGCCCGGACCCCCAAATCGGCCAGCAGGGCCATCAGCTGATTCGACTGTGCCTGCAGTTGGCCATAGGAGACGTGTTCAACCGCCTCTCCGTTGTCGTGGATGATGGCCACCCGGTCTGCATCCTCCGTCGCCCACCGGTCACAAACCGATACCCCGATATTAAAGAACTCCGGGATCTTCCAGTCGAAGCGGCCCCGGACTTCTTCCAGTGTCTCTCCCCGTGGCAGCATCAACGCAGATTCCGGAAGTCAAGGGTACGGGTAAAACCCTTTGCCGGTTTTCCGGCCCAGCAGATTGGCATCCACCATCTTTTTCAGCAGGGGACAGGGCCGGAATTTCGGGTCCCCCGTGCCATCCTGCAATACCTCCAGAACAGACAGCACCACATCCAGGCCGATCAGGTCGGCCAAAGCCAGGGGGCCGATGGGGTGATTCATTCCCAGTTTCATGATTTCATCGATGGCTTCCGCTTCCGCGACCCCTTCGTGCAGCGTAAAAATGGCTTCATTGATCATCGGCATCAAAATACGGTTGGAGACGAATCCCGGGCTGTCGTTGGCGAAAACCGGTGTCCTGCCCAGTTTCAGGGCCAGTTGCTCCGTTTCCTTGCAGGTGTTCTCACTCGTCTGGTAAGCCCGGACCACTTCAACGAGCTTCATCAGGGGAACCGGGTTCATGAAATGCATGCCGATGACCCGGTCCGCTCTTGCCGTCTGCGCTGCGAGCCGGGTCAGGGAAATGGAAGAAGTATTGGAGGCCAGGATGGTGGTATCCGGACAAATGCGGTCGAGTTTCTGCAGGACACCCGATTTGACCGCCAGGTTTTCTGTCACCGCCTCGACAATGAATTCACAGCCATGCAGGGAATCCGGATGACGGGACGTGCGGATGGACGCGATGACCCGATCCCTGTTTTCAGGGGTCATCTGTTGCTTCTGGACCAGCCGTCCCAGGCTGGCATCGATGGCTTCCATTCCCTGGTGCAGCCGCTGTGCACTGACATCCACCAGCCGAACCTCAAACCCGGAGGTCGAGAAGACCTGGGCGATGCCCTGGCCCATGGTTCCCGCTCCGACAACGCCTATGTGGGTAATGCCCATTGCGGATTCGACGGATCATCCCCCCGGGGGATTCGGCACCATCAGACTTCCCGGGACCACGGGGCGGCACCGGATACCGGGTCGAACCCCATCCAGACAGCGTGCACGGAGCGCGGGACAGGGATATCCCGGGAAACGGTGCGTCCGGTGAAGGAGATCCTTTGGCGTTTCATTTTCACATGTTTCGCCGATATTGCCCGCCCACCTCATAGAGCGCAGCCGAAATCTGGCCAAGCGAACAATACCGGACCGCATTCATCAATTCGCAAAAGATGTTCTCATTGCGGATGGCCGCCTTCTTTACCCGGTCCAGCGCACCCTGGACATGATCCCGGTGACGTGTCTTGAAATCCCTCAACCGGGTGATCTGCCCCTGTTTTTCCTCTTCCGTGGAGCGGGACAATTCCATGGGCAGGGGACCTTCCACCGGGTCCGGATTGAGAAAGGTATTGACGCCAATAATGGGCTGCGTCCCTTCATGCTTCCGGTGCTCGTAATACAGGGATTCCTCCTGGATTTTCCCGCGCTGATACCCGGTCTCCATGGCGCCGAGAACCCCTCCCCTTCCCGAAATCCGTTCAAACTCTGAAAGCACCGCCTCTTCCAGCAGTTCCGTGAGTTCATCGATGATAAAACTGCCCTGATTCGGGTTTTCGTTCATGGCCAGCCCCCACTCCCGGTTGATGATCAACTGGATGGCCAGGGCCCGGCGTACGGATTCCTCGGTGGGAGTGGTGATGGCTTCGTCAAAAGCATTGGTATGCAGGCTGTTGCAGTTGTCATAGATCGCAATCAATGCCTGAAGCGTGGTGCGAATGTCATTGAAATCGATTTCCTGGGCGTGCAATGACCGGCCCGAAGTCTGGATATGGTACTTCAGTTTCTGGGACCGTTCACCGGCCCCGTACCGCTCCCGCATGGCAACTGCCCAGATACGTCGGGCCACCCGCCCCATGACCGTATATTCCGGACACATCCCATTGCTGAAAAAGAAAGACAAATTGGCCGCAAAATCATCAATGTCCATTCCCCTTGCCAGGTAGGCCTCCACATAGGTGAAGCCGTTGGCAAGGGTAAAGGCTAACTGGCTGATCGGGTTGGCCCCCGCTTCGGCAATGTGGTATCCGGAGATGGACACCGAATAGAAGTTGCGGATATTGTACCGGGTGAAATACTCTTGGATATCCCCCATCAGTTTCAGGGAAAATTCGGTTGAAAAGATGCAGGTATTCTGGCCCTGGTCCTCTTTCAGGATATCGGCCTGCACGGTACCGCGAACGTTTTCCAGTGCATTCAGGCGGATGGTTTCACGTTCAGACTCGCTTGGAGGACGCTTTTCATTCCGGACAAAGGCGGCTTCCTGCTGGTCAATGGCCGCATTCAGGAACATCGCCAGTATGATCGGCGCAGGGCCGTTAATGGTCATGGACACCGAGGTGGCGGGATGGCACAGGTCAAATCCATCATACAGCGCCTTCATGTCATCCAGGGTTGCGACCGAAACGCCGGAATTCCCCACCTTGCCGTAGATATCCGGTCTTTCGTCCGGGTCGCATCCATACAGGGTCACCGAATCAAAGGCCGTCGACAGCCGCTTGGCATCGGAATGTTTGGACAGATTCCTGAAACGCCGGTTCGTCTTGGAGGCATCCCCTTCACCGGCAAACATTCTTGTCGGGTCTTCATTGTCGCGCTTGAACGGAAAGACACCGGCCGTGAACGGAAAACTTCCCGGCAGGTTTTCCAGCATCAGCCATTTTCCCAGTTCACCATGATCCTCATACCGTGGCAACGACACCCTGGGCACCGGTGTACCGGACAGCGTTTCGTGCTTCAGCCGGTTGGTGATGCTGCGGCCCCGGACGGTAATACTCAATGCTTCAGCGGAATACTCCGCGACCCTCTTGTCCCAACCGGCCAATTGGTCTTTCAGGCCGGGGTCCAGGTCCGCGGACTTGTCGCGGACCATCCGTTCCAGCACTTCATGGTCGCCATGACCGGCCTTGCGGAGCATCTCCCTGCTGGCTTCGAGTTGCTGGACCTCCCGGGCGATCAGCGATTGTTCCCGTGCATACCGTTTGTAACCGCGAACCGATTCGGAAATTTCCGCGAGATACCGGCTCCGTTTCTCCGGAATGATCTGGTTCTGGTCCGTGGACACCCGGGTCTCAACCCGGTCCAGCCGGTTGGTGCGGGAGGACATCCCCTTTCTGTCAAGCTGTCTGAGAATTTCCTGAAACAGCGCAGTCATGCCATCATCATTGAATCGTGATGCGATGGTACCGAAAACCGGCATGGTTTCCGGCCTCGATGCAAATTCATTGCGGTTGCGCTGGACCTGCTTGCAGACATCCCGATAGGCATCGGCCGCTCCCTTTCGATCGAATTTGTTGATGGCAATCACATCGGCAAAATCCAGCATGTCAATCTTCTCCAGCTGGGACTGCGCACCAAATTCAGGGGTCATCACATAAAGCGAACAATCCACCATTGCCGAGATCTCGGTATTGCCCTGGCCAATCCCCGGGGTTTCCACGATGACCAGACCAAATCCGGCACACTTGAGCAAATCAATCATCTGCGGCACATAGTGCGGGATTTCGGCGGTACTGTCCCGGGTGGCAACGGAACGCATGAAAATACCGGGATGGTCAATGGCATTCATTCGAATGCGGTCGCCCAGCAGGGCTCCGCCCGTACGCCGACGGGTGGGGTCCACAGCGAGAATGGCAATTTTCAGTCCATCCCCCAACCCCATGCGAAATCGCAGGACCAGTTCGTCCGTGAGCGATGATTTCCCGGCTCCCCCCGTTCCCGTGATCCCCAGGACCGGAACCGGTCTTCCGTCGTCGGTCGCCCTTTCAGACAGGTCTGCCATCAATGCCTTGCTGGCGGTCCCGTTTTCCACTGCAGAAAGTGCATGGGCCAGGATTCTGAGATTGCCGCCCCGGATGGGTTCCAGCCGGTCCGGGGCATCCACCGCCGGATCAAACCGGCTGAGCGCGATGGTATTCTCGATCATGCCGTTGAGCCCCAGCTGCTGGCCGTCTTCCGGAGTATAGATCCGGGTAATCCCGTATTTTTCCAGCAATGCCTTTTCTTCCGGAACGATGACACCGCCGCCGCCCGCAAAAACACGTATTTTTTCTCCTCCCTGGCTGCGCAGCAGGTCCAGCATGTATTGCAGGTATTCAACATGTCCGCCCTGATAGGAACTGATTGCGATACCGTGGGCATCTTCCTGCAGGGCGGCATTGACCACTTCGGCCACCGACCGGTTATGGCCAAGATGAATCACTTCCACGCCGTGGGACTGCAGGATTCGACGGACAATATTGATGGCCGCATCGTGACCGTCAAACAGGCTGGCGGCGGTGATGAATCTCAGTTTCGGTGCAACGATCGCTGAAATTTCGTTGGCTTTACCCAAGGTTTTCTCTCCGGCAGGGGTGGATTTTACGATACCAAGACGTTACATTACGTTAACGTAAACGTCAACCAGCAACACGCAGGGTCACCAGACAGTATCCATGGGCAATCCAGCCACTTACTCCATTTCCGATCTGTCCCGGCATTTCAACCTGACCTCCCGGACCATCCGTTTCTATGAATCAGAAGGGTTGCTGGCCCCGGTCCGCGAAAACAACCGGCGAATTTATCATGACCGTGATATGGTCCGTCTCAAACTGATTCTTCGGGGAAAACGTCTCGGCTTTTCCCTTGCCGAAATCAAGACCACGATGGAACTCTATGATACCCAGCCCGATGAAGTCCCCCAGTTGAAATATGTACTGCAAACCATAGAAAAACACCGGGATGCACTGAAGCAGAAACAGGCGGATATCCTGACCACACTCAACGAAATGGAATCGGTGGCCCAACGGGTGCGAAACAAGCTCAATGCTCTCCAGCCCTGAAAAGTATCCTCCACAACCGGCTCCGACTGTCCCACTCCAAAATTTCCGATCATGAGCAACTATCAAACTCCCACCCGAGATATTCTGTTTGCGGTGGAGCATCTTGCCGACCTGCCAAGCGTCACCGCCCTGCCTGGCCATGAAGACGCCACCATCGATCTGGTGGATGCCATACTCCAGGAAGCCGGTAAACTGGCAGAGGACATCCTGGACCCCCTGAACCGGGTTGGCGACCAGCAGGGTGTTTCACTCCGGGACGGACAGGTCCAGACACCGGACGGCTGGAAAGAGGCCTACCAGACATTTATCGGCAGTGGCTGGAATGGACTGGCATTCGATCCTGATCGCGGTGGTCAGGGGTTGCCCTGGCTGGTCGCCACCGCGGTCCAGGAAATCTGGCATTCCTCCAACATGGCCTTTTCACTGTGCACGCTGCTGACCCAGGGGGCGATTGAAGCCATTGAACTCCATGGTTCAAAAGAGCTGAAGGACACGTATCTGCCCAACCTGATACACGGCAACTGGTCGGGAACCATGAATCTGACCGAGTCCCATGCCGGCTCCGATCTCGCCCAGGTCAAAACCCGGGCGGTTCCCCGGGGAGATCATTACCTGATCAGTGGCCAGAAAATCTTCATCACGTATGGTGACCATGACCTGACGGAAAATATTGTCCATCTGGTTCTGGCCCGGCTACCCGATGCGCCACCGGGTGTGAAGGGCATTTCGCTGTTTATCGTGCCGAAGTTCCTGCCGGACGAGCATGGGCAATGGGCCGTGCGCAATGACGTGGAAACCGTCTCGCTCGAACACAAACTGGGGATTCATGGCAGCCCCACCGCGGTCCTCGCATACGGCAGCGGAAAATACCGCGACCCCCAGGGTGCCATCGGCTACCTGGTGGGTGAACCCAACCAAGGAATGGCGCACATGTTTACCATGATGAACATCGCACGTCTTGCAGTGGGCCTGGAAGGGAACGGTGTAGCCGAACGTGCCTACCAGCAAGCCGCCTGGTTTGCCAAGGAAAGAGTCCAGGGTACCGCGGTCACCGCGCCCGGGGGAGACCGGGTCACCATCATCAATCATCCCGATGTCAAACGCATGCTCATGCTGCAAAAATGCCGCATCGAAGGACTGCGTCCATTGGGACTGGTTCTTGGTGGGGCCTTCGACAAACTGCGCAAGCACCCGGACCCTGAGACCCGGGAATTCAATCAGGCCATGGTGGATATCCTGACCCCCGTCGTGAAAGCCTGCATGACGGAACTTGGCCTTGAAAATGTGTCCATTGCCCTGCAGGTGCACGGCGGCATGGGATTCATTGAGGAAACCGGCGCTGCCCAGTATTACCGGGACCAGCGGATCACGCCGATATACGAAGGAACGAACGGCATTCAGGCCCTGGACCTGATTGGCCGAAAACTGTTGCGGGACCAGGGACAGACCGCCAGGCGGGTGGTTCAGCACATTCGGGAGGAGATGAACCGCGTTCACCACCGGGAGCTTTCCGGGATGCGGGACCAGACACTGCGGGGGCTGGAGATTCTGGAGGAGATCATGGCGGCAATCCTGGAAATGGCGGGCCGGGACCTCCGGGAACCTGCCGGCATCGCTGACCCGTACCTCCGGCTCTGGGGAACCGTCTGCTGTGGCTGGCAACTGGCCAGGGCGGCCGATATTGCCATGGACCTGGATGATGGCAACGACCCGTTTTACCCGTCCAAGATTGAAACTGCCCGGTTTTACTTTGCCTACGAGATGCCGAAAGCCGCCTATTACCAGTCTGTCATTCTTCACAGCGCCGAAGGCATTGCGAACCTGGATACCGCCGTTTTTGACGTCCTGCAATAATTCATTCACCGGCCATGAAACCTGACCCCGGTTTTTTGCAGCATCTGGGTATCACCCTGCCGATTATCCAGGCACCGATGGCGGGAGCCTGTGGTGCACAGATGGTGATTGCCGTCTGCCGGGCGGGTGGACTGGGCTCCCTTCCCTGCGCCATGCTCTCCAAAGAGCAGGTTTTCCGGGAGGTCAAACAGATCCGGTCACACACGGACCGGCCCTTCAACCTGAACTTCTTTTGCCACGGGGAACCCGACACCCGGCACGCCTCCCTGGAACCCTGGAAACAGACGCTGGCCCCCTATTACCGGGAACGGGGGCTCCGGATGCCGGACGATGGTGACCGGGCAGTCCGGCAGACCTTCAACGATGAAATGTGCCGGGTCGTGGAGAAAGTCAGGCCAGCCGTGGTCAGTTTCCATTTTGGCCTGCCCGGAAAAAAACTGTTGGAACGAGTCCGGTCGGCTGGCAGTCTGATACTCAGTTCGGCAACCACGACCAGGGAAGCGAGATGGCTCGAATCCCGCGGTGTGGATGCCGTGATTGCCCAGGGTGCCGAAGCGGGCGGGCACCGCGGTCTTTTCCTGGATAACAGTATTGCCACCCAATCGGGGACCATGACCCTGGTTCCGCAGATCGCCGATGCGATCGGTGTGCCGGTCATTGCCGCGGGAGGAATCGGGGATGGCCGCACCATGGCCGCCGCGTTCGCTCTCGGGGCCTGTTGCACACAGATTGGCACCGCGTACCTCTATTGTCCGGAATCCACCATCTCCCGGCTGCATCGTGAGGCTCTGCTCGCTTCCAGCGATGAATCCACCGCACTCACCAATGTGTACACGGGCCGGCCGGCCCGTGGAATCGTGAACCGGCTGTTGTCTGAGTTGGGCCCGATCAGCGATGCGGCCCCGCCCTTCCCCCTTGCAGCGGCGGACCTGGCCCCCTTGCGTGCCGCCAGCGAGGCCGACGGGAATACCGACTTCACCCCGCTGTGGTCCGGACAGGGAGCCGGTCTCGGGAAACCCTTTGCCGGGGTTCCCGCCGCGGAACTGACGGTAAAACTGGCCAGCCAAGCCCGTGCGGTGCTGGAAGATATGAAACCGCAGGGAAGGATTGTACGCAATTGGTTCCGGTCGGGTTAACCCGCTTTCTGACTGCCTCCGCACGGGGTGTATTTCACACGATCGTCCGGTTCCAATCCCCGACTCACCGCATCTGCGTCTAGTTTGACTCTTTCGGTACTTCATTTTGCTTATTCACTGTTTTTGTCAATTAAACGGAACTTCATCGTGATTTGAAGAAGGATTCCGGGGTTATCTTGCTGGTATTCAAGGATTTTCCGGT
>WTGA01000161.1 GCA_011523765.1 Gammaproteobacteria bacterium
AATCCGGACACATCATGTGCTAATTATGCGGACAACTTGATTTGCTCGCGACACCGGCCATTTCCGGTTCTGGACGAAAGGGAATGGTATTGTTAGAATGTTGACCAAATAGTCAGACATCAAGAACGGACAGCCCCCTGTGATCGAATTTATTCTGAACCACGAAGTCGTGCGGTTAAATCACGAAAGGGCTGACCTGACCGTGCTGGAATACCTGCGTGAGCAGCGTCAGTTGTGCGGTACCAAGGAAGGGTGTGCGTCCGGGGACTGCGGTGCCTGTACGGTCGTGGTCGCAGAGGTCCTCGACAATCAGTTGAGCTACCAGAGCTGCAACAGCTGCATCACCTTTCTGGGGGCCCTGCACGGCAAGCAGCTGGTGACGGTTGAGCATTTGGAACAGGACGGCCGGCTGCACCCGGTGCAACAGGCCATGGTGGTCCATCATGGTTCACAATGCGGTTTTTGTACCCCCGGGTTTGTCATGTCCCTGTTTGCGATGTACAAGAACCCGCTCAAACGGGCATCCATGGCCGGGGTAAAAGCGGCCACCGAGGAATATCTCGGAGGAAATTTATGCCGATGCACCGGGTACAAGCCGATTGTCCAGGCGGCACTGGAGGGAATGCAGTCCGCACCGGAAGATCATTTCAGCCGCTCCGAGACCGCCATCATCGAAACCCTGAAACGCCTGAAACAGGAAAAAAACCCGGGTACGGAGAACTTTTACCTGCCATCCACCTGCCAGGGGCTTGCTGAATTGTGCCGGCAAATGCCCGCTGCCCGGATGCTTGCCGGCGGCACGGACCTGGCCCTTGAGGTCACCCAGCAGCTCAGAACGGTTGATCCGGTCATCTATCTTGGAAATATCCCTGCACTCCGGAAAACCAAGGTGACCGATGATTTTTTCGAGGTGGGCGCTGCGGTCAGCCTGAGCCGGTTGAACGACCTGGTTGAGCAGGACTATCCCGACCTGTCTGGCCTGCTGTTGCGTTTCGGTTCAAGGCAGGTCAGAAATCTGGGGAGTGTGGGGGGCAATATCGCGAATGCCTCCCCGATTGGTGATTTGCCGCCGGTGTTGATCGCACTTGGGGCTGAGCTTACCCTGCAAAGCTTCCTGGGGAGGCGTCAACTTTCCATTGAAGATTTTTTCACTGATTACAGGAAGACCCGGCTTTCTGTCAGTGAATTCATCCGTTCGGTCAGATTTCCCAGAGCGGTGAAGGGGAGGTATCTGAAAGTCT
This sequence comes from Gammaproteobacteria bacterium, assembly GCA_011523765.1. GTDB lineage: Bacteria > Pseudomonadota > Gammaproteobacteria > Arenicellales > Poriferihabitantaceae > WTGA01. The sequence continues at coordinate 1,242 of WTGA01000161.1, forward strand.
ACAAGGTAAGCAAACGCATTGACGACGACATTTCTGCGGTATGCACGGCCATCTGTATTGAACTGGATCACGGCAGGGTAGGAACCGTCCGCATCGGGGTGGGCGGCATGTCCGCAATCCCCAAACGGGCGATTGCGTGCGAGACGGCACTGCGGGGGAGTCCGTTTGATGCGGAATCGGTAGAACGGGCACGGGAGGCTTTGCTCGACGACTTTCAACCCATTGATGATGTACGTGCATCGGCCAAGTACCGCATGGCCGTGGCGCAGAATCTGCTGAGCCGGCTCTTCATTGAACTGAACAGTCCGGAGACTCCCACCCGGGTTTATGCGCATGGCTGATGCACCGCGCCGTTACGTGGGACAGGCTATACCGCATGAAAGTGCAAGAAAGCATGTCACGGGAGAGGCCGTCTATGTGGACGACCGTCCGTTGCTTCAGACCCAGTTCCATGCCTGTGTTGGCGGCAGTGCCATTGCACACGGCAAGATCGAAAATTTGGACCTGGACCCGGTGGTACGGTCCCCGGGGGTCATCGATGTGATCACGGCGGCCGAGATCCCGGGGGAGGTGGACATTGGCCCGGTCTTTCCCGGGGATCCTTTGCTGGTCGATGGCCGGGTCGAATATCTTGGGCAGCCTATTTTTGCGGTGGCGGCAACCAGCCATACCCTGGCGCGCAAGGCCGTGACCCGGGCGGTCGTTGACTACCGGGAGCTTGAGTCCGTTCTGGATGTCCGGGAAGCGATCCAAAAGAAATTCTATGTCAGGCCCCCGCACCATATGAACCGGGGAGACGTCGAACAGGCACTGCGGGAGGCTCCCCATCAAATCCGGTCCTCGCTGGACATAGGCGGCCAGGAACAGTTTTACCTGGAAGGCCAGGCCTCCATAGCGGTGCCCGGTGAAGATGGTGGCATGACGGTGTACACCTCGACCCAGAATCCCACGGAAACCCAGAAACTGGTGGCCCAGGTCCTCAATGTCCCGATGAACCGGGTGGATGTGGTGACACGGCGAATGGGCGGGGGATTTGGCGGAAAGGAAACCCATGCTGCGCCATGGGCCTGCATCGCGGCCGTCTTTGCAAACCGGATGGGTGCGGCGGTTTCCTGCCGGCTGTCCCGGCGGGATGACATGGTCATGACCGGAAAACGCCACAATTTCCACAACGTGTACCACGTTGGTTTCGGCGATGATGGCCGGATACAGGGGGTCCGGTATTCCCTTGCCGGGCAATGCGGGTATTCTCCGGATTTGTCGGATGCCATCGTTGACCGGGCCATGTTTCATTGTGACAACGCCTACTATCTCCCCCATGTCAGTATCGAGGGTTTGCGGTGCAAGACGCATACGGTCTCGAACACCGCTTTTCGCGGTTTTGGCGGTCCACAGGGAATGATCACCATGGAGGCGGTCATTGATGAAATTGCCTGCCGCCTGAACAAGGACCCCCTGGAAATACGCAAGGCCAACCTCTACAACACCCGGGACCGGAACATCACCCCCTATTACCAGAAAATCGAAACTTTCAATCTGCCCCGGATCATTGAACAGCTCGAGTCGGAATCCCGGTACTGGAAACGCAGGGACGAAATCAGGACCTTCAACCAAGGCAGCCCGGTGATCAAGAAAGGCCTTGCACTCACGCCGGTCAAATTCGGCATCTCCTTTACCGTCTCCCACCTGAACCAGGCCGGGGCCCTGGTGCATGTGTACTCGGATGGCAGTATCCATGCGAATCATGGCGGCACGGAGATGGGCCAGGGATTGATGACAAAGATCGCGCAAATCGTTGCCGAGGTCTTCCAGGTCAAGCCGGACCGGGTCATTGTTTCCGCCACACGAACCGATAAGGTTCCCAATACCTCCCCCACTGCCGCATCGGCGGGTACGGACCTCAACGGGATGGCCGCGCTGAATGCGGCCAGGACCATCAGGCAGCGCATGACCCGGTTTTTATCGGAAAAATATGATGTCCCGGAGTCCGACGTGATTTTTGAACAGGAACAGGTCCGGATACAGGACCGGGTCCTGCCTTTCGGGGCCGCTGCCGGTGAAGCGCACCTTGGGAGGGTTTCCCTGTCTTCTACCGGATTTTACAAAACCCCGAAGATTCACTATGACCGGGAAAAGGCGGCGGGAAGACCGTTTTATTATTTCGCCAACGGGGCCGCCGTTTCCGAGGTCTCGGTGGATACGCTGACAGGGGAATACAAGCTGGACCGGGTAGATATTATTCATGATGTGGGCAACTCCATCAACCCGGCCGTTGATTTCGGCCAGATTGAAGGAGGTTTTATCCAGGGGGTGGGATGGCTGACGTCGGAAGAGCTGGTATGGGACGAAAGGGGCAGATTGCTGTCAGACGGACCGGCTACATACAAAATCCCCGCGGTCAGCGATGTCCCGGAAAGGTTTAACGTGCGGCTGGTGGAGAACATGCCCAATGAAGAGGCCACCATATTCCGGTCCAAGGCAGTAGGCGAACCGCCGTTGATGCTGGCCATTTCAACCTGGTGTGCGATTCGCGATGCCATTGGTGCGGTCGCAGGCCACCGCAGGTTCCCCCGCCTGGATGCACCGGCCACGCCAGAGGAAATCCTGAGAGTGGTCAGGGAAATTCAACACGCCGGGACCGGCTGATGCCATGAATTGGGCCGAAGCCATTTCCCGGCTGCATGCCGACGGCTGCAGTCTGGTCATTGTCACCATATTGTCCGTGGAAGGATCCTCGCCGAGGGCAACACAAACCAAAATGGTGGTCAGCGAAAACGGAATTTACGATACCATCGGTGGCGGGAACCTGGAATTCAGGGCCATCTCAAAAGCGCGTGACTTGCTCGCCGCGGCGACTCCGGCCGTGGTCAGGGAATGGGTGACCCTGGGAATGGATTTGACACAGTGCTGTGGCGGCCGGGTCGAACTGTTGTACGAATGCCTGCCGGCCAGGAATTTCGACATCGTTGTATTTGGTGCGGGCCATGTGGGCAAGGCGCTGGTCAAGATCCTGTCAGACTTGCCCTGCCGGGTACGCTGGATGGATTCCAGGTCCGAGGTCGTTGACCGGGTGCGCCAGGAACAAAAACTGCCTTCCAGTGTCCGCATCCGGCATCTGAAAAGGCCGGATGTGGAGGTTGAGGAGTGTGGGCCGAATGCATACTACCTGGTCATGACACACAGTCACGAACTGGACCTGGAACTGGTCCAGGCCATTCTCTCGCGCAGCGATATTCATTACTGTGGCCTGATCGGTTCCAAATCGAAGGCGGCCAAATTCAGGAATCGCCTGAAGCGAAAACAGTTTTCCGAACAGGAGATTGCCCGGTTGATTTCGCCGATTGGGCTCAGCGAAGTTCCGGGGAAAAGACCGATGGAGGTAGCGGTGTCCGTGGCAGCCCAGCTGATCGCGCTGCACCACGGGAGGTCATCTGCCGCCGCGCCGGTCCGGTCAGGCACGGTGAGGACGGCAGGTCATGCGGGCGCATAGTGCCCGGGCCTTGACTTCGAGCGTTTTCCGGGACCAGGACAGCCTGTGTCCCCGTACCGGTTGCCGGGTGGCCGGTTCCACATCACCCCGCGTTGCGCGGGGGTGAAACCGTCAACGGGTCCCGCGTGCATCTGACGCGGTCATGGTGGAATTTCTCCATCCCGGAAAGAAGCCGGGTCTGGTGAATACCCTTCCACCACGGTGGACAGTATCTTTCGAATCTCTCCGTTGCCTCCCTCCTGCCTGATCTGGCGGTTGAGTTCCTCCAGCTTCTTTTCGATTTCTGCCCAAGGCACAAATTTTTCGCTCGCCATCATGATGCGGTCATGCTGTGTCTTGGCCACATTGTCCCCGATCAGCAATTCCTCGTGCAGCTTTTCTCCGGGTCGGAGTCCGGTAAATTCAATCTCGATGTCCCCCTCCGGATTCCGGTCATTTTTCAGCGTCAGTCCGCTCAGTTTGATCATTTTTACGGCCAGGTCATAAATTTTGACGGAATCTCCCATATCCAGGACAAACACTTCTCCGCCCTTTCCCATTGCACCCGCCTGGATCACCAGCTGGGAGGCTTCGGGTATGGTCATGAAGTAACGCGTAACCTCCGGGTCCGTTACCGTCACGGGCCCTTTGACGTTGATTTGGTCGCGAAACAGGGGAATGACGGACCCGGATGAATCAATCACGTTGCCAAACCGGACAATGATGAAGCGGGTTCCTTTTCCAAAAGGGGCACTGTCGAGGGATTGCAGGATCAACTCGGAGAATCTTTTCGTCGCTCCCATCACATTGGAGGGGCGTACGGCCTTGTCAGTGGAAATCAGAACGAATTTGTTGACATTCGCCTTGATGGCCGCCAGTGCAACGGAATGGGTGCCGAAAATATTGTTCTGCACCCCCATTTCCGGATTGGCTTCAACCAGGGGAACATGTTTGTATGCGGCCGCATGGAAGATGGTATTCACCCGATAACGGCGGCATTGCTCCTCCATGTATGGGGTGTCGTATACGGACCCCAGGATCGAAACGTAATCGACTTTTCCCCGGCCGAGCTCCCGGTCAATGGTATACAGGTTAAACTCGCTTTGCTCGAAAAGCACGATCTTTTTCGGGTTCAGCATGGCAATCTGCCGGCACAGCTCCGAGCCGATAGAGCCGCCTGCACCGGTCACCATAACGATCTGATTGTCGATATTTCTGCGCATCAGATTTTCATCCGGCGGCACCGATTCGCGGCCGAGCAAATCAGCGATATTGATCGACCTGACATCCTGGACCTTGACCTTTCCCGAAGCAATCGACGCAATATCCGGCAAGGTCCGGACCTGTACAGGAAGCGGTTCCAATGCCGTTAGGATCTCGGTGCGCCGGCCTCGGGAAACCGATGGCAATGCCAGCAGGATTTCTGAAACCGCCGTGGAGCGGACCAGTTCCTGCAAATTCTCCGACGAATAAACCCGGTGTCCCCGGATATACTGGTTGTACAAGCGGGAAGAGTCATCGATAAATCCGGCAACTTCAGTTTGGTGATGTGAGGCCAGCCCGGCAGCGAGCTGGATGCCGGCCTCCCCCGCCCCATAGATCAGAACTTTCTTGATATGGGTCTTGCCACCATTTTTATGTAGCGAATTCATATAGATATTCGTCAGCCACTGGGCAGTCAACCGCGAGCCGCCAATGAATATAAGCGCCACCGCCCAGTTGATGAGAATGACCGTGCGCGGGACACCTGACACCCCCGAGAACTGTACGATAACCGCCCAGACCAGGCTGTATATGGTCACCGCTTTCAGTACTGCCCAGATGGTGTCCCGGGTCATGTAACGGATGACGGCACGGTACAGGCCATTGCGCACAAATACGGGAATCGCCACCACCGGCGCAATCATGCCCAGCCACACCCATTCCCTGTCCGGTACCCCGAAGGTATCCATCCTCAGGAAATAGGACAGCCAAAGTGCCATCATGACCAGACCGGAATCAAGGACCAGGAATATGGTGGTTCTGGCCTGGCGTGAAGAATTCAGCAGCAGGGCAATATATCGGTGGGTCGGCATTTCGGGCTACCTGGTCAAGAGGCTGGAACGGGGATGGCCCGGTTCCCAAGGCTGTTCAGGCCGGCCAGGCCGGGACAGACATTCTGTCAACTGAATCCCGCATCCTTTCACCCCGTTCCCTTTGTGTATCGTCGCCCGTTTCCGCGGGGACAGGGTTGATCGCCCGATCGTCCACACCCTGGAGGAAATCTTCTGCAATGGACCCGGTCAATGTCTGGAGGATTGCTGGACACCCATAATCCACGTTTCCCGGACGGCCCGGTCATCCCCCAGCATTTGTATGGCGAACAACTTGTCTGCCAGACTCCTGCAACTTGCCAGTCTGCGTTCGAGCAACGGTGTGGCCCGATAGTCCAGCACGATAAAATCGGCTTCCTTGCCTTTCTCGAAATTTCCGATCTGCTGCTCAAGGTTGAGTACACGGGCTCCTCCCAATGTGGCCAGGTACAGCGAACGCAGGGGTGACAGGTTCACCTGCTGGAGTTGTTGGACCTTGTATGCTTCATTAATGGTTCTCAAGATCGAGAAACTGTCTCCTCCACCCACATCCGTACCCAATCCGACCGGGACCCCGTATTGGTCGGCGGATTCAAGGCGGAACAACCCGCTGCCGATAAACAGGTTTGAAGTGGGGCAAAACGAGAGACGGGATTCCGATTCCGCCAGGCGGTTCCATTCCCGGTCCGACAGGTAGATGCCATGTGCAAAGACCGAGCGTTTTCCCAGCAATCCATAGTGCTCGTAAACATCCAGGTAATCGGCCCGGTCCGGAAACAGGTCTCCTACCCATTTGCATTCCGCCCGGTTTTCCGATAAATGCGTGTGCAGATGTACACTCTGGTTCTCCTTCAGGAGCTGCCCGGCCAGCGCCAGTTGTTCCCCGGTGGAAGTGGCGGCAAAGCGGGGTGTCACGGCATATCCGAGCCGCCCCTTTCCATGCCAGCGTTTGATCAGTTCCCGGCTCTGCTCATAACCGGATTGTGCAGTATCCAGCAAATCATCCGGGGCATTGCGGTCCATCATCACCTTGCCGCAGACCATTCTCAGGTTACGGGCCCCGGCAACGTCAAAAAATGCGTCCACTGACTGGGGATGGACGGTTCCGAATACCAGTGCAGTGGTCGTTCCGTTTCGAAGCAATTCCTCAATGAAAAATTCGGCTGTCGAGATGCAGGACTGCCTGTCCCCGAAACCGGATTCCACCGGGAAAGTGTGATTGTGCAGCCAGTCGATCAGCTGCGTACCATAGGATGCGATCACGTCGACCTGGGCATAGTGAACATGGGTATCAATGAAGCCGGGTACAATCAGTGCATCGGGGTGCGGATAAATCAACACGTTGTCCGGCAATTCCCCGAGCAGGTCCCTTGCTCTTCCGCACTGGATCACATGGCCATCTTCAATGACCAGCAAACCGTCTTCAAAATACCGCTCCGGAGCCTCTCGGTTGCCGGCAGCCTCCTGCCCGGGGTCATCCATGAAATGTAAAATTTCACCGCGATGTGCCGTTATACTCATGCTATCTGACTGACAATCGTCACCAATTACCTGTTCAAGACCGGTTGAATCAACCCGTGGGTTCCCGAACCAAGTATAAACAATCCCGGCACCGGACTAAAGGAAATATGTTGACCACCTGGTCAATAAAGATTACATTGCAACGATGAGGATTTCAGCATTGAATGCGTTGAATGCGAAAACGGCGAATGAGACCTTTCTGCAATGCTGTACCGCGCGTCGTTGGGCGCTCGCCATGACCGGTTCAAGACCCTATTCCTCCAAAACCGCGGTTCTTGAACAGGCGGAGGCTGTCTGGAGCCGGATGGAAGAGCCTGATTTTCTGGAAGCCTTTGACGGGCATCCAAAAATAGGAGACCCCGGTTCCTTGAAGAAAAAATACAGCGCGACGCATTCGATGGCGGGTCACGAGCAATCACGGGTGGCCTTGGCACCGGTCCCGATACAGACGGAATTGGCGGCCTGTAACCGAAAATACGAAAGTATTTTTGGTTTTATATTCATTGTCTGTGCAACGGGAAAATCAGCAGAAGAAATGCTTGAACTGATCAAGCGCAGGATGGACAATCCGGCCGCCAGGGAAATGGCCATCGCGGCGCGGGAACAATCCAAAATCACCGCCATCCGGATCCGGAAGATTTTTGAGGACGACTGCCCACCGACAGGAGGAGGACAATGAGCCAGATCACCACCCATGTCCTGGATACCTCCAGGGGCCGGCCCGCCCGGGGAATCATCGTAAAAATCTACCGTGAAACGGATGGGCAATGGTCGGAATTTGCCGATGGTGTCACCGATTCGGACGGACGCGTTGCCAATCTCATGGACCGCGACCGGGTATTGCCGGCAGGCAATTACAAGCTTTTCTTTGAAACGGCCAGCTACTTTCAACGTGCGGGACAGTCTTCATTTTATCCCTGTGTGGAAGTCATTTTTCAGATCACCGGGGATGGCCAGCACTATCATGTCCCGCTGTTGCTGAACCCCTTCGGTTATTCAACCTATCGCGGCAGCTGATCCGGGCCAGGGATATTTCCCGGCAGGATCATGACCGAAACCCGTCACCGGCCCCGGCCATCGAGTCCGGGTCAAGGGGACTGCCCGGCTGCCCGGGGCAGGTGCACGGCGACCTCGTACCCCGCAAATTTTCGTATGTTCAGAACCCCAGTATCCAAAATCAGGTACTGCCCCTTGATGCCGTCCAGTGTGCCTGATATGGCGGGTGTTTTGTCAAAACTCAGGCTGGTCACCTTTTCCGGAAAGCGTGCAACCGGGTACTGGATCTCCACCGCCGGCTCATCGAGTGGCTGCAAACGCAAATCGGGGTGTCTGGACTGGACCTCGTTCAAATCCGGCTCCGCCTGCAGCAGCAGCTGATCCATGGCGGCTTTCATGTCAACGGTTTCCGCGTTCCCTTTGAGCATTTTTCGCCAATCCGTTGTGTCGCGGGCCCACGTTTTCAGGGCGGCTTCCACCAATCCCGAGTGATAACGGCTTTTTACCCTGAACAGGGGGATTGCCTGGGTTGCTCCCTGGTCGATCCATCGTGTCGGCACCTGGTTCCCCCGGGTAATGCCCACTTTCAGGCCGGATGAATTTGCGAGATAAACATAATGGTCCTGCATGCAATATCCATCCGCCCAAACCGGGTTGCGACAGGTCCCGTGGTGATAATGGCAGGTTTCCGGCCTGACCATGCACAGGTCGCAACTTGCCAGCGTCCTGAAGCAGGGGAAACAGTGGCCCTGGGAGAAACTTTTTCGGGTGGCCCGGCCGCATGCCGTGCAGAATATCCTGCCGTGGTATTGGATCTCGAGTGGTTGACCCAGTTGCCGGTCGATGGGAACCAGCGAGTCACCAACCGGGAGTTGGTAGGAAACCGGGGCACGGTAATCGACCCTCATTTTGCGCAGCACGCCGGAACAGATTTCAGACATACAGGTTTCTCCCGGGAAACAGTGCCGGTTGGCCATTGAGACAGGCGGCGATTGATCCATGGCCAGCCGGTATCTCCGACCTTCCGGATTCGGCCGGCCAGCAAGCGGGAAACCGGTATCCGGGGTGTGCGACCAATCGCCTGTCCAACCAATGATACAATAGTGCGATTAAATCACAACACCCGAACTTGAAAAATGGGCAAAACAAAACCAATAACAGAGCACTATCGCTCCTTACTGGAACTGATCGGAGAAGATGCGGACCGGACCGGGCTCGAAGGGACCCCGCTTCGCGCGGCCAGGGCCCTGGAATATCTGACCCAGGGGTACACACAACGCCTTGATGAGGTGGTGAACGAAGCCATTTTCCTGTCGGACAATGATGAAATGGTCATAGTCAAGGACATCGAACTGTACTCCTTGTGCGAACACCACCTTCTGCCGTTCATTGGAAAATGCCACATTGCCTATCTGCCCGCGGGAAAGGTGATCGGATTGTCCAAAATGGCGCGGATTGCCGACATGTACGCCAGGCGTCTCCAGATCCAGGAAAACCTGACCGAGCAAATTGCAAGTGCCATGGAAAAGGTGACCGGGGCCCGGGGGGTCGGGGTAATCATTGAAGCCCAGCATCTGTGCATGATGATGCGAGGCGTGGAAAAGCAGAATTCGATCATGAAAACCTCCATGATGCTGGGGTCATTCAGGACGGACCCCCGTACCAGAGCCGAGTTTCTGACACTGGTAGGAGGCTGATCCGGTTCATCCATGATCGGTTTGTCATGAAAGCGTTGCTGATCGATGGGCTCAATATCATCCGACGAATTTATGCCGCTGTTCCTGGAAACCAACCGGTTCACCCGGACCCCGGGCATATCCGGCAGGTTGTCTCGTCCTGCAGTGCGTCTATCCAGCGCGCGCTCAACCAGCATTGTCCCAGCCATTGTGTCGTTGTCCTGGAAGCGGGCGGACAAAACTGGCGTCACGAAATCTATCCGGATTACAAGAAAAACCGCCCGCCCATGCCCGGGGGACTGAAGCAGGCATTGCCGGAACTCGACCGGCATTTTGAGCGGCTTGGAGTGGCTGCACTCACCCTGCCGGGATTTGAAGCGGATGATATCCTGGCGACCCTGGCAACCAAAATACAAGCGAGGCGGGGCCGGTCCGTCATCCTTTCCACCGACCGACTCCACTGCCAGCTGTTGTCGCCCGGCATCGAAGTGTATGACCACTTTGCACAACGCGCTCTGGACCACGGTGTTGTCCAGTCGAAATACCGGGTGGAGCCACCGCGCATACCCGATTTGCTGGCGTTGGCGGGTGACGGGAGCCTGTCCGTTCCGGGAGTCAGGTCCATCGGGGTCCGGACAGCCGCGAAGCTGGTCAATGAATATGGATGCCTGGAATCGGTACTCGCGGCGGCAGGCTCCATCCCGGGCAAGCTCGGCGAAACCCTGGAAAGCCGTTGCGAAGAGGCCAGAACCGCCTTCCGGTTGTTTTCACTGAAAACGGATATTCAGCTGGGTATCAATCTCAATCAATTGCGGTACAGGCCCTGAATCCAGCATGAAACTGGTCCGGTTCCTGCCCTGGTCGGTGGTCCTGATCGGATTCGTTCTGGCCATCGCCTGGCACTTCAGAACCGATATTGCCTCGTCCATACTGGACAGGGTGGCCCAAACTGCGGAAATCCGGCACCTGGATTACCAGCTGGAATCCATCAGCACATCGTCGGCATTTTTTTCAGACCTGAGCTTTGAAATTTCATCCCCGCAGGCCCGGTACCGGATTTCATCTGAAAACCTGGAGGCGGCTTTCACGGTGGACAGCCTTGGGTCCGGTCGTGTGGAGAGCGTCCAGGTTTCCAATCTGGTGATTCGGGAAGAGCGGGGAGGGGAGACCCGGGGTCCGTTGGACATCGGCGCATTGTGGTTCACACTGGTCTCCGTGCTGGACCGCTCTTTGCCATTCGAATCCATGGCGATTGATGCGCTGCACTTCAGCAGTGGTGCATTCCATCCAACGCAATCCCGCCCCGTACAACTGCATGTATCTTCAACCCCCGCCGGAATCAGTGCAAAGCTCCATCATCACTCCCGCACACTGGAGATCAAGACCGCCGGAAATACGATGGACCTGAACCTGGAAGACATGGAGTCACAGTCCATCCTTGCATTGATCTTGACACTGGATTATTCGCAAGCCGGGGGACTGGAAGGAATTTTCGGCAACCTTGATTTGCGAGCCGGCGACACACTGGATTGGTGGAGGACCTTTGCCCCGTCCCCCGGTCCCGTCATGGAGGGAAGTGTTGCGGGCCAGTTTCATGTGGAACCGGGGGACGGCAGTTGGCGGCTGAGGTTGAACGGGACCACTGAACAGCTGGTCTGGAAAGATGCCGTGATCCGCCATGGCTCGCTCATTCTGGACGCGGAAATCCCCGACATCCTGGACCCTGGCGATTGGGCGGTCCGGTTCCATGCCGGAAGCAGGCTTACCGCCGAAACCATGGAAGCCGGGTCACTCACCATGGCCGATATGGCGCTGGTGTTCAACGGGGAACTGGCAATCGGAAAAAATTCTGTTGAATATGCAGCCGGCCACACTCAGTCATTTTCCTCCAGCCGGCTGGGCTGGGAGGACCACCGTTTCAGCAAGCTCGAAATCAACCCCGCCGGGCGGCTCAGGTATGGCCCGGATGGATTGGTCATCCATGTCCGGGATGGATCTGCCACGGTCCTTGAATCCCGTGTCGGCCCATACCGCCTTGCCGGGGGCAAGGTCTATCTTCAGTCTCCCATGAGGATTGCCGTGGCCGGCAATTTCCCGCAGGACGGGTGGATCATCGACGGGGGAAGGATTTCAATCCCCGGTTTCCGCCTGACCGGAGACCACCTGAATGTGAACAGCGCAGACCTGACGGTTGAGGTGGGGGTCCTGGCACCGGGCCGCCATGCATTCAGCATTTCCGCAATGGATACGGATGTCAGGAAAAATTCAACCGGACTGGAGCTTGGATCGTTGAATGCACAGGTCGAACTCCATGGCCGGGAACTGGATGCTGACGGGGGGTTCATCCTGGCCCGTTTCCCGGGGCGCTACCAGTTTCAACTGGATGCCGATTTGCAAGGAAACACGGGCAGCTATCGCGTCACGCAGATCGGTCCCGTGGACATGCTTGAGAGTGCCCCGGAAGTCAATTCCCTGCTTGCAGGCCGGGTGCCCGGTTTGTACGTGACACAGGGGGCATTGCGCTTTGCCGCCAGCGGCCACTGGGAAAACAACCAGACCGTATTCAACCGGGTGGATGTGGATGTCAGGGATGCCGCGGGCGGATATTCGGGAGCCTCCTTCGCCGGACTGGATTTTCAGGGTCCTTTGTATTTTCCGCCGGTACCGCAGTCAGAATCCGCGAGGATTGAGGTGGAAACCATTGCCTACGGGGTGACCGCAGAGAAGATTGTATCCGACATACGCCTGTCGGCACTCAAAACGGGAAGCCGGCCCGGGGTCCGCATCAATCACCTTGAAGGCGAGATACTGGGCAGCCGTTTTGCCTGTGAAAACTGTTCGTTTGATCCGGGCTCTTTGGTGAACAGGCTGAATATATCGCTGTCAGGACTGGATATCAGGGAGTTGGTCGAACTGCAGGAGATCGATGGCCTGGAAGTCCGCGGGAAAATAGATGGACGGCTGCCTGTGGAAATTTCCGAAGGCGGTCTCCGTATCAGGCAGGGAGAAATCTGGAACCAGGAGGATGGTGGTATAATCCGGTACTTTATAGAGCCGGGTCAGGCCGAATCCCTGTCGAACCTGTTGACTGATCCTGTGATCAGGGCGCTGGAGGATTTCAACTATGATGTTTTGACGGGTACGGTAGAATATGAACCGGATGGCAATCTGCTGGTCAGGCTCCATATCGAAGGAACCAGCCCCAATATTGAAAACAGGCAACCCGTACATCTGAACATCAATACTGAACAGAATATGCTATTGTTGCTCAAGAGTCTGGGCTACGCAGAAAAACTGGGGGGTGAGCTGGATGACGAGATTCGTGACCAGGTCCATCGCCAGTTGAATCAGGACCAGGCGAACCAATGAATAACCCGGTACCCAAAGGCAAATCCAAAATGAAGAAACTGCTGGTTATACTCTGCAATGTGATCGCGGTCCCCTTGCTGGCAGGGTGTACACCGAAAATCGAGGTCAGCACCCCTACAGAGCCGGTAACCATCAATTTGAATGTAAAAATCGAGCATGAAATCCGCGTGAAAGTCGAAAAGGATCTGGAAGACATTCTCTCAGAGGACAGTGGATTATTCTAAAAAGAGGCCATGTTGAAATGAAAAAGCTACTATCAGCCATCTTCCTGTTGTCCCTGCTGGGTTCCCAGAGCTCGTGGGGACTGGACCTGGGGGAAGCAAAAAGCCAGGGATTAATCGGTGAAACACCCAGTGGATACCTGGAACCCGTATCCGGCATGACCGATGCGGTCAAGGCACTGATCGAGAGAATCAACCAGCAAAGACGGGAACATTACGCGAAGATTGCAGCGGAAAACAACACCTCTTTGGCGGCCGTGGAGTCTCTGGCAGGCCAAAAAGCCATGGACAACACCAAGCCCGGGAACTACGTCAAAACAGGCGGACAGTGGGTCAAAAAGAAATAGTGTCAGGGTGCGGTGCCGGCGCAAGGCGGTTGCGCCCGGTCCCCTCCGGGTCGTGTCCGTGACATGGAAACCTGGGAAAAACTGGTCGTAGGCGCACTGGCACTGCTGGTGCTGTTCTGGTTTTTTCCGGGTATCAAGCCCATGATGGCCAAAAGCAAGGCAGCCCGGCAAGACTGGCCCGGCCTGCTGATCCCCATAGGACTGGTGGTGGTTTTTGTCCTGTTCCTGATTGCGTCGGTCTGACCGGCATCAACGACTCTCCGGAATCAAGCAATATGGCGGGTACCTCTCGATCTGTACAGCCCGGCCTCTCCGGGAATCAGTGGAAAAATGCAGGACAGACAAGCTGAAAATATCACCATGTCCGAAGGCGGGCTCTACTCCCTGGCTACGCGGGGTGCCAAGGATGTGATCGATTTTGCAATGCCGAGGGTGTTGCAGGCACTGACCGAAATCAAGCCGTACCCCGACCGCATGACGATTGCAGATCTGGGGTGTGCCGATGCCGGCACCTCGCTGGACATGATACGCGGGGCAATTCACCATATTCAAAATGATTCTCCGGAGACGCAGGTTACCATCATCTATGCCGACCAGCCCGCCAATGATTTCAATGCCCTGATCAGCATCGTTCACGGAAGAACCCGGTTTGAATCCTGGGTTGATCAATTTGACAATGCATTTCCCCTGGTGTCGGGGTCATCCTTTTATCTGCGGGCGGTCCCGGATGAAAGTCTTGATCTGGTGTTTTCCGCAACCGCCATGCACTGGCTGTCGACAAAGCCCTGCAACATTACCCGCCATGTTCACATGGTCGGTGCGTCGGGTCCTGAATTCGATGCCTTTGCCCGGCAGGCCAGGGAAGACTGGGAGACCATCCTGCTGTGCAGAGCGAGGGAAATGAAACGCGGAAGCAAAATGGTGCTTGTCAATTTCTGCAGGGATGAACAGGGCCGCTACCTGGGGAATACGGGCGGGGTAAACATGTTTGACACCTTCGATGAAATCTGGAAAGAGTTTGTTGCCTCCGGCCGGATCACCCGTCAGGAATACGAAAACATGACCCTGCCCCAGTATTATCGTACTGCAGAAGAGTTTTCCTCTCCACTGGTTGAACCGGAAAGCCCCTGTTTCCAGGCCGGATTACGACTGGACAGCCTGGAAACCCGGGTAGTGCCGTGTCCGTTTTCGGAGGCCTACAAGCGAAATCACGACATCAAGGCTTTTGCGGATGGACTGGTTCCAACCGTGCGCAGCTGGAACCAGAGCATTTTCAAAGCGGGCCTCGACAGGGGGAGGGACCCCGAAAACCGCAACCAGATCATTGAGGATTACTATGCCGCCTATCACCGCAGAGTGATGGACAGCCCACAGGGCCATGGAATGGATTACGTTCATGCATACATGACCATTTCCCGGGTGTAGGCGACCCGGGACACCTGCTTTGCCGGCTCCCGGTGAACCATGCTGCCGGGGGCCGTGCCAATGCATCGGTTTATTGGCCATGCCGCAAACCCTGTCCTTCCGGGCGGAGTATGTGCCCCAGGTAAATTTGATTTTATGGAAACCAATCGCTTACAATCCGGGTTCGTACGAGGGCCGGGTTCAGCGATGAAATAGCGAATGGTCGGGCGACTCGCTACAGTCTGTGGAGCAGGTGCCCGGGTCACCGGACGAATGGTTGCTCCCTGGACCACCGGGAACTTTCTTTCTGCCGGCAGGAGAGGAGGTCAAAGCGTAAATTTGAAGGCCTTTTCAATCACATGTAAATGCCTAACCAGACCGAGGAGAATTTCAATATGAAACGTCGTGAATTACTCAAAGGCGCAGCGGGAGGAGCGCTGGCAACTGCTGCCATAACCTCCCTTACCGGCTGTACGGATGATACAGCCACGAAGAAGGCCATGGAGGAAGCGTCCAAATTAAAGACCGAGCTCGAATTGGCGAACAGCAAGATTGCGGAGCTCGAAGAGGCGGTAACCAAGGCAATGGAAGCCCCGGCAGTGGTCAAGGACCGCGTTGAGATCGCGGTGGTTTCCACCTGGCCACGCGACTTTCCGGGATTGGGCACCGGTGCACAACGTTTTGCACAGCGACTGTCCGATATCAGCGATGGGCGATTTGCGGTGGAATACTTTGCTGCGGGAGAACGGGTCGGGGCATTCGATTCCTTTGATGAAGTTGCGTCGGGCAACGCCCAGATCTACCATGCAGCGGACTATTACTGGAAGGGCAAGCACCCCGGCTGGGCCTATTTTACCGCCGTTCCCTTTGGCCTGACCTACACGGAGATGAATGCATGGATCCGCTTTGGGGGCGGCCAGGAATTATGGGATGAACTGGCCGGCACATCCGGCCTGAAGAACCTGATGTGCGGCAACACGGGGGTCCAGATGGGCGGCTGGTTCAGAAAGGAAATGAATTCGGCGGATGACTTCAAGGGATTGAAAATGCGTATTCCCGGTCTCGGTGGCGATGTGCTGGCAAAGCTTGGAGCCTCCCCTGTCTCTCTTCCTGGCGGACAGATCTATGAAAACCTGATTTCCGGTGCACTGGATGCCACCGAATGGGTCGGGCCCTGGAATGATGAAGCCATGAAATTTTACGAAGCCGCAAAATACTACTATTACCCGGGCATGCATGAGCCGGGCCCGATGCTTGCCGCAGGAATCAACAAGGATTTCTGGGAAGGCCTCTCTCCGTCGGACCGGGTCATGGTTGAATCAGCGGCCTCCATGGAAAATGATGTCATGATGGCGGAATTCAATGCCAACAACGGTTCCTCTTTGACACGGCTGCTGAATGATCAGGGTGTGCAGTTGAGAAAATTCAGCGACGACACCTACGATTCATTTGGTGAGGCGGCGGTCGAGGTGTTCGAGGAAACCGTCGCACACAGCGATCTTGCCCGGCGAATTCATGAAAGCTTTGTCAAGGCACGTGCCGATGTCGGGGGGTGGGCCAAAATCGCGGACCAGGAATACCTGCGACAGCGAAACCGCGTTCTTGGCGTTTAATCCCGCACTTCAATACCGCTGCAGAAACGGAGCCTTCAGGCTCCGTTTCTGCATTGCCATGACCGGATTTCCCGGGTTCCCGTGAGAAGTCTGTCGTTCTCGATGTCAATGCCCGCTGGGGCGGTGGTGCCGAGAATGCTGGCCGCCTGGATGGTGGCCATGCCCTTTCTGTTTTTGCTGGACAATACCCTGATCTTCTGGTTTGACTGGCCGGGCACACGGCATTTTCTGGTCCATCTGGGGCTGTTCAGCGAAAACCGGTCCTTTCCGCCTCTGAATGACCCCCAGCTCCGGTTGGGATGGATTCAGTGGATGGTCTCACTCTCGGTTTGCCTGGTCATCTCAGCAGCCGTCGTCCAGGGCCATGGCCGGGACCTCAGGCAGGATGCGGTGCTCTATTCCCGCATGGCGGCATTCATTACCCGCGCAGCCTTCTGGGGGGTATTGCTGGTAGGCATCACCGATATGCTGATTTCCTTTTTGAGAATTGAAGGGATGTTGAGCGTGATCGTCGGGGAACATCTGACCACCCAGCTGGGCAGGTCGATTTTTCGCGGGACGTATGTTCACTTCCCCCTGATCCTGGTGGCGATCCTCATCACCGCGTTTACACGCACCCTGGGATTCATATGGCTTGCGTTGCTGATCGTGGCCGCCGAATTTCTGATTGTACTCACCCGCTTTGTATTTTCCTATGAACAGGCATTCATGGGGGACCTGGTCCGGTTCTGGTATGCGGGGTTGTTCCTGTTCGCCAGTGCGTATACCCTGCTCCATGATGGCCACGTCAGAGTCGATGTCTTTTATACCAATTTCAGCAAAAGAGGCAAGGCGCTGACCAATGCCATCGGTTCCCTGTTATTGGGCCTGCCGCTGTGCTGGTGCATTCTGGTCTACGGAATGTCCGGGAAAGGCAGCATCATCAACAGTCCCCTGCTTAGTTTCGAAATTTCACAAAGTGGATTTGGCATGTATACCAAATATCTCATGGCGGCCTACCTGCTGGTTTTCGCTGTGAGCATGGCCATCCAGTTTGTCGGCTTTATCCTGAGCAATCTTGCCGATTTCCGGGAAAGCAGCTGGAGCCGTGAAACCGTGAACCCGGAGACCTGACATGGAACTGGTGTTTCTGGGTGTCCTGATCCTGCTGATGATCATTGCTCTGAGTTCCGGTTTTCCCGTGGCATTTGCACTGCCGGGGTCTGCCATTGGATCCATTGGCCTCGCTGCCGTGTGCGGCTATTTGTGGACAGGAGACCCGGGGGCCTATTTTGCCCAGGATGGGCCGGTGCAGTGGTTGACGGCCGGCATTACCAATTTCAGGAGCCTGTATTGGGAAGTCGAACGGGATACCCTGATTGCCATTCCGCTGTTTGTCTTCATGGGCATCATGCTGCAGCGTTCAAAGATAGCGGAAGATTTGCTGGTCGCCATGGCGCAGTTGTTTGGACCGGTTCCAGGGGGGCTGGGAATTTCAGTCGTATTTGTAGGGGCCCTGCTGGCGGCAACCACGGGAATTCTCGGTGCCACCGTGATCGCGATGGGCCTGATTTCATTGCCCGCAATGTTGCGCAACAATTATTCAAAACCCCTCGCCACCGGGACCATATGCGCTTCCGGAACGCTAGGTCAGATCATTCCCCCCTCCATTGTCCTGATTATCCTGGCGGACCAGTTGGCGAATGCCGCCGATCAGGCGCGAACCATCCGCACTTCCGAATACAAGGACTCAACGGGTGAATTTTCCATGCCTGCCGAACTGGACATCACGTCGGCCAGTGCCGGCGACATGTTCATGGGCGCATTGATCCCGGGCATCATACTGGTGGTTCTGTATATGCTGTATATCCTTGTGCGGGCTGTGCTGAAGCCTGGTACCGCCCCCCCGGTCCCGTATGCCGGTCAATACGACAGGCAGTTTGTCGCCAATATCGCCATTTCCCTGATCCCTCCCCTGGCACTTATTTTTGCTGTACTGGGTTCCATTGTGATGGGGGTTGCCACGGTCAACCAGGCCGGTGCCATTGGCGCAGTCGGCGCCATTGTGATGGGGGGATACCGGCTGGCCGAACACAGGAAACACCGTTATACCCCGTTGATCATTGTGGTTCTCTCGGTGACCGGTATTCTGCTGTTCCTGCAACTGTTCGATCTGAATGTGAAGAACATCACCAGTCAACGGGACTTCATTGGTGTCCTGTGTGCGGCCATGGCGGTGATCGCCTGTCTCGGCGCCATAGTATGGAGCACCTGGCGAACCTTTGTAATCGAGAATACGCTGGTAAGCGTAATGATCGATACCGCAAAAACCACTTCCATGGTTTTCATTATCCTGATCGGGGCGGCCATGCTTACAGCCGCGTTCCGGGGTTTTGGCGGGGAACACCTTGTCAGGGAATTTCTGACCGGACTGCCGGGAGGGTTCTGGACCCAGTTTCTGGTGGTGATGCTGGTTATTTTCCTGCTTGGATTTTTTCTGGATTTCATCGAGATTGCGGTCGTGGTCGTCCCGATCGTCGCACCCATCCTGCTCGCCGACCCTTCGGCCAATGTGACCGCCGTGTGGCTGGGGGTGATGGTTGGCCTGAATATACAAACCTCGTTTCTGACACCGCCATTCGGGTTTGCATTATTCTATTTGCGGGGCGTTGCGCCCCGGGCAATTAAAACCACGCATATCTACAAGGGCGCAATCGCATTTATCGTATTGCAGCTGGCAGGGCTGGCGATCGCCGGTTACTTTCCGGGCCTGGTCAACTATATGCCCAATCGCACCTACCTCACTTCCGACAATGCCCCGCCTCCGGTTAATCCGAGATTGCAGTATTGTATTGAGGAACGGGTGTTTCCCGAATATGCCCGTGAGAAAACCGTAATACTGGCGGGGATTGACAGGATTAGAAACCAGGATTTTTCAGGATTGCCGGACACGTACAGGGACTCACTGGTGAACAGTTTTGTGCTCGCGGAAAAGACTTTCGATCTGGCGGGTCATGCGGTATCCGCAAATTCAGAACTGGAACACTATGAAGCACAATACAAACCCCTTCACCAGGGCATGCGCCAATTGAAAAACCAGTTAAGCGGGATGGACACCCGCAAAGCGCTTATGGAACGCAAGAAGGACCGGTTGAGCCGAACCCCCCAGACCACCTCTGAACAGATCGAAGCGATGGAGCTTGAAATATTCGAACTGGAACGGGAACAGGCATCTCTCATGGAAAAAATCCCCGCCAACTGGGACACGGCCAAAGCGCGGTATGATGAACTTTACGCCCTGGCGAACCATGCGAAAGTGACCTACCGCCGGAATGCCGATGCGGCATATGAACCGTTGCAAACCATCCGGGCACTTCTGCACGACACAGAAAATGTTCGCCGGTTCCGACCGGCTATGGAAGAGCTGGGGCCGGTTCTGGAATCCGGCAGCGGGGCCGGGACGATCATGGAGCGGTTTAGACGCGTGGAGTCCAGTCTGAATGAGTTGACCGGGACCACCGAGATCAGAACCATGCTGTCGAAAGCCCGAAGAGCGCTGAAAGGTGACACCCCGGATTTTCAGGCTGCAGGAGAGTTTTACCGGCAATCCCGGGTGTTGCTGGACGATGAAATCCGCTGGAGAGACGAAGCCTTGCCCCTGCTGGGTGACCTGAATGCCTATAACGACCTGATCAAGGGCAATATCGGAATCAGGCTCCAGGACCGGTTGACCACAGACCAGGCCAAGGACATCGCGGCCTGCCGGTCCGCGCACCGGGACGTTTCGCTCCGGTTCTAGCCCGACTTCCGCAACTCAACCCGGTTTTCAATTAATTCAGGGGGGTTTTCC
>WTGA01000054.1 GCA_011523765.1 Gammaproteobacteria bacterium
ACATTGTGGCTCATTGAAGTCGGAACCGAAAGGGGGAACCATGGCCGTTTTCCTTTCCCGGCTGTTTTGAAAAAAAACCCATGGCAGCCGCCCGCCAGGGCGGAATCTCCGGGCCGGTACTTCCCCTCCCCGGCCTGGCCGGCCCGGTGAGTGGAATTCACGATCCCGGGGTTCGGATTCGTTTGAATCATGATTTCCCTTCGTTGTCAAAAAAGTGCCCCGGTTGCCTTCGCCACAGGGGCGGGTCATCCCATTAGTCATGAACGGAATGGGTGCCACTCCTAAGGGGTATTCCCGGCAACCCGCCCGCTCGCCCGAATTGATTGATAAGATGCTGAGTCCGGTTATGGTGCATGATCCCTGAAAAGAGGTTGTTAACTTAGCCGGATTGAAACAGTTTCCATGGAAAATCCTGTTTTTCTGCCTCAAGATGACTTGCCTCCTTGGTTCTCATGGTTCGCTCGAATCACCATGGCTGACTCAATCAGAGGTGTAACGGGTTGTCGGCTCAGTTTGCCGGACCTCTTCAAGTTCGATATCGACCGCTATTTTCCCCCGAGGAACGAGCACCGGGGACCTGGATACGTGCCGTACGGATTGGGAACTCACCGGTACCTCGGCTTCCGGTGGATGGACCTGCAACTGATAGTGAATGCGTTGATGATCGCCCATTACTTCAATCTCAAGGTGTTCCCCGCGGACTATAAACTCCGGTTCGACCCGCTGCCGTCGATGAAACTGAGCAAGAAACTGAAGTTCCTCGTCGCCGAACAGAGGCGCGAGCTGTCGGTCTGAACCGTCACGGAGGAAAATTTCCGGCCAGTGGAATGGGTTACTCCGTTCAGGGCAAAATGGCTACCCGATCGGGGTCGAAGGACATTTCCCCGGGATCCCTTGACGGCGTATTTGGGCCGTTCCGGCAGGAGTGGTTGGTGTCTTTGGGTTCGGCACAGGGGAGCAGGTTACCGTGCCCGTTTGAGTGCTGTCTTGGTAAAGTCCTTGGCATCCAGGTCGGTACCGAACTGAAAGTCCGCCCAGTGCAGCACGGTACTTTTTCCCGTGAGATGGTTGGTTATCGTGATTTTCCTGCTTCGCCAGTAGCGATCGAGATATTGCCTATAGTCCTCGACGACCATCGTCTTGAGGTGTTCGTCCCGGCGGTCGAAGAAATAGACCTGCATGGTGCGCAGTTCCTCCTGGTCGAGCCAGACCAGCTGGCGGGAGTACCCGGAATCCCGGTTGGTCGGGACGCGCTCCAGAACGAAGCATTCGAGGTCACTGCAGGGCTCGTTGCGCAGGTAGCGGTGGGTATATTTCTCGACCTCGACGGTACCCATGTCCTCGTAGGAAAATTCGCTGCCCATGAAGGAGCCGGATTGTTTCGAGGAACTGATCCCCTTGACCCGCTTCAGGGCGGGAAGATAGAGCCATTGCTGGTCCGGCTCGTTCTTGTGGGCATGGATGAGAAAGGCGGTGCCCTTGACATCATGTGGGCGGTCGAATACGAACATGGTCCGGTCACCGTCCCCCTTGACTTCGATGACTTTCAGGCGGAGTTCGCGCTGTTTTTCCCGGCCCTGCTTGTTCCGCAGTATCATGGTCAGGCTCGCGGTAAAATTGCCAAATCCCATCTGGCGTTCACGAGCTTCGGTTGCGACCCTGAACCCGGCTTCCTCGGCGTTGCCTTCCACGAGGCTCGAAGACGACTCGGCCGCCCAGGAAAAACTGGCCAGAATGGACCCGGTCAGCAGGAGTATTGTGCGCAAGATAGAGCAGTGAATCACGGTTGTGTACTGTTGGTGGTTGTCTGCATCATGGGAAAATCAGCGATGATTCCCGGGTACCAGCGAGGCGGTGTCCACTTCTTCACTTTCTCTGGAACCTCTCCACCCTATGGTAGCACACCCTGCCACATGGGGAAACGCCGACGTCCCCTGCCTGGTGGGACCCGTTCCAGCAAGGCGGTCCACACCTTGCAGCAATTTCCAGGAGTATCACACACTGGCCCGTTCAGAAATTATAGTCCAGTTTCACCCGGGTCCAGCTGTCGCGCCGCACCGGGTGGATGGCATCGGTTCGGTCGATCTCCAGATAGGCAGAGGTTTCCATATGCAGGTACCAGTGATCCGTGAGCCGGCGCTTGAATTCAGCGCCGAAAACGCGGCTGCTGTTGTCGAGGGAGTCCACCACGCTGACGATGAATTCGGTACTCTGTTCATCGTTCAGTCCGAGATGAGCAGCCAAGAACAGGTCATTCTCGAATGCATTGGTTGCCCACCGGCCCCGTCCGTCGTGGGCCCATTCCACGAACAGGCCCAGGTCAGCGTTCGATTCCCACAGGGAATACCAGGTGTATTCGCCGCCCGCGACGAAAGCCGTGTAGTCCTCTTCCTCGTAATTCAGATGCTGATCGAGCCGGCGGTTCCTCGCGCCAGTGCGGTGGATCGCTTCCAGTTTGAGAAGCCAGGAGCCGGCGGTCAGCAGGGCATCCAGGCCGTATTGGCGAATCTGTTCGTAATGCGGTGCTAGGACACGCGGTGCCAGGACGATCGAGGAACCGACCGGTGTCGGCATCAGCACGGGTTCTCGGCTCGTGCCGTCGAACAGGCTGAGCCCGATGTCAAGCGGTCCGAATGTGCCGCTGTATCGGCCAGCGAAATCGAGATGCCATTCTTTGGCCGCGGACTCGTATGAAACCAGGTCCTGGTCCACAATCGGCTCGGGACGCAGGCGGCCGTGCCGGCCCGGATAGGTACGCGGGCGGTGCCCGGTCAGTCCGAACAACTCCAGTGCGCCCCAGTCCCCCGACCAGGTGACATGGGCCATCGGCTGACCCATCTTGGTCCTTTCGCTTGGGTGATCGACCAGGTCGGTCTGGTTGACAATATCGACCAGGGGGTACGACTCGACCACGCCCCAGAATACGCGGTCGACACCCAGGCGCAATTCCCATTCGTTTTCACCCGCATCGCCGTACAGGAGAAGATAGGCCTCACGAAGGTCGGCATGGGTGCGTTCGGGGTCTCCGGCGCCGTATCGCAAAAAGGGAGTCAACGTAAAACTCCTGCCTTCCTCATCCTCCATATAGGCGGTGCCCTCCAGGGTCAGGCCACCTGCATACGAGCGCTGGCTGGGATAGGCGCCGTTCTCGGAATACAGCCAGGTGTCCATGGAAAGGCGCCCGGAAAACTCGACCTGGTCGGCGAGGCCGATGTCGGCGTACGCCAGGGTAGCGGGCCCCGCAAGCAGTCCCCACAGCACTGCCGGAAGGAGGGCAGGGAGGCGCGGGAACCCCGGATTCCGGCGGTTTCCTGCACGGGGGGAGAATACGTTCCCGGCATCCGGGCACTGAGCCTTTCCGGACGACCT
>WTGA01000023.1 GCA_011523765.1 Gammaproteobacteria bacterium
CGATATGATTGTGGGGGGGTGGGGCCAAAGTGAAACACCGGGAAACGAGCAACGGGACTACTGGAGCTGTGCCGCGGCGAAACGCCCCGGCAGCCGCAACACCGCGGGTCTTTGCCACCCGGTGGTGGACGCACTGGTTGAAAGGCTCATTGTCTCCAGGACCCGAAAAGAGCTGATTGCCGTCACCCGGGCATTGGACCGCGTATTGCTGTGGCAGAATTTCATGGTGCCCAACTGGCATTTGCCCGCCAACCGGATTTTGTGGTGGGACAAATTTGAGCGTCCTGAAACGCCCTTGCGCAACGGCGTGGATCTTTCCCGCTGGTGGGTCAGCGAGGCCAAGGCCGAACAGCTTGCCGAGGCGCGCGAAAAGGGAGAAATCAACCAGCGCGGCGGCGATGCGGAAAAGGATGCCCGCAACCGGCCACGTGGCTGGAAACTGGTGCTGCTGGTGGGGATTCTGGCCGCCGGCGGCTATGCGATGAAGCGGGCAATGAAAAGGAAGGCGGCGTAATGGGTCCCTATATTGCAAAGCGGTTGCTGCTGGTCATCCCGACCCTGTTTTTCATCATGCTCTTCAATTTTGTCATTATCCAGTTTGCACCCGGCGGACCGGTCGAACAGGCCATTGCCAATATCACGGGGACGGGCGTGGATGCTGCCGAACGAGTCACCCGTGACACGTCGGAAAATGTGGTGCCAAGCGGTTCAGGCGCAGGCGACAGCCAGTATCGCGGTGCCCAGGGCCTGGACCCGGAATACATTGCCGAACTCGAAAAACGGTTCGGTTTCGACCAGCCCGTTCATCAGCGGTTTTTCGAGATGATGGGGAATTATCTTCGTTTCGATTTCGGCGACAGTTTTTTCCGGGACAGCTCGGTCGTTGACCTGGTGCTGGATAAAATGCCGGTATCCATCTCTTTGGGGCTGTGGTCGACATTGCTGGTCTATCTGATCAGCATTCCGCTGGGTATCCGCAAGGCCGTACAGGATGGCAGCAGGTTTGACATCACCACCAGTGTGTTGCTGACAGTAGGCGTCGCCATTCCGGGGTTTTTGTTTGCGGTTCTGTTGCTGGTTGTTTTTGCGGGAGGGGTCTACCTGGATTGGTTTCCGCTGCGCGGCCTGGTCTCCGATGACTGGGAAACCCTGTCCTGGCCTGGAAAAATCGCCGACTATTTCTGGCATCTTGCATTGCCCCTGACCGCCCTGACGGTCAGCGGGTTCGCCTCGCTGGCCATGCTCACAAAAAACTCGTTCCTTGACCAGATCAGCCAGCAGTATGTGCTGACTGCCCGGGCAAAGGGGTTGTCTGAGCGCCGGGTCATGTACGGGCACGTTTTTCGAAATGCCATGCTGATCGTCATTGCCGGGTTCCCGGCTGCGGTGGTCAATATCCTGTTTACCGGCGCGATGCTGATTGAAATCATATTTTCCCTGGACGGACTGGGTTTGCTGGGGTTTGAAGCGGCATTGCAACGAGACTATCCGGTGATGTTCGGCACCCTGTGGTTTTTTACCCTGCTCGGCCTGATTCTCGGGATTGTCTCGGACCTGATGTATACCTGGATTGATCCGCGGATTGATTTCGAGTCCCGGGAATCATGATGGACGTCACCGCAACTCCGGGCAGTCCGGTGGGGCCACCGGCCACCGGACGATTGAACCTGGGTCCCATCGGGCAAAGACGATGGGACCTGTTCAAGGCCAACCGCCGCAGTTTCTGGGCATTGTGGATCTTTCTTTTCCTGTTCGGGGTATCGCTGTTTGCCGAACTCATTGCGAACGACAGGCCATTTTTTGTCTGGTACAACGGCGATGGCTACTGGCCCGCATTTGTCGACTACCATGAAACCGATTTTGACGGGGAATTTCCGACACTGGCCGTTTACCGGGACCCCTGGTTGAAGCAGCATATCAATGACAACGGTTTTGCCGTTTGGCCGATCATTGAATTCCACCATACCACGGTTGCCTGGGACCTGGAGCATCCGGCGCCCGCCCCTCCCGGGGGCGGTCATCTGCTGGGGACCGATGACCAGGCGCGGGATGTGGTCGCCCGGGTCATCTACGGTTTCCGGATCTCCGTGCTTTTCGGGTTTTTGCTGACCCTGATCAGCGCAATCGTGGGGGTTGCGGCCGGGGCGGTCCAGGGATACTTCGGGGGCTGGGTCGACCTGCTGGTGCAACGGTTCATGGAAGTCTGGTCGAGTATGCCCACCCTGTATATCCTGATCATCCTGGCCAGCGTGGTCGAACCGAATTTCTGGTGGCTGCTGGGCATTCTCCTGTTGTTTTCGTGGATGGGGTTCGTGGGGGTGGTCCGGGCGGAATTCCTGAAAACACGACAGTTTGAATATGTGCGCGCGGCCCGGGCACTGGGCGTGGGGGACACCCGTATCATCCTGCGCCATATCCTGCCCAATGCGCTGGTTGCGACCATCACCTTTATGCCGTTCATCCTGGCCGGGTCGGTGACGGTGCTGACCTCCCTGGATTTTCTGGGTTTTGGCCTGCCCCCCGGTTCCCCCTCCCTGGGTGAGCTTCTGGCCCAGGGCAAGGCGAATTTGCAGGCTCCCTGGCTGGGAGTGACCGGGTTCTTCATTGTGGGAGTCATGCTGTCGCTTTTGATTTTTATCGGTGAGGGGGTGAGGGATGCCTTTGATCCGCGGAAACTGTTTCGCTGAAGGATGGTGGCAACCCTGAATCCGCCACTTCTGAGCGTGAGGGAGCTTGCGGTCAGCTTCCAGCGCAGGGAACGGGACAAGCAGGTCCTGTCCGAGGTGGTTCGGGACGTGAATTTCGAACTCCATGCCGGAGAGACCGTCGCACTGGTGGGGGAATCGGGTTCCGGCAAGTCGCTGACGGCACTGTCGGTTCTGCAATTGCTGCCGTACCCGTATGCCTTTCATCCGGCCGGGTCGATCCGGTACCGGGGCGAAGAGCTGCTTGGAGCCGACCCGGCAACGTTGCAAAGGATTCGCGGAAACGACATCTCCATGATTTTCCAGGAACCCATGACCGCGCTGAATCCCCTGCACGTCATAGAAAAACAAATCAGCGAATCCCTTTCCCTCCACCAGAACCTGGGTGGAGACGATGCCCGGGCCAAGGTGATTGAATTGCTCGACCGTGTCGGCATCCATCATGCGGAAACCCGCCTCGCCTCGTATTCCCATCAGCTGTCCGGCGGACAGCGACAGAGAATCATGATTGCGATGGCGCTTGCCAACCGCCCCGATGTCCTGCTCGCGGACGAGCCGACCACTGCACTGGACGTGACCGTGCAGGCGAAAATCCTGGCGCTGCTGAAGGAGATCCAAAGGACCCAGAACCTGGGAATCCTGTTGATCACGCATGACCTGAACATGGTGAAGAAGGTGGCCGACCGGGTGCTGGTCATGAATGGAGGCGTGCTGGTTGAAAAAGGAACGACGAGCCAGATTTTTACCTCCGCGAAACGGGCCTATACCCGGAAACTGCTTTTGGCCGAACCTCCCGTCCGCCAGGTTCCGCCAGGGCAACCGGACGAGGTGTTGTGCGTCGACAACCTGAAAGTCTGGTTCCCCGTCAGAAAAGGATTGCTCAAACGGACGGTGGGCCATGTCAAAGCAGTCAATGGCGCATCGCTGAGACTGAAACAGGGGCGGACTCTGGGGGTGGTGGGAGAGTCCGGTTCAGGCAAGACGACGCTGGCCCTGGCGCTGCTGAAGCTGGTTCATTCCGAAGGAAAGATTCTTCTGGACGGTAAAGCTGTGGGTGTCCCGGGCGGGTATTCCATGTCCGAAATGAGGCGGATCATGCAAATCGTTTTTCAGGACCCGTATGGTTCCCTTTCCCCCCGGATGACCATCGGCGACATTATCAGCGAAGGGCTGGATGCGCACGGCCTGGTCGCGGATGCCGAAGCCCGGGACCGCAAAGTGGTGAACATCCTGGAAGAAGTCGAGATTGACCCATCGTTCCGGTTCCGGTATCCCCATGAGTTTTCGGGCGGTCAGCGCCAGCGTATTGCCATTGCGCGCGCGCTGATACTGGAGCCGAGGGTCCTGTTTCTCGATGAGCCCACTTCGGCCCTGGACAGAACGGTCCAGGTCCAGGTGCTGGAGCTGCTCAATCGAATCCAGCGCGAACATGGGCTCGCCTACGTGTTCATTTCCCATGACCTGAGCGTGGTCCGGGCCATTGCCGATGATCTCATGGTGCTGAAATCAGGCGATGTGGTGGAGCAGGGCTGTGCGGACTCCGTTTTCAGCAATCCCCGGCATTCCTACACCCGCGAACTGCTGTCTGCAGCCTTCGATTTGGCGATATGAGCAAACGGCCCTCCGGCCGGTCCGCAACGGGAGTGTTCACCGTGGTCCGGTGACGGCAGGGTCACAGTGAAGGGCCGGCGCAAACCGGCATTACAGCAAACGCTCCAGGGCGAATGCGGACAGGTCCGTGTCCGGTGTTTTTCCGACCGCCAGATCGGCAGTGACCTTTCCGGCGCCGGGACCGATGCCGAAACCGTGTCCGCTGTACCCGGTGGAAATCACCAGGCCGGGAATCTGCCTGACCGTTGAAATCACGGGCAACTCATCCGGTGTGACATCAATCATGCCGGCCCATCGCTGTGCAATATCAATCCCTTGCAGATCCGGAAAGGTCCGTCCGAGCAACCCGTGAGCCTTGTCCAGGATTGCCAGGTCCGGGTCCGGGTCCAGAACGCGCTCCTTTTCAAACGGGGTCGGCTTGTCGAAAGACCACTTTGCAGGCCACACCAGTTCCCGGAAAAACCGGGTACCCAGCTTCAGTGTCACCACCTCCTTTGAATGGCGGTAGGCGGGAAGGTAGGTGCGAAAAAACCGGAACAGGTCCGGGGTGATTTCGCAGCGGGAACTCCCCCCGTAGGCAACGGTGTACCCGCCATCCCGCCGCCGCCGCATCCCCAGGCCGCTGCTCCAGATATTCTGCCCGCCAACCAGGATGTCGGTGGGGACGGTCGCCATGACGGAACTGATCACCTTGAGATGGGGAAAGACCAGGCCCAGGTGCCGGCAGAAGTACCCGGACCACGCGCCGCCGGCACACACCGCGGTCTGGCATCGGATACGGCCGTGTTCAGTGACCACGCCGGATACCTTGCCGCCCTCGAGATCAATTCCCCGCACCGCACACCGGGACAAGAGAAGCGCGCCGCCGGCACGGGCCTTTTCCGCGATCGCCAAAGTCGCGAACGCGGGTTCGGCGCTGGCATCGCTCGGCGTGAACAGGGCGCCCCGCACCTGGTTCTGCATGCCCGGAACCAGTGCCTTGAGCTCCGATACGCTGAGAAAGGTGGAGTCCAGCCCAAATGTCCCGGCATGCTCCAGCCACGCCAGATTGGCGTGGTAACGTTGTTCGGTTTCCGAAAGGTAAAGGGTTCCACCGACACGAAAACCGATATCGGTCTCCAGATCGGCGACCAGTTCGTGCCACAGCTCCAGCGCAAGAATCATCAGGGGGATTTCTGACGGATGACGTCCCTGCTTGCGGATAAATCCCCAGTTGCGGCTCGACTGCTCACACGCGATCCCGCCTTTTTCGCACAACGCGACGCGGACACCGGACTTGGCCAGGTAGTAGGCCGTGCTGACCCCGACAATCCCTCCGCCGATCACCACCACATCCACGGCGGGGGGCAGGACGGAAGCGGGGGGCCGGTCACTCATGAAACGACTGGCGCGCGGTCGGGTGCCGGGACGGCCAAACCACCGGAAAACCCCGCCGGGCCACGGCGGATACCCGGGCTTGGAGCGGGGAATCCGGCGGACACTGCCATCATCCGGGAAAGGAGGCCCATTCAGGCATTCCCGGCCAATGCGGCGGCGATCCGTTCCATCTGTCCGGCCAGTTCGATGTCCAGTTCGGTGACGCCGCCACTTTCATGGGTCGAGAGCTGGACGATGACGGTCTTGTACGCGTTGCTCCAGTCGGGATGATGGTTCATTTTTTCGGCAACGATGGCGGCCTGCGTCATAAATCCGAACGCTTCAATGAAATTCCTGAATACAAAGGTTTTGCCGATGGAATCGGGAGTCCCTTCCCAGGGAATCCCGGTTTCCCGGTTGAGTGTCTCCAGTCGGATGGACAGGTCGCTTTCATCCAGCAAGGGTCGTTTCATTCGTTCTCTCCAGTTGTCGGTTTACCCGCTAAGTCAGGCTGGCATCGGCCCAGACCTCGCCACTCAATGCCGGATTCCTGATCATCGTGCAGATGATTTCCCCGATTTCATCCGGCTGTATTTTCCTGCCCAGTCCAATTCTCGGCCTGAAATGCTTTTCGAAATAATCGGAATCAATCGAGTCGACCATGGGGGTGTCGACGAAACCGGGGTGTATGATCTTGGTCTGTACCCCGTGGTACAGGCCTTCCAGGTTCAGGGTGGAGGCAATGCCGATCAATCCGGATTTGGCCCCCGCATAGGCAACCTGTCCACGCTGCCCCCTGGAAGACACCGAACCGACCAGAATGACCACTCCCTGGACCCCTTCGCTGCTTTCCCATTTTCCCAACCCCTGGTGAAACCGCTTCCTGGCCAGGCCGCCAATGGTTTCCAGGGCCCAATAGGTCGGGTGATTGAGATTGATCTCCATCAGGCGCTTGAAGGTCGACTCCGGGTAGAGCGCCACATCGCCACTGTGCCGGTCCACTTTAACGCCAAGAGAATCGGCGATCACCCCTGCGGCGGGGATGCAGATCTGCACGCTCCCGAACGCGGTGCGCATGCCGTCGAATACAGACCGGCGGAATCCGGGGTCCGTCACATCGCCGCAAAAGG
Organism: Gammaproteobacteria bacterium; assembly: GCA_011523765.1. GTDB lineage: Bacteria > Pseudomonadota > Gammaproteobacteria > Arenicellales > Poriferihabitantaceae > WTGA01. The sequence goes on from WTGA01000023.1 coordinate 6,803, forward strand.
CCCGCGCTCTTTCACTGCCGGACAGGGCATTGAGACGCTTTGCCGTTTCGATACAGGATGGGGAGCGGTCCACCAGGCCGATGCCGCCAACGCCATGGTGCATCAACCGCTTTGCCGTCGCGAGGCCGATGCCGCCCGCGGCCCCCGTGACCAGCGCAATTTTGTTTTCAAGTTCCATCAGCCGATGTGTTTTGGGATTACGGTTCTGGCAACGGATTGCATGGTGGCAAGTATACAGGGTCGTCCCCGGTTTCGATAACGGGCCGTTTCTTTTTGTACAGCGCGGCGGACGCCGGCCGTGGAAACCCCGGGAAGCCCCCCGGCGATTTAAATTTGACCTCCAAATTCAAGGTTCTGGTATAATCGGCGATTTTCAAAAGCCAGAGAACTGTTCAGGATTCAGGAAATCAACCCCGGTTGAATTTCCTGGCGCAATTCAGGTTCTTTTCCCATTTCAGAGGTTAAACATGGCGGATCATCATGTGGATCATAAACGACGGAGGATGCTGACGATTGCGACCACAGGGGTCGGGCTGGCCGGGACCGTGGGGATGGCGGTACCGTTCGCAGGCAGCCTGGTGCCGAGTGAGCGGGCCAAAGCAGCAGGCGCTCCGGTAGAGGTCGATATCAGCAGACTCGAGTCCGGCCAGCAAATCACCGTTGAGTGGCGCGGAAAACCGGTCTGGATCATCAAGCGGTCGAAGGAGATGCTGGATTTTCTGCCCGGCATGGAGGGCATTCTGGTCGACCCGGATTCCAGAGCTGCCCAGCAACCGGAGTATGCGCAGAATGTTTACCGGTCCATCAAGGAGGATATCCTGGTGTTGGTGGGTATCTGCACCCATCTCGGGTGTTCCCCAAAATACCAGCCCCAGATTGGTGCCGTCTCATTTGACGATGACTGGAAAGGCGGGTTCCTGTGCGCCTGTCACGGATCCAAGTTCGATTTGGCCGGCAGGGTTTACAGCGGTGTTCCCGCGCCAAAGAACCTGGTCGTCCCCCCCCATCAGTACCTGTCTGATACGGTATTGCTGATCGGTTCTGACGAAGAGGTGGCCTGATGAGTTTCATGAATTGGCTGGACAACCGGTTTCCGGCAACCAAGGTTACCCGGGAGCATATCACCGAATACTACGCGCCAAAGAACTTCAACTTCTGGTACTTTTTCGGCAGCCTGGCAATGGTCGTCCTGGCTCTGCAGATCGTTACCGGGGTGTTGCTGGCCATGAACTACAAGCCCGATGCGGGGCTCGCTTTCGATTCCGTGGAGTACATCATGCGCGATGTGTGGGGCGGATGGTTTGTCCGCTATGTGCATTCCACGGGCGCATCCATGTTTTTCGTCGTGATTTACCTGCATATGTTTCGCGGCCTGCTCTATGGGTCCTACCGGAACCCCAGGGAGTTGCTGTGGATATTCGGGGTCATCATTTATCTTGCGATGATGGCCACCGCCTTTTTCGGTTATCTGTTGCCATGGGGCCAGATGTCGTTTTGGGGCGCACAGGTGATCGTCAACCTGTTCGAAACCCTGCCCTTTGTGGGCGGCGTGCTTTCCGAGTGGATCCGGGGGGACTATGTCATCTCGGACATTACTCTCAACCGGTTTTATGCGTTTCACTACCTGCTTCCATTTATTCTGGTCGGGCTGGTTTTCTTGCATATCGTGTCCCTGCACAAGGTCGGCTCGAACAATCCCGATGGTGTGGAGATCAAGAAAGGCCCGAAAGGCAACCGGTGGAATGAAGAAGCCCCCAAAGACGGAATCCCTTTCCATCCCTACTACACCGTAAAGGACCTTCTTGGGACGGTGGTGTTTCTGGCGGTTTTCTTTGGAATCGTCTTCTTTGTCCCGGAAATGGGAGGATACTTCATCGAACGGCCCAACTTCGAACCGGCCAACCCGCTGAAAACCCCGGAGCATATCGCGCCGGTATGGTATTTCACGCCGTACTATGCGATTTTGCGGGCAGTGCCGAGTTTTGCAGGCACCCAGGTCTGGGGCGTCCTGGCCATGTTCGCATCCATCGCGGTGCTGTTCTTTTTGCCCTGGCTGGACAGGAGTCCGGTCAAGTCCATTCGTTACAAAGGGCCCATTACAAAACTGGCATTGATGGTGTTTGTGGTGGTGTTCATTGTTCTGGGATGGCTCGGTACCCAGCCGCCGACCACGGACCTGACGATTATGGCCCAGTTTTTCACGTTGGTTTACCTGTTGTTTTTCCTTCTTTTTCCATGTTTCAGTTCAGGGGGGGAGAAACTGGGGATAGGTGGCAAGCTGTTGCTTCTGGTTTCCGTGCTCTTGTTGCTGGGCACTCTCTTTTACTGGTGGTTCGGGTGGAGCGGGGGTCCCGCGTCCAGCCTGAAGCTGGTTTACACCCTGCTGTCTGTCGGTGTGCTGTTGATTTTTGGAGTGGTGCCTGCCTACATCAGGCCGGATTCCGTCAAGCCTGTCCCGGAGAGGGTTACGTCATGAAAAGGAAACTGCTGGTTCTGGTATTGGCTTTTTTCCCTGTGACCGGATTTTCCGCCGGCGCAGGGGGGGCCGCTCTCGACTATGTGGAGGTCTCCCTGGATGACAAGGTGTCGTTGCAAAATGGCGCCAAGCTGTTCGTGAATTATTGCCTGTCCTGCCACAGTGCCAAGTACATGCGTTACAACCGCATGGCACAAGACCTTGAGATTCCGGAAGCGCTGGTGAAGGAGCAGATGATACTTCCCGGCGGAAAGATCGGCGATACCATGAACACGACCATGTCCAAGGAGGATGCCGAGGAGTGGTTCGGGGTTGCACCGCCGGATTTGACGCTCATAGGAAAGTTGTACACCCCGAAATGGCTGTATACCTATCTTCGTTCATTCTACCGGGATGAAAGTACGGCAAGCGGCTGGAACAATACCGTCTTTCCGAATGTTGCCATGCCCCATGTCATGCATGAACTGCAGGGCATCCAAAAGGCCAATATCACCACCCGTGTGGATGAAGAGGGCCATGCACAGCAGGTGATCGAGCTGGAAATGGTCAAGGCGGGCTCAATGAGTACCGAGGAATTTGACCGTTCCATGCGGGACCTCACGAATTTCCTTTACTACATGGCCGAACCCGCCCGCATGGTTCGAATCAAGTATGGGGTCTGGACGATGTCGTTTCTGTTGGTACTGGGAATCCTGGCATTTCTGTTGAAGAAGGAATACTGGCGCGATGTGCACTAGAACGGCAGGTGGACTGATGATCCATGTATTCTAACTTGTCGTTCACGAATCGCCGGCCATCTATGGTACTGCTTTCGGGGCCCCTGGATATTTTCAGCCACTGCTGCCGAATTGTTCTGCTCGAAAAGGATATCGATTGCGAGATCCAGTATGTCACAGCAAACGATGACCCGTCGGTGGTGGGTGAGCACAATCCGTATGGGGAAACCCCGACGCTGGTGGACCGGGATGTGGCACTGTACGACATGGGGGTCATTATTGAATACCTGGATGAACGGTTCCCCCATCCGCCATTGATGCCGGTGGACCCCATTACCCGGGCGAAAACCCGGTTGATTGTTTCGCGGCTGTCCAGGGACTGGCTGAAGCCGATCAGTGACCTGGGAGAAACCGTCTCTCCCCAGCCGTCCCCGGCCTTGCAAAAGAGCCTGCATGATGGCCTGGTGTCGCTTTCCTCCATCTTTACCGGCCAGCCCTTTTTCCTGGGGACGGATTTCTCCCTCGTGGATGCGTACTTTGCGGCCCTGTTATGGCGTCTGCCGGCTTTGGGAATTGTATTGCCGAAACTGGCAGACCCCCTCATGTTGTATGGGGCATCCCTGTTTCGGCGCCCGACATTTCATGACAGCCTGAGTGAACTTGAAGCAGAACTCCAGTAGGGGCGGAATGGTTGGCGGGGTGGACCGGGTCCGATGGCGGGTCCCCGCATTCAAGGCTTTCAGAAGCGGGGCGGGTACGTAACGGCATGGAGAATTCGCAGCACCGTGGCGGACCCGGGCGCCAGCTCCTGTCATTCAAGCCGTACCTGTTGCGCGCAACCTATCAGTGGTCGGTTGATTGCGGGCATACTCCCCAGATACTGGTGGATACACGCGGGGAGGAAGTGGTCGTGCCGGTCCGGTATGTCCGGGACAACCGGATTGTCCTGAATGTCCACCCCCGGTCGGTCAAGGACATGGAAATAGGCAACGAATACGTGGTCTTTACGGCGCGTTTTGGCGGCCAGCCATTTGGCGTGACAGTGCCGGTGCCGGCGGTGATTGGCATTTTCAGCCGGGAAACCGGAATGGGAATCGTGTTCCAGGGGGAAGAAGTCGTTTTTTCCCACCCGGATGAAGGGCCGGATGATGATTCGACCGGCCCCCCTCCGAAAACCTCCCGTCCAAGGGGGGGTGCCCACTTGAAACTGGTTGAATAAGCCGTTCACCGTTTTCGTCAGGCCCCGGATGAAACTTGAAATTTTCCGCTTTGACCATATTGGTAAGGATTGTGCGGCCACTACTTTATCGGGACAGCTTTTATGAAACAGTTTAAGGGGACGACCATCCTGTCGGTGCGAAAGAACGACCAGGTGGTCATTGGCGGGGATGGCCAGGTGTCCATTGGCAGCACCATGATGAAAGGGAATGCCGGGAAGGTCCGGCGCCTGTACCATGATGAAGTACTGGTCGGGTTTGCCGGCGGCACGGCCGATGCCTTTACGCTTTTTGAGCGCTTTGAGGGCAAGCTGGAAAAATACCAGGGGAAACTGGTTCGTGCTGCGGTGGAGCTGGCCAAGGACTGGCGTACGGATCGGATGCTTCGGCGGCTGGAGGCTCTCCTCGTGGTCGCGGACCGCGAATCCTCACTGATCATTTCTGGAAACGGGGATGTGATTGAGCCTGAGCAGGGAATCATGGCTATCGGTTCCGGCGGCGACTACGCAAAATCCGCGGCCCTGGCCCTGTCCGGGAACACCGAGCTCGACGCCAGGGAGATTGTCGAAAAAAGTTTGAATATTGCGGCGGATATCTGCATTTACACCAATCACAATTTAACCATCGAATCACTGGACATCAGGGCGGGAACTGGCAATGACTGAGATGACTCCCAGAGAAATTGTCGAAGAACTCGACAAGCATATTATCGGGCAAAAAGCGGCCAAGCGCGCGGTGGCCATTGCCTTGCGCAACCGATGGCGGCGGATGCAGGTCAAGGAGGCATTGCGCGCAGAGATTACGCCCAAGAATATTTTGATGATCGGGCCGACAGGGGTCGGCAAAACAGAAATTTCCAGACGCCTGGCCCGTCTTGCCAATGCCCCCTTTATCAAGGTCGAGGCAACCAAGTTTACCGAAGTCGGGTACGTTGGACGGGAAGTGGATACCATCATCCGGGACTTGATGGACATGTCGGTAAAGATGACGAGGGAGCAGGCAGTGGCCCGGGTCAGGGCCCATGCCGAAGATGCGGCGGAAGAACGGATTCTCGACATCCTGTTGCCGCCCGCCCGGGGCGATGAGGCCAGTCAGGACGAGGGGGCGGGGCGCCAACGGTTCAGAAAACTTCTCCGGGAAGGGAAGCTGAACGACAAGGAAATCGAGATTGAAGTCAGCAGCCCGTCTATCGGGGTTGAAATCATGGCGCCTCCGGGCATGGAAGAAATGACCAACCAGCTCCAGGGCATGTTTCAGAATATGGGGGGCCAGCGGACCCGCAGCAGAAAAACCAAGGTGGATGAAGCCCTCAAGCTGTTGACGGAAGAAGAGGCCTCCAAGCTGGTCAATGATGAAGAGATCAAGACCGAGGCGCTGGAGAAAGTGGAGCAGAACGGGATTGTCTTCCTGGATGAAATCGACAAGATTGTCGGCCGGTCTGCGGCAGGGTACAGCGGTGCCGATGTTTCCCGCGAAGGGGTGCAACGTGACCTGTTGCCCCTTGTGGAAGGGGCCACGGTGTCGACCAAATACGGCATGGTCAAGACCGACCATATCCTGTTTATCGCTTCCGGCGCCTTCCAGATGGCCAAGCCTTCGGATTTGATTCCGGAACTGCAGGGGAGATTGCCGATCCGGGTCGAGCTGAAAGCCCTGACAGCGGAGGATTTCATGAACATATTGACGGAACCGGACGCTTCGCTGACCGAACAGTATGAAGCCCTGATGGGCACCGAAGGGGTGCACATCGAGTTCGACAAGGAAGGCATCCGGCGGATCGCTGAAGTGGCCTGGCGAGTCAACGAACAGACTGAAAATATCGGCGCGCGCAGACTGCACACGGTCATGGAAAGACTGCTCGAAACCATCTCGTTTGAAGCGGCGGACAAATCCGGCCAAACCATCCAGGTTGATGTGGGGTATGTCGATCATTATCTGAAAGACCTTGCCGACGACCAGGACTTGTCCCGCTACATTCTTTGATCCCGGCTCCAATCCGTGCATTATCCCGATTCGGGCCCGTTGCCGGCAACCGTGCCGTTGAACCCGTACCCGCGACCGCTCAGGCCAGGGCCCGTTGACCCGTGATGATCGCCTACCGGATCATTGCCCTGTTTCGAATCCTGCTACTGGTGCTGCTGGTATTCCTGGGGCTCGTTGCCGGGGTGTTTTCGGGATTCCTCTCCACTTCAAAATATATGAAAGTGGCGGCTTTGTGGCACGGTTGTGTGGCAAAAACCGTCGGGGTACGGTGCCGGTTCAGCGGTGCAGACTTTGAACAGGGGGCACTGATCGTCTGCAATCATATCTCCTGGCTCGATATTTCCGTCATCGGTTCCCGGTTCCCGGTGGTCTTTTTGGCGAACAGCGTGATTATGAAGTGGCCCGTACTCGGCTGGGTCATCAAGAAAGCCGGGACTCTGTTTATCGAAAAAGGCACCGGGTCCGCCAAGGCGATCATCGACCTGGGCCATTCGCTCCAGGAGCACCAGTCCGTTCTCATCTTCCCGGAGGGAAGAACCACGGACGGGACGGGGGTGATACGGTTTCAGCCCCGGCTTTTCCAATCGGCCATTGATGCCGGCGCCCGGGTGCAGGCCATCGGCATTCGGTATGTCGATTCGTCCGGTGCACGGGAGCCGAGAACCCGGTTCGACGGGGACATCACCCTGATCCAGAGCGTCTGGGCGACGACCCGGGGGAAACCGTTTTATGTCGAGGTGCATCTGTTTGATCCCATTTTGGCCAATGAGCGTCGCGATGTGCTCAGCCGGGAGGCACAACGCCTGGTCAAGGGGTGGGTCGAGCACCGTGTGGAGCCGGCCGCCGATTCAAACCGGGGCTGAATGCCGCCTGGTTTCGTGAAAATTCCCCCGGCCAGCGAAACTTTTAAAAAAATTAGCACTCTATAGCGTAGAGTGCTAAAATAAACCCTGATTTGAAACGCGAGCAACCTTTAATGACCCAAAGTTTACCGATCACGATTGATGTTTCAGCCAGCGACAGCATGGTCAGCTATATGCGTGCCGTCAATGCGGCTCCCATACTGACTGCTGAACGGGAGTATGAACTGGCACTGCGATATCGCAATGAGGGAGACCTGGATGCCGCCCGTGAGCTGGTCATGTCTCACCTGCGTCATGTTGTGAAAGTGGCCAGGGGTTTTATGGGATACGGGCTGCCGCTGACAGACCTGATCCAGGAGGGCAGTATCGGACTGATGAAAGCGGTCAAGCGGTTTGATCCGACACGGGATGTCCGCCTGGTCTCTTTTGCCGTGCACTGGATTCGGGCAGAGATCTACGATTATGTGCTGCGAAACTGGCGCATGTTGAAAGTCGCCACGACCAAATCACAAAGAAAGCTGTTCTTCAATTTGCGCAAGTCCCGGGCCAGGTTGGGCTGGATGAACGATGACGAGGTGGATCAGCTTGCCAGGAACCTGGATGTTGAAACGAAGACCGTGCGGGAAATGGAATCCCGGCTGAGCAGCAGTGATGTGTCGTTTGATGCACTCCTGGACCAGGATCATGACGACAATTACATGGCGCCGTCCCAGTTTCTCGGGGACAGCCGGTATGACCCCGCCATCGTCGCCAGCAATAACGAACTTGAAATGGACAGGTCCGTACAGATCGCACAGGCGTTGGCTGAACTGGACGACCGCAGCAGGGATATTGTGACCCGGCGGTGGTTAAGCGACCACAAGCCCACCCTGCACGACCTGGCGGAGGAATATGATGTTTCGGCAGAACGGATTCGTCAAATCGAGAAACAGGCCATGGAAAAAATGAAAAAGGTGATTTCACTGCCTGACTGGGCCTGACCGAACCGGGTTTGCCTTTCTCCTGCCCGGGGTCGTTGCAGTACCCGCCCGTTCCCATCGTTTCTGACGGTGGCCATTGGAACAGCCCGGCATATGTCGAAGCAATAATCCTTCGTGGCAGGGTTCTTGCCATATGAGTGTAATCTTCTCTTGTGTTGCAAGCCGCTTTGCCGATGGCTCAATCCGTCTGCCTTCTTCACGAAGGACTTCTTTGATCTTTCTCATGGACAACCTCTTTGCGGGCATCGTGGACTCCTCCATTCAGTAGTGAAAGTCCACCATACCGGGTTATGGTTATCCGCGTTGCTTTACTCCGTTATCCCGTGATTGCAGGGTGGTCACCTTCGCCTGAAATACACACCATCAGCCAATATGGGGGATGCCGCCGTAAACCCCACTCAGGTATTTCTTGTAAAGGTTGTCACTTCGCCGGACCGCCTTCATATCCATTAACGAATAAACCTGAGACCGCCCCTGCCTGCCCTTCTCACAAAGTACGATCTCTTCCTTCATCAATTCTTCCATCAGTGATACGGACTGGCAGCTCATCCAAATCTGAGCATCGTCAGCATTTCTCTCCGGATCATAAAACCAACGGACTATCTCGGGAAGAACCAACGGGTGGAAGGCCAGATCCAATTCGTCCATGATTGCGATGCCGCCTTGCGACAGTGCTGCAAGAAGCGAGGGAACCCTTCTGATAAATGCCCTCGTTCCGTGGCTTTCTAGAAACCAGGGCATCTCGACCAACAAACCCTCGTGCGCGAAGAGCGCCATAGGTCCATTTTGTGCTGGAAGGATCTTCATTTCATGAAGGCCGACATCTATGCGCCGCAGTTCCTTATTTAGCTCTTTCACCATGTTGCGATCGGTGGCTAAATACTGAATGATGGCGTCGTCGCTCATTTCTGCTCGGTCGATCAGAATGTTGCTGAAAATGGTTTCGATCTCTTTAACCAGGATCTGTGACGGCTCATGCCCGAAAAGAGCAAGCGTAGAAATTGCGCTGGCATTATCGCGGATTTTGTTTGCGATCTGGGTGTAGCCTGTGAGAGAGAAAACTTTTGAATCGAGTATTTTTTCTCCGACCCTGTGCTCAAATACCCTGCTCCATTTTCCGTGGCCGGCCGGCTTCCTTCGTAGAGCTTCCCTGTTCACTGCAATCACGGCCCCGTCTTTCGTCGCAAGCTCCAACTCGTACCGGTATACACCGAACGAATCATCATTCCCTACCGCCGCTTCCTCTCTTGCTGACCTGGTCAGTTCCATAAGACCGCCGAGCTCGATGGCAAGTCGCAGGGGCCGCTTCCTTGATTCCTTATCGTTGAAATGTTCACACGGTAATCTTGGCTCCTTATTCTGAGAACTATCCCTTGTAAACCATGCTAACAAAGCAAGTGCCTTGAGTACTGTTGATTTCCCTGAACCGTTTGCACCATAGATCGCCACGACCTTGGGGACTCTGAGGTCTGAACCCTTGTATATTGGCGCGAACCGTTCAGGATTATCCGGGGTGGTCCGGGGGACAGTCAGGTCAAGGACTTGCCGTTCCCGGATGCAATAGAAATTTTCGATCTCAAGACGGTATATCATCGGAAGCACTCTTGTATTCTTTGTTAGAATGCATTATTAACAAAAATATGTCAAGAATAGGTTTATAGATTCATAAAATCTGGTTTTGATTGTTTCTGATTTGTCTCCGATAATGTCTCCGGTTGGGGTTGAGGGAATGACGTTGCGACCCGGGCCGGGAGGCCGGTACGCGGGGAGAGTGGTCAGGGGGACCGGACAGCAGGTCGTTCCAGGAGGGGGAGACCTGGTAGCAGGTGATGGAGCGCAGGGGTTCAAACAGGCGGATGCGTGCCCCGAGCCGGTTTCGTGTCTGCTGCCACTGGAGTTGGGTGAGGTCGCACACGGCGAGCAGGTAGACGCCGTGATAGATGGGTTCGATCTGTGCCGAAATTTCGGATGGGAATGCCCAAGGATTTCCTGAAAAGCCTTCGGTCAGGTTACCGTTTACAAGACCGAAAGCGGCGTGGCGGACCAGTTCGGAAGTCTGGCTAAAACAGGGATTCGGAGACGGACCCGGTTGAACCGGAACCGCTGCCCGGTTTTGCGGTCCCTGCGGGATTGTCCGGTTCCGTCCCGGCAAGGTAATACTCCCAATAGCCTTCCGGGTCATCTGAAGAGGTTGCCTCGCCGGTTTCCCTGTTGACGAAGCGGGTAGTGATGTTCTCCGGGATTGCCTGGGCCTGCTCCGGAAAATCCTGCAGGACCTGTCCCATGTAGTCGACCCAGATGGGCAATGCGGCGGTCGCGCCCGATTCACGCCTGCCCAGATGAGCGGGTTCATCGAATCCGACGAATACCGTGGTCATGACATCGGGGCTGAACCCTGAAAACCAGGCATCCCGGAAGTCATTGGTGGTTCCGGTTTTTCCTGCCAGGTCCGAGCGATTCAGCTGCAGTGCGCGCCGGCCGGTACCGCTTTGGATGACCTGCTGCAAAATGCTCGTCATCAAAAACGCATTCTGCGGGGAGATTCCTTGGCTTTCATCGCTTTCGGGAGGGCTAGCCTCCACCGCCGCTTGCCCGGTTTCGTTGTCTGCGGCGGCCTTCGGAACGTTTTCTTTCTGACGTTCCGGGAAAAGGCTGTTTTCACCCCCTGTCTCCCCCGTGCAGTCAACGCAGGCAAGGGGCGGCAGTGCGACGGCATTTCCTTTCGTATCTTCGATTTTTTCGATCAGGTAAGGGGATATCCGGTTGCCGCCATTGGCAAACACGGAAAAATATGAAGCGAGGTCCAATGGCGTGACCATAATACTGCCAAGTGCCAGTGAAAGATTGTTGGGAAGGTCCGTCGGGTTGAACCCGAACCGGGCAAGATGCTGGACGGTGTTGTCGATGCCGAGCGCCCGGAGCAGGCGAACGGAAACCAGGTTGATGGAGAGGCTCAGTGCCTTTCGCAATCGTGTTGGGCCAAAAAACTTTTTGCTGTAGTTTTGCGGCCGCCAGATTCCTTCCAGGTCATCCTCGATGACAATGGGGGCGGCGCTGACCAGGCTGCTTGCAGTAAACCCGTTGTCCAGGGCAGCAGAGTAAATGAAAGGCTTGATGTTGGACCCGGGCTGGCGTTTGGCCTGGGTGGCGCGGTTGAATTTGCTCAGAAAGTAATCGAAACCTCCCGTGAGCGCCCGGATGGCACCCGTGTGGGGGTCCAGGCTGACCAATGCCCCGGATATTTCGGGCAGTTGGGACAACATCCACGCATCTTCGTCCATTGGGCGGATATAGACGATCTCACCGGGTTGCAGGATGGCACCGGCGCTGTCCGGTTCGGGCCCAAGAGAGTTTGGGTTGATGTATTTCCGCGCCCATTTCAGGCCCTCCCACGGCAACGTCACGGCCTGGGCGCGCGAATGGACAACGGTGGCTGTCCTGTCCGTGGTTTCCAGCACCAGAGCAGGCAGCACTTCCCGGCTTGACGGGTATCGCTGAAGCAGGTCCCGTATGTGTTTGTTGCGGCTTTCATCCGGGATGGTTGCCAGGTCCAGGTTTCCTGCGGGCCCCCGGTATCCATGTCTGAGATCATAGTCGAACAGGCCCTTTCGCAGTGCCTGGTTCGCCCGGGCCTGGTATGCACTGTTTACCGTGAGCGTGACATTCAACCCCTTTTGGTAGACCTGGTTGCCGAAACGCTCAAAAACGAGTTGCCGGGCCATTTCTGAAACGTACGGGGCCTGGAGTTCGACGTCCGCAATATGCCGTTGGGCCGTAATCGGTGCCTTGATCGCCGTCTGGAAGCTCAGATCATCAATGCGCCCAAGTTCATGGAGCCGTTTCAGCACATACCCCCGTCTTTCCCGTGCCCGCTCAGGATTCGATATCGGGTTATTGCTCGAAGGGGCTTTGGGGAGCCCGGCGAGCATGGCAATTTCCGGAACGCTCAGGTTCATCAGCTCATCACCATAATAAACCTGGGCTGCCGCCGCAAATCCATAGGCACGGTGGCCAAGGAAAATCTTGTTCAGGTACAGCGCCAGAATCTCATCTTTGGTGAGGACCCTTTCCATGTTGAACGCGAGCAGGATTTCCTTGAGCTTGCGCGTGTAGGTTTTTTCCGGATTGAGGAAAAAATTTCGGGCAACCTGCATGGTAATGGTGCTGGCTCCCTGACTTCTCGATCCGCTTAAAAAGTTGCTGACCGCCGCACGCGCCAAACCGGGAAAATCCACTCCGGTATGGTGGTAAAAGCGGTCGTCCTCGGTGACAAGAATCGCATCGATGAGCAAGGGAGGCACATCGTCCAGCTTGAGGGGAATCCGTCTTTCATCCCCGTATTCAGCGATCAGCTTGTTGTCTGAACTGTAAATCCTGAGCGGGATATTTAAAGGAATTTTCCTGATCTCATCCACCGTGGGCAATTCTTCAAGCAGGTTGTAGGCATAGAATGCCAGGCCTGCTCCCAGGGTAATCACCAGAACAAAGCCGATGTACACCAGCTTTGTCAAGAACTTGCCAATCAGTTTCATCACATACCGTTTTTCCTGGAGCGGGTTATCGGGGCACCGGGCTGTTCAGGGTGCATTGAAAAAGCAATGAGCAGTAAACCCCGCGGGCTCCGCAGTGATTATAGCGTTTATAGCCAAACCCGGGGGCGGCTAAATTTCCGGCCTGCAGGCAACTTTGCGGCGGACAGGGGTCATGAAAATGATTGACCGCAGCGGCCCGGTCCGGATGGCGGGTTTTCAACTTCCGGAATGATTGATCAAATTCCCCGGTTCCAGTAGTCTTCGGGCTGACAATTACCACATCATCCGTGAGCAGCGTTGCAGGGCAATATCTATCTGGTTGGGCCAATGGGGGCGGGGAAGACCACAGTGGGCCGCATTCTGGCCAGGTCGCTGCATTGTGACTTCGTTGATACGGACCGTTTGCTGGAAGAGCGCACGGGCGTATCGGTGGGACATATTTTCGAAATTGAGGGGGAGGCCGGGTTCCGGGACCGTGAATGCAAGTTGCTGAAGGAGGTGAGCCAGTTTCGCGAAACGGTGATCGCCACTGGAGGCGGCATTGTCCTGAGGAAGAAGAACAGGCAAATCCTGTGCAAGGGGGGACCGGTGATTTATTTACAGGCATGCCTTGGCATTTTGTTGCGACGGCTGAGGCATTCCCAGACACGGCCTTTGCTGCAGTCCGGTGACCCCAAGGCGGTACTGGAGAAGTTGATGCATGAACGCGACCCGCTGTACCGGCAGGTGGCGGACTTGGTTGTGCGGGTGAGTTCGGATTCGTCGCAAAGAACGGCAGCCAGAATACTGCACCAATTGCCATGAGGCCGAAATGAAGACGGTGAAGGTAGGCCTCGGTGTCCGCAGCTATGAAATCATCATTGGACCGGGGTTGCTGGATGACCGTGAAACCTTTCAACCCTGGATTGCCGGAGCCGAGGTGTTTATCGTCACCAACGAAATTGTGGCCCCCTGGTACCTGCAAAAAGTCCGGAAAGCGCTCAGCGGCAAAACCGTCCATCAAATGGTATTGCCCGATGGAGAGCAGACCAAGAATCTTGAAACCGCTACCCGAATATTTGACCGGATGCTCGGGATACCGCTGAGTCGTGCGGCCACCGTGATTGCCCTGGGAGGAGGGGTCGTCGGGGACATGGCGGGATTTGTTGCGGCCTGTTACCAGCGTGGTATCCCGTTCATCCAGGTCCCCACAACCCTGTTGGCCCAGGTCGATTCATCCGTGGGCGGGAAAACGGCGGTCAACCATCCCCTCGGAAAAAACATGATCGGTATATTTCACCAGCCGAAACGGGTGATTGCCGATGTGGCAACACTGGTCACCTTGGACCCCCGGGAGTATTCATCAGGGATGGCTGAAGCGATCAAGTATGGAATGATTAACGACCCGGATTTCTTCAGCTGGCTGGAAGAGAACATGGAGCGGGTCATGGCAAGAGAAGCCGATGCCCTGGAGTACTGCATTGAAAAATCGTGCAAAAACAAGGCAGCCATTGTCGAACAGGACGAGCAGGAGAGCGGTGTACGCGCGTTGCTGAATCTTGGTCATACATTCGGGCATGCAATCGAAACCGCAACCGGTTACGGGACGTGGTTGCATGGGGAGGCGGTGGCGCTGGGCATGGTCATGGCGGCCCATATGTCGGTGAGGATGGGATTGCTGGCCACGGAAGACATGAACCGTGTGACCGCGCTCTTGCAGCGGGCGGGGCTGCCCGTTGATTCGAAGACACGTTTATGCCCGGATGAGTTGAAAGCGGCCATGAAAACGGACAAGAAAGTGAAGGACGGGAGGATACGGCTGGTACTGCTTCGCGGCATCGGCCAGGCGTTTGTCTCCAGTCAATACCCTGAATCAGTGTTCAATGATACCCTGCAACACTATGCCAGTGGCCGGGCGTAGTGTGCAATGACGCTGAAGCCGGTTTTCCAGACCCGGCTAAGTAATTGTAATTTCTGAGAATTGTAAGCGCCTTGTCAAATACATATGTCACGAGCAAATGATCTGTGCTAATTAGTGTCTGGCAGAAAACCCCCTGATTTTGAGCGGCAGGATGATTGAAATCAATGCCTGAGTGTTCCGGTCG
>WTGA01000168.1 GCA_011523765.1 Gammaproteobacteria bacterium
GAACCGACCGCAGGGGAATCTCTGTTTCCAAAGCATTCCCAAGGGGTAATTTAACAGACAGGCTCTTACGACACGGCTCTGAAGTGCTCGTAGCGCCTCGCGAGTCGGTCCCTATCAGGTTGATCCTTACTACGGTGTGGTAGGCAAATTTCTGCACCATTTTGATGTTTGAGGGCTTCGAGCATAGGACCGTCATTCTGACTGAGCAGGCGGTCTGAGACATGTATGCGATAGTCCGGGTCGATGCCGATCAGATGTGCGTCAAACGCTGCGTGATGCAGTTTGGAGAGCGGAAGACCATTAGAAATAATAGGTTGGCCCAACCGTTCATTGCCGTCTGAAATGATATGTGCCGCATCAAGCAGTCTCTGTTCTGGCAAACGAGATATCGCGCAACGCCCTTTGTAGGCAGTAATGACGGTTTGACGGAAAGTAGCCTGATGCAGCCGCTGCTTGACGGAGCGTAGAGCATAACAACGCTCGATGGCGCTTTTTGGCGGCACCGGTATCTCTTGCTCTGACGGCACCAGTCCCTTTTGCTCTGGCACTCCGAATCCAACATGGGCCTTCAATGCCCTTGCGTCCCATCCGACGATGAAGGACGGGAGCATGGCCAGGTATTGACCGGGTACAATGCCAAGGAAATAGATTATTGGAATCCGGTTCAGGTAGGCCTCGCGCAACCACTGATTATGGGCTGCTTCCGGACCCCTCTTCCCTCTCATGAAGTCATAATCCACCACCTCCTCACCGTCATATATTTGACGATGCACTTCGCGCTGATCTTCATACCAGAATTTGCCGCCCGATTTCGGGACCACGGTTTTGATGGAGAGCAAGTAGCGCATCTTTTGCGGCTTCCAAATGCCCTTCACGCGATCGACGAGTTTGATGGAATCTCCTGCAAAAACGAATCCTGAATCTAATTGTTTTGCGGACAAATGACCATGCACTTCACTCAGTAATCGAACACGCTCAAAAGCTGCCATTCGCATCAAGGTGTCTCGGTCATCATCACTCATCAGGGTTGCTCTCATCCTCTGAACACTGTTCATTGTACCAGGATAAAACAGCAAGGCTGGGATAACGCTACAATACATGCAAGAATTTCCTTAGCCCATCTGTCTCATAGTAGAGGTCAAGATAGACTTCATGGCTGTAACGATACAATGTTTTCCACCAATTGGAGTAAGCGAGTTTCCGAAGGATACAGTTCCTTTCAAAATCTCGACCGGGCAGGGTTTGACTTATCCAGAAAAGAATAATGCTTTTGGCTATTTCTATTATTCAAATCGAAAAATCAGTTGGTTCATTTTCCATTAACTTGATCAATTCACCCCGACTGAATTCGAATTCACCACCCCTCAAAATAATGTCGTTATCCACAAACCACTGCCTCAAAGGTTCCAGCGGCGGTTTTTCCACATTTTTCTGCAATAGCCCCAGTACCCGGGAAAGATGTCTGAGGTAGGCCGGTTTATTGTCCCGCAACCACAACCGGGTAAAGATTCCGGCGACCTTGCAATGCCGCTGGGCCCCCCAGGCCGCATAGTGATGCATAAAGTCCCTTCGGTCCAGGCCGGGACGACCCCCCAGATAACGCTCCAAAACGTCATGGGCCATTTTCGCATCAATATCCCGGCGGGCATCTTCGAGCAGGGAGACCACATCATAGGCGGGTGAACCAACCAGGGCATCCTGGTAATCCAGCAACACGCACTGGCCATTGACCAGCATGAGGTTGTCCACGTGGTAATCCCGTACCACCAGGGTGGGCGGAAGGTCGGGAAGGCCCTGGTAAATCAATTGCCAGGCTTCGTCATACCCGGATTCACATTCGCGGCTTAACCGCCCCCCCCGGGTGGCGGGAAGATACCACTCGACGAACAACCGCGCCTCACGCAACAGCGCCTCAAAGTTGTATTCACCCAAATCCGTATGGACCACTTCACGGTTTCCATGCAGTTTGAGCAGCACGGAAACCGCCTGGTCATACAGGTCCCTTTCACTTGCACCGGATTGCAGCAGGGCCGTAAAGGTCTCGTCTCCGAGGTCCTCCATCAGGATGAAACCGTGCAACGGGTCCGAAGCATGGATTGCCGGGACCCGGATGCCGGCCCTGGCCAGGAGTTCCGTGACCTTCAGGAACGCCCGGGCATTTTCCTGTTCGGGAGGGGCATCCATGAGCATGACGGACTCCCGGGCCCGCGTGAGCCGGTAGTAGCACCGGAACGATGCATCCGGGACCAGGGGCAGGACCTGTGCATCGCCCCACCCGCAACGCCCGATAAATTCCTTTCGCAGGGTCTCCCGGTCCGCCAGGTTGTCCGGTTTCCTATTCAAGGTGTTCGATGATCCGCTGTTTCAGCCGGCCGCGCGGTTTCTCATCGGTGACCGGATTGCCATCGCGGTCGGTGATGAAGAATGTGTCCTCCGCCTTCTCGCCGACAGTGGAGACTTTCGCGGAGACCAGCTTGATCTTGCATTCCAGCAGGGCCACGGAGACATGGTAGAGCAATCCCGGGCGGTCCTGGGAGACGATCTCCATGGTGGTGTGCCCCAATTCCAGGTTGTCGGAAAAACTGACCACGGTCGGCACCTTGAACTGCTTGAGCGCCCGGGGCAGGTTCCTCGACCGGGGACGGTAATTTTCCGGCGGGTCCAGCAGGAACTTCTGCATTTCCGCCGCCAGGAAATCCAGCTCGCGCTGGCCGGGAGAGGACTCATCCTGGGTCACGGTGACAAACACCAGGATTCCCAGCCCGGAGCGGGTCTGGTGGATCCGGGCATCCAGGATATCCAGCCCCAGGCTGTCCAGCGCGCCCGTGCTGCGCAACAGCAGGTTTTCGGCATCCGGGACCACGAAAAGCACCTGCAGGGCGCGGATTTCGGGCAAAAAACGGGTGGCCACCAGCGGCAGGTCCAGCAACCCGGCGCGGTGGATCTCCAGGGCATGCCAGGCCCCGGTTTCCGGGCCGTTGCGCAGGAAGTACTCCTGGTCCATCTGGTCCCACAACCGGGTAAGCCCGGATTCGGGAATCGAGTTCCCCACGATTTTCCGGATGGCCTGCTTTCGTTCCTCGATCCGCTGGCGGATCCCTTCCATGCCCCGGACCCCGGTCCGCAAGCGCCGGGACGTCGCGGTGTACAGGTTGCCCAGCAGCTGCCCCTTCCATTCCGACCACACCGTGGGATTGGTCCCCCGGATATCGGCGACGGTGAGCAGGTAGAGGTTGTCCAGGTGTTCCTGGTCGCCGACAAACTCGGCAAAGCGGTCAATCACCCGGGGGTCGGAGGTGTCTTCGCGCTGGGCGGTCCAGGACATGACCAGGTGGTTCCGGACCAGCCAGGCGACGAACTGCCGGTCGTACTCCGACAGCCCCAGGCGGGTGCACAGGGCCAGGGCGATTTTCGCACCGGCCTTGGAGTGGTCCTTTCCGCTGCCCTTGCCGATGTCATGGCAAAGCGCGGCCAGGTAGAGCCGTTCCCGCCGGTTCAGCCGGCCCAGGATCGTGCGCAGCACGGGGAACTCGTCCTGGTACCGGTCGACCGTCAGCCTGCGCAGGTTGCTGACCACGAACAGCGAATGGGCATCCACGGTGAAAATGTGGAACAGGTCGTGCTGCATCTGCCCCACGATCTTTCCGAAGGCCGGGAAAAAGGCCCCCAGGACACCGTACGTGTTCATCCGGCGCAGGGCGTGGGTCAGGCCATCCTGGTACCTGAAAATCGCCAGGAAGGTCTCCAGGTTCTCCGGGTCCTTGCGGTACGCCCCGTTGATCCGGGGCAGGCTGGCCCGCAGCTGCCGGATGGTGGTGGCCCGTACCCCCTCCAGTTGCGGATGCTGCTGCATCAGCAGGAACAGTTCCAGGATCGCACCGGGGTGGTCGGCAAAAACGGTCTCGCCGGACGTTTCCAGGTAACGGCCGATGGCATTGAACCGGGCATTGATCCGTTTCGGCCGGGGGGTCCGGGGATGCAGGATGGCCTCCTGGAAATGCTGCAGGGACAATTCGTTCAGCAGCTCGACTTCCTTGACGGTGCGGAAATAGCGCTTCATCATCCGCTCCACCGCCAGGTGGTCCCGGGTGGGCCGGTATCCCAGCTGGCTGGCCAGCTCTTTCTGGTAATCGAACAGCAGCCGGTCCTCGCATCGCCCGGCGAGAATGTGCAGGCCGTTGCGCAGCCGCCACAGGAAATTCCGCGCCTGGATCAGCACGCGGTACTCCTGCCGGGTCAGGAATTCATGTTCCACCAGCTCCGCAAAATCCCCCGTGCCGAAATAGCGGTTGGCCACCCAGCTGATCATGTGCAGGTCCCGCAGCCCGCCCGGGCTTTCCTTGATATTGGGTTCCAGGTTGTAGGCGGTATCGCGGAAGTGGAGATGGCGGAGCTGTTTTTCCTCCAGCTTGGCCTTGAAATAGGCGGCCGCGGGCCAGACCGCGTCGGCCCGCAGCTTCCGGTGCAGGGCCTCGAAGGATTCCGGGTGGCCCACCACCAGCCGGGTTTCCATGAGGTTGGTGATGACGGACAGGTCCTGCCCGGCGAGGGCGACGCATTCCTCCAGGGTCCGGGCGCTGTGCCCCACCTTAAGCCCGACATCCCAGCAGAACCGGATAAACAGGGCAATGGTGTCGGTCACTTCCGCGGACGGATGCGCGGGAAGCAGGATCAGCAGGTCAATGTCGGATTCGAGGTTGAGCTCCTGCCGCCCGTAGCCGCCGGTGGCAATCAGCGAAGGCGTCTCCCGCCGGTCCGGGTCGGGAAAGAACCGGTTCCAGTTCGTGGTCAGCAGCTGGTCCACCAGCCAGCTCAGGTGCCGGCCCAGGACCGTGGCACTGCCGCCTTCAAGATGGTATTCGGTGAGGACGGTCTTGCCGTGCACCAGGACCTCGTGGAAGTCCTCCAGTGCGGGCTTGCCCGCTGGCCGGCCGTTTTCCCGTGCTCCCGGAGGATACAGCGCCGCGCGGGTCAGGCGACTCATGTCCGGTCTCCCATGGCGGGCCTGCGGTGCCGGTCAGTCAGGACCGGGTCAGGATTTCATGACCCGTGTCGGTGACCAGGATGGTATGTTCCCACTGGGCGGACAGGCTCCGGTCGCGGGTCACCACCGTCCAGTTGTCCTTCATCAGGCGGGTTTCCTTTTTCCCGGCGTTCAGCATGGGTTCAATGGTGAAGGTCATGCCGGAGCGGATCTGCAGCCCGGTTCCCGGGGTCCCGTAATGCAGGACCTGGGGGTCTTCGTGGAAACCCCGTCCGATGCCGTGGCCGCAATATTCCCGGACGACCGAGAAACCGTTGTGTTCGGCATGTTGCTGGATCACATGCCCGATGTCGCCGAGATGCACCCCCGGCCGGACCAGTTCAATGCCCCGGTGCATGGCTTCATAGCTGATCCGGCACAGCCGCTTTGCGCGGATGGACGGTTCCCCCACATAGAACATCCGGCTGGTATCGCCGTGGAATTCGTCCTTGATCACGGTGATGTCGATGTTGATGATGTCGCCGTTCTTCAGCTTCTTGCCGGAGGGAATGCCGTGGCAGATCACGTGGTTGACGGACGTGCAGATCGATTTCGGGAAACCCCGGTAATTCAGGGGGGCCGGGATCGCCTGCAGCTCCTCGACAATGTAGTGGTGGCAGACCGTGTTCAGGTAATCCGTGGTGACTCCCGGTTTGGTTTCGCCTTCAATCATATCCAGCACCTGGGACGCCAGCCGCCCCGCAACCCGCATTTTTTCGATTTCTTCCGGGGTTTTGATGGATATCGGCATGATTCAGGGGAATCGTGAAAGATTAAACGGCAATACTCCCAAAATACGCTTTTTTCTTCAACTCTTTTTGGGTAAAATCCGCCGCCCTTAGCGCCGAAACCCTCGGGGTTTCGGCAGAAATCCGCACACGGTGATTATGTTCTCCCGGGTGCCTGCCGCCGTTCCGGCAAAAGCGGAAGGAGCGGCAGGTTGGTGAACAGTAGCCGTGGAGGCCTGAACCCATTATACATTGAATCATTTGCCATGGCTGACATCACCATGCGCCAGCTGCTCCAGGCCGGCGCGCACTTCGGGCACCAGACCCGTTACTGGTCTCCCTCGATGGCACCGTATATTTACGGTGACCGCAACAAGATCCACATTATCAATCTCGACAAGACATTGCCGATGCTCAAAGAGGCAATGAATTACATGGGATCGGTGGTGGCCCAGGGCGGGGCCATCCTGTTCGTGGGAACCAAGCGGCAGGCCGGGAAGGTGGTCCGCGAGCAGGCCATCCGCTGCGGGTCCCCCTATGTCGACCACCGGTGGCTCGGCGGCATGCTGACCAACTACAAGACGGTGAAGAATTCGATCACGCGGCTGAAGGACCTGGAACACCGCATTGATTCCGGTGCAACGGCCAGCCTGAGCAAGAAGGAAAGCCTTTCCCTGGAACGGGAACGGGCCAAGCTGGACCGCACCCTTTCCGGCATCAAGGACATGGACGGACTCCCCGATGCCCTGTTCGTGATTGACGTCGAGCATGAATATATTGCCGTTGCCGAAGCCAACAAACTGGGGATCCCGGTGGTGGCGGTGGTGGATTCGAACTGCAACATCAAGGGCGTGGAGCACGTGATTCCCGGGAATGACGACTCGACCCGGGCGATCCGGCTCTACCTGGAGGCGGCTGCGGACGCGGTCATCGAGGCCCGCACGGCTGCCGCCGTCCGCACGGCGATTCCCGGAGACGAGGAATATATCGAAGTGGATGGAACCGGGGAGGTCCTGGCATCGGGAGCCGCCCGGTCCCGGGGACCGGAGAAAGCGGCCGGGGACGGTGAAGCTGGGGCCAAGCCGGACGTTCCGGAAGAGGAGGAAAAACCGGCGGTGAAAAAGGTGGTCAAAAAGAAAGTGACCCGGAAAATCGCGGCAAAGAAACCGGCGGCCCAGGAACCGGGAGACGAGGCGGCAGGCGGCACGCCCGGCAAGACCGCGGACCCGAAAGCCGTGTCGCTTTCCGGTGCCGCCATCGCGAAAGTGGAGGGGGTGGCGGCCGGTACGGTCAGCAAGAGCGGGGCCGTCCGGTTCCTGTGGGACGTGGAAAGGCTGAGCCGCAGCCAGATCGCGAGTGTGCTGGACATTCGTCACCAGATGGTCCGGGATATCCTGGAGGAGTCCCGGGAGAAGCTGGTTCGGGATGTCAATGACGGGGCTCGCGAGCCCGGCCGGGAGGACATTTACAGCTGACCGCCCTCACGGCTTGACGCGAACCGGCAAAAGAGGCGGTCCGCAGCCGACCCGCAAGCGGGCCGGCAACCTCCGGGACGCCGGGATTTCCCCGGCATCCGGACAACCGTTCACATCTGATACCCAGGAGTTGACATTATGGTGATTACGGCAACACAGATCAAAGAACTCAGAGAGCGTACCGGGGCCGGTATGATGGACTGCAAGAAGGCCTTGACGGAAACCGGCGGCGACCTCGACCGGGCCATTGAGGAATTGCGGAAAAAGGGCGTGGCGGCGGCCCAGAAGAAAGCCGGACGGATTGCGGCGGAAGGGGTCATCGTATCGGCGCGGAACGCACAGGCCAGTGTCCTGGTGGAAGTCAACTGTGAAACCGATTTTGTGGCCAAGGACGCATCATTCCAGGCCTTTTGCAGCCAGGTGGCGTCGGCCGCCCTGGATTCCTCGCCTGCCGATGTCCAAGCCCTGGGCGGCTGTGCCCTGGACAACGGGGAAACCGCGGAAACGGTCCGCCAGAAGCTGATTGCCAAGGTGGGGGAGAACATCAGCGTCCGCCGGTTCGCCCGCATGGAAGCGGGAGACGGGACGGTCAGCAGCTACCTGCATGGTTCCCGCATCGGGGTGCTGGTCAAGCTGGTGAACGGGAGCGCAGAACTCGGCCGCGACCTGGCCATGCATGTGGCGGCGAGCCGGCCGCTGTGCATTTCCGAGGAGGCCATGGACCGTGCGGTCCTCGACCGGGAGCAGGCGATCTATGTCGCCCAGGCCGAGGAAAGCGGCAAGCCGCCGGCGATCGTCGAGAAAATGGTCCAGGGGCGGGTGAAAAAATTTCTCCGGGAAAACACGCTGGTGCACCAGCCCTTTGTGAAAAACACGGACCAGAGCGTGGGCGGCCTGCTCGCGGAAGCGGGCGCATCGGTGGTGGACATGGTCCGGTTCGAAGCCGGAGAGGGCATCGAGAAGCGCAGTGATGATTTTGTTTCCGAAGTGATGGCCCGGGCGGGGGCCTGACCGGGGCTGGCCCCCCGGCCCGCGAGGATGCGCCGGGCCTCAATCCTGGCCCGGTTTCTGCTACCATTGGTTGTTTGCCGGGACTTCCGGGAAATCGCATCACCTGAATTTTGCAGCCATGATAGATGAAATCAAGCAAGACGCCGAAATCCGGATGAAAAAAACGCTGGCGTCCACCCGCAATGACATGGCGAGAATCCGGACCGGCCGGGCATCGACGGCACTGCTGGACCACCTGACCGTCGAGTACTACGGGACGGCCACCCCGATTCACCAGGTGGCGTCGGTTTCGGTGGCCGATGCCCGGACGCTGAGCGTACAGCCCTGGGAAAAGCACATGCTGGCGGTCATTGAAAGGGCGATCCTCGGATCCGACCTCGGGCTGAACCCGGTGACCGCGGGCGACACCATGCGGATTCCCCTGCCGCCGATGACGGAAGAACGACGTGCCGAACTGGGAAAGATTGTCCGCAATGAAGGCGAAAACGGAAAGATCGCCATCCGCAACATCCGGCGCGATGCCATTCACATGGCCCGCGAGCTGCTGAAGGAAAAGGAGATCACCCGGGACGAGGAAAAACAGGCCGAATCCTCCCTGCAGGCACTGACCGACCGATATACGAAAATGATTGACGGGGTGGTTGCCGACAAGGAAAACGAAGTCATGGAAGTCTGACTGCCGGCATTGAAGGTGCGCAATGAACGTGTCCGACCTCTCCACGGCCAGTTTCCCGTCCAGTACCCCCCGGCACATCGCCGTGATCATGGACGGCAACGGCCGGTGGGCGAAACGGCAGGGAATGCCGAGAATTGCCGGCCACCGGAAAGGCGTGGAAACGGTCCGGAAAATATTGCCCCTGTGCGGGAAACGCGGAATCCCCTACCTGACCCTGTTCGCGTTCAGCAGTGAAAACTGGGCAAGGCCGTCCAGTGAAGTCCGGCTGCTGATGGACCTGCTCACGTCCACGCTGGAAAACGAAATCCTGGGCCTGCATGAGAACGGCGTGCGGTTGCGGGTCATCGGAGACCTGACCAGGTTTTCCGGCCGTCTGCGAAACGCAATCGGTGAAGCGGAAGCCCTGACCCGGAACAACCGGGCACTGAACCTGACCCTTGCCATCAATTACGGCGGCCGGTGGGACCTGCTCCAGGCCTGCCGGTCCATTGCGGAACTCGTGGAGCAGGGCAGTATCTCGGCGGCGGCCCTGACCCCGGCCGTCCTGGAATCCCGGCTGTCGACCCATGAACTGCCGGAGCCGGACCTGTTCATCCGCACCGGCGGCGAGAAAAGGATCAGCAATTTCCTGTTGTGGCAGCTGGCCTATACCGAACTTTACTTTTCGGATACCTACTGGCCGGATTTCAATGAATCCTGTTTCGATGCGGTACTGGAGGAGTTTGCAAGACGGCAGCGCCGGTTCGGAAAAACCAGTGCCCAGCTGAAATCCATCGCCTGATGCTTCTTCGCAGTGTAACCGCGCTGGTACTGGCTCCCGCCGTGGTCGGGCTGACGCTCTACCTGCCGACCCACTGGTACAGCCTGGTCCTGCTGTTGCCCGTGCTGCTGGGGATGGCCGAATGGAACCGGCTCACCGTCCGGTCCCCCCGGGCCCTGGCCGTGTCCGCCCCGGCAATGGGCCTGGTGGCCGTGTGGCTGTCCGGGTTTCCCGTTGCACTGTGGGGAATCTGCCTGGCGGCCTCGGGACTCTGGCTGTATTGCCTTTTTGCGCTGTGCCGGAACCGGATGGCCGGCATGCCGGGTTCGACGGCCGGTTTCCTTTCCGGATGGTATTGCCTGCTGGCGGCCTGGGCGGGACTGGTGCTGCTGCACCAGCAGCCTCTCCAGGGACCCGCGGTCGCCACCGCGGTGCTGGCGGTGGTCTGGGCCGCCGATACCTTTGCCTACCTGGTTGGCAAGGGGATCGGCAAACGCAAGCTGGTGCCGGACCTGAGCCCGAACAAGACCGTGGAGGGGCTGGCCGGCGGCCTGCTCGGTGCCGGGATGACCGCCTGGGGGCTGTCGGCCTACTGGCTGCAGTTTCCGGCGGCCACCCATTGGTACTGGATGGTGGCCGGCCTGCTGGCCGCCGTCGCCAGCGTGGTCGGGGACCTGTTCCAGAGCCGGTTGAAACGGGTGGCCGGGCTCAAGAACAGCGGGAACCTGCTGCCCGGCCATGGCGGGGTGCTGGACCGCATAGACGGCATCATTGCGGCGGTCCCGGTGTTTGCCGTTCTGTGGGTCGGCCTGCCATGACGGTTGGCGTGACCCTGCTGGGATCCACCGGCTCCATCGGCACCAGTGCGCTGGACGTGATCGGCCGGCATCCGGACAAATACCGGGTGTCCGCCCTGAGCGGTTACCGCAATGTCGGCCGGATGCTGGAACAGTGCCGCCGGTTCCATCCCGAAAGGGTGGTGATGGGCGACCGACGCAGTGCCGGGCAGCTGCGGGAGCAGTGCGAAGCGCACCACCTGGATATCCGGGTGGAGTCCGGAGAGGAGGCGCTGCCTGCGCTGGCGCGGGAGGCCGGCGACATCGTGGTCTGCGGGATCGTGGGCGCGGTGGGGCTGATGTCGACCATTGCGGCCATCGAGTCCGGGAAGAAAGTGCTCATCGCCAACAAGGAACCCCTGGTCATGCTGGGCGGTTTCCTGATGGACCTGGCCCGGGAAAACAGGGCCTGCCTGCTGCCCCTCGACAGCGAGCACAATGCGATTTTCCAGTGCCTGCCGCAGCACACCCTGGTCCGCAGCCACGGCATCCTGGAGGGACTGGAACACCAGGGGATCAAACAGATCCTGCTGACCGGTTCGGGGGGGCCGTTCCGGACCCTGGACCTCGACCGGCTGGATTCGGTCACTCCGGAACAGGCCTGCGCCCATCCGAACTGGCGCATGGGCAGGAAGATCTCCGTGGATTCCGCGACCATGATGAACAAGGGCCTCGAACTGATTGAGGCCTGTGCGCTTTTCGGGGTTTCCTCGGACCAGGTGGAGATCGTGATTCATCCCCAAAGCGTGATCCACTCCATGGTAGAATACATTGACGGGTCCATTCTCGCGCAGTTGGGGAGCCCCGACATGCGGGTTCCCATCGCCAGTGCGCTGGCATGGCCGGACCGGATTGAATCCGGTGCACCGTCTCTTTGCCTGAAGGAAGTTGCAAAACTGGATTTTCACGCGCCCGATGAAAACCGGTTTCCGGCACTGAAACTCGCAAGGCGGGCAGCCCGTACGGGCGGCACATTGCCGTCCATCATGAATGCGGCCAACGAAGTGGCGGTCCATGCCTTCCTGGAAGGCCAGATAACCTTTGACAAAATTACCCGGTTCGTGGAAATGACGATGGACAAGACGGACAATTCGCAGGACAATGACCTCGATTCCGTGCTGGCGGCGGATGCGGCCGCCCGGCGGGTTTGCAGGCGGATCATGGCCGGGCAGCCATGCTGAGTCTCCCCGGCACGGCCTGCACAGGATGGCCTGAAAACGCATGAGTGCTTTTGGATACAGCCTGTTCGGATTCCTGCTGGCCGTGGCCATCCTGGTGGCGGTGCATGAATTCGGGCACTTCTGGGTGGCGCGCAAGCTGGGGGTCAAGGTGCTGAAATTCTCCATCGGATTCGGCAGGACCATTTTCAGCTGGCGGCGCCGGGGCGACCCGACGGAATACTCGATCGGGCTGATTCCCCTGGGCGGCTACGTCAAGATGCTCGATGAACGGGAAGGGGAGGTGGCCAAAGAAGAACGGGACCAGGCGTTCAATACCAAGCCGCTGTCGGTCAGGACGGCGGTGGTGGCGGCCGGGCCGCTGTTCAATTTCCTGTTCGCGATGGTGGCCATCTGGCTGGTCTTTGTCGTCGGCAGTGACGATATCGAACCGGTCATCGGCGAGGTCGTGGAGGCCTCCATGGCCGAAAGTGCCGGGTTCCGGCCCGGGGACCTCCTCACCGGGGTGGACGGCAAGGAGGTGAAAACCTGGGGCCAGCACCAGTTCTACATGCTGCACCAGGCGATGAAAGGCAATGCCATCGAGGTCTCGGTTTCCAACCCGCAATACGGGGACCGGACACTCCGCGTGGATTTCTCCGGCCTCGACCAGTGGTCCATCAGCCGGCAGCCGATCACCTCGCAGATCGGCATCTGGCCACCGGCTCCCCCGGCCAGGGTGAGCCAGGTCGTCGAAGACTCCCCGGCTGAACGCGCCGGGCTGCTTCCGGGCGATGAAATCCTGGCCATTGACGGCGAGGCCGTGTCCAGCTGGGTTGACATGGCCAACCGGGTTTCCCGGCGACCGGGGGAGACCCTGCGCCTGGCCGTGTTGCGCAATGGGCAGGAACGGGACATTACGCTGGTGACCCATGTCATCACCGTCGAGGGCCAGGACTATGGGCAGATCGGCCTGTACCGGCCGGCCCTGCAGAATACGACCCTGCGCTTCGGCCCCCTGGAAGCGGTCTGGCAGTCCATCGACTACAATTGGCGGATGACGGCCATCTCGCTGCGTTCGCTGGGGCGCATGGTGACGGCACGGATGTCCGCGGAAAACCTGTCCGGCCCGATCACGATCGCAAGGCTGGCGGGACGGACCGTGGAATCCGGGTACGCGGATTTCATGAAATTTCTCGCCATCATCAGCATCAGCCTGGGCCTGCTCAACCTGCTGCCCATCCCGGTGCTCGACGGCGGCCACCTGATGTACTACCTGGTGGAGGCCGTCACCGGGAAACAGCCGTCCGAAAATGTGATGGTCTGGGGACAGCAGATCGGCATTGCCATGATCCTGATGCTGATGGTGCTGGCGTTTTACAACGATATCGTGCGGTTGCTGTGAGAACCGGCCCGCCATTCGAAAGCCGGGCAGGCCGGTCCCGCGCTTTCCTGCAAAAACCCCGGAAAATGGGTACAATAACCGGGCGGTACGATTCGATTCGACAATTCCGGATGTGACGGTTTCCGGGCCTGGTGTATGATCCGGATATTTTCAGTGCGGGTGGGGCAAGCCAATATTCTGAACAAGGAGCAAGTGAACCAAAAATGAAAAAAGCGATCCTGGCGGTCTTCCTCATGGCCCTGTTGAAGCCGGTTTTTGCGATTGACCCGTTTATCATTGCCGATATTCGCGTGGAAGGACTGGAACGGCTCGATACCGGGACGGTGTTCAACTATCTTCCCCTGAAAGTGGGGGATGAAGCGAATGACGAGGAAATCAGCCTGAGTATCAAGGAACTGTTCAGGACCGGTTTTTTCCGGGATATTTCCCTGCAGCAGGAGGGCACCACGCTGGTGGTCCAGGTCACGGAACGGCCCTCCATCGCCAGCATTACGATCCAGGGCAACCGGAAACTGAAAACGGAAGTCCTGGAGACGGGCCTGGAGCAGGCCGGGATCGTCCAGGGGCGGATCTTCAACGTCGCGCAGATGAAACAGGTCGAGAAGGAAATCAAGGATACCTACCTGTCCCTGGGCCGCTATTCCGCGACCGTGGACTACAGTGTGGAGGAACTGGACGACAACCGGGTGAACCTCACGATCGATATCAACGAAGGCCGGGTCGCCCGCATCAAGAAAATCAACATCATTGGCACGGAAGCGGTTCGCGTGAAAGACCTGAAGGATGAAATGCTGCTGAAGGAGAAGCGGGGATGGCGGGTCTTCTCCCGGCAGGACCAGTACTCCAAGCAGAAGCTGGAAGCGGATCTCGAGACTATCCGCAGCTACTACCAGAACCGGGGATACCACGAATTTGAACTGGTGTCCTCGTCGGTGGACATCAGCCAGAACAAGCAGAGCATCTTCATCAGCATTACGGTGGATGAAGGCGAGCGGTTCACCTTCGGCGAGGTGTCCATTGAAGGCGTGGACGAGGAACAGGCAGCGGCCTTGCAGCCGCGGATCAAGATCAAACCCGGAAAATCGTTTTCAAGGAAGGTGGTGAACCAGACACGCGCGGCCATCACCGACTGGTTTTCCGGGGACGGATATGCCTTTGTCGAGGTCGAGCCGACCTTTGAGACCGACCAGGACACGAAAGTGGTCCATACCGTGTTTTCGGTGGTGATCAACCAGCGGGTATACGTCCGGCGCATCGATATCACCGGAAACCTGTATACCCGGGACGAAGTCATCCGCCGGGAACTGAGACAGTTTGAAGGGGCCTGGTATTCCGCGGCCGCGGTCCGCCGGTCCAGGGACCGCTTGCGGCGGATGGGGATCTTCTCCAGTGTGGAGATCGAGACCCCGGCGGTCCCCGGCACCAGTGACCAGGTGGACCTGAAGGTCGTTGTCTCCGAACTGGACACCGGTTCACTGCTGCTTTCGGCGGGATATTCGGACGAGGACGGGGCCCTGCTGGGGGTGGAATTCGAACAGCGCAACCTGCTGGGGACCGGGAAAGACCTGTCGCTGGAATTCAAGGACTCGGACGCGGTGGATACCGCGGTCATCCGCTACAACAATCCCTACCATACCATCGATGGAGTCAGTCGCGGATTTCACCTGACCACGCGGGAAATTGATGCGTCGGAAACGGACTCGGCGGAATATCTGCAGAATACCGATTCTGTGGGGGTGAACTACAAGGTTCCCATTGCCGAAACCAATTCCGTCAATTTCGGGGCATCCTATGAAAAAATCGAACTGAAGGCCACGACCGGAACCCCGCAGATCTACCGGGATGAAATTGACGAGCAGGCGGAATCCGACAGCGTGGTGCTGAGTGCCGGGCTGTCCCGGGATACGCGGGACGATTTCTTCTTTCCCACCCGGGGGGCCACCGCGTCCGCGTCCATGGATCTTTCCGTCCCCGGGAGCGAACTGGAGTACTACAAGATTTATCTGTCCGGGTCGTATTACCATCCCCTGTCCGAGTCCATCACGCTCAAGGGCAACCTGAGCCTCGGGTACGGGGACGGGTTCGGGGACTCGGACAAGTATGGACTGCCCTTCCACAAGCATTTCTTTGCGGGAGGGGCCCGGTCCGTGCGCGGGTATGATGCCCGGTCGCTGGGCCCGACCGTAGACACCAGGGTGAACAGAACTACTGGAACGAATGCAAACGGCGATAATTGTTCAGAGGAGGGAGTTGACTGTTCTAGTGTGACTGCCCGGCCGTCGGGCGGCGATGCCCGGATCCTGACCCACGTTGAAGTGCTGTTCCCGGCATTCGGGTCGGCGAACACCAAGGACAAGCGTTTGGGGCTGTTTGTGGATGGAGGCCAGGTCTACTCGCATGACGAAACCATTGACCTGGGGAATATGCGGTATTCAACGGGCCTGTTTTTCCATTGGTTCTCGGCACTGGGACCGCTCAGTATCAGTTATGCCCACCCGCTCAATGACAAGAGCGGAGACGACCTGGAGGAACTCCAGCTTTCCATCGGCACGGTTTTTCGTTAACCGGGGCGGTGGGTGGACCGGCGGCCGCAGCCCGGTGGGGGCATCGTTCCGAAGCGCGGATATGCCGGCATGAATTTCCGGGCATGCCCGGGAGGGCATGCAATAAAATGACCTGTCAAGAGCATTGAGATGAAATTTTGTAAACTGGTTAAATTTTCCCTGGCGGCGTGGCTGTTGCTGCTGCCGTTCCCGTCCTATTCCGTGGAGATTGCGTACGTGGATGCACGCAGGCTGATTGACGAAGCGCCGCAGGGGAGGGATGAAGTCAAAAAACTCGAGGCTGAATTCAGTGAAAGGGGTCGCGAACTGCAGGCACGAATCGACCTGTTCACCACCCACGAAAAGGAATTGCAGAAAAACGCCGTGACGATGTCTTCGGAAGAACTGGAAGAACGGACCGGTGAACTGCGGGATATGCAGCGGTCGCTGCAGCGGGAGCAGCAGATTTACAATGAAGACTATGCCCGGAGCAGGAACCAGGGGCTGGCGCGTCTCGAACAGCTGATATCGATCGTCATCATCGACGTGGCAAAACGGGAGAAAATCGACCTGGTCCTGCAGCAGGCCGTCTATGCCAGCCGTGACATTGACCTGACCGGCAAAGTCCTGGAAGAGCTGGACAAGCGCTATCGCGAATAGCACCGTTCGTGCCGCGTTGTGCAGCCATGATAACATTCGGATTCTGTTGAAAACCAATTTGGAATAGCCTGATGTATTCACTGCAAAGGATCTCTGATCTCGTAGACGGAAAGGTGGAGGGGGACCACCGGTTCCATGTTGGAGAAATCAGCAGCCTGGGCAAGGCAACCGCCACTTCCATCACCTTTTTCACGGACCTGAAAAAGAAGGGTGAACTGAAAGCCACGAGGGCGGGTGCGGTACTGATCTCTCCCGACCATGCGCAGTGGTTTCCGGGAAACAAGGTCATCGTCTCCAACCCGTACCTGGCCTATGCCCGGCTCAGCCGGGTATTCCGGAAAAACGGTTTTCCGGAACCGGCCGGCATCGACGGGTCCGCCCTGGTGGCGGACAACTGCCTCATCGGTGACCAGGTTTCCATCGGAAGCTATTCCATCATTTCCGACCGGGTCCGGCTGGGCAGCCATGTGGTGATCGGAAGCGGGGTCCGGGTGCATGAAGAGGTCAGCATTGGAGACCATACCGTGATCGAGTCGAATGCCGTCATTTCCCCGGGCTGCCGACTGGGGAAAAGATGCCACATCTCGCCCGGGGTGGTCATCGGTTCCAATGGATTCGGGTACGCTGAGGATGAGGGAAAATGGGAAAAGATAGAACAGCTGGGCGGAGTGGAAATCGGCGATGATGTGGACATCGGGGCCAATACCACCATTGACCGGGGGGCCCTGGAAAACACGGTGATCGGCAACGGCGTAAAGCTCGACAACCAGATCCAGATTGCGCACAATGTGCGGATCGGTGACCACACCATCATGGCGGGTTGTTCCGCCATTGCCGGCAGTACCGAGATCGGCAGGCGGTGCAAGATAGGAGGCCGGGTGTCCATACTGGGCCACCTCCAGATCGTCGATGACGTCACCATCTATGCCAATGGCCTGGTGGCCAGTTCGATCAAGTCAGCGGGGGAGTACGCCTCCGCACTGCCGGTCCAGCCGGCCAGGCGGTGGAGAAAGAATGCCGCACTGATCAGGCGGCTGGACAGGTTGGCGAAAAGAGGGAACGGGTCCCGTCAGGATGAAGACGGGTAACCATGCTGAAATCACCGGAACGGGCAACGAACATGACTGATTCCACTGCTGTCGACATACACAAGATCCGGGAAATTCTCCCTCACCGTTACCCGTTTCTGCTGGTGGACCGGGTCGTCGATTTCACGTTGGGCAAGACCTTGACGGCGATCAAGAACGTCACCATCAACGAGCCGTTTTTCCAGGGCCATTTCCCGGACCGCCCGGTGTTCCCCGGGGTATTGATCCTCGAAGCCATGGCCCAGGCCTCGGCCATTCTTGCGAGTCACAGTGCCGAGGTCGGGGAGGACCAGAAAATCATATTCCTGTTTGCAGGCGTGGACCGGGCGCGATTCAAACGGCCGGTAGAGCCGGGCGACCAGCTGGTGATTGACGTGGAGCAGACCCACTACAAGGCCCGGGTCTGGAAATATGCCACCCGGGCATCCGTGGACGGACGGCTGGCGGCCTCGGCCGAAGTGATGTTCACCTACCGTACCTACTGATTTTAGCCGCCGGATTCGAGTTCCATGGTGGATATACACCCCACTGCAATCATTCACCCTGACGCAGAGCTGGCCGACCGGGTAACGGTCGGGCCCTACTCGATCATCGAAGCGGGTGTCCGAATCGCCGAGGACACCTGGATTGGCCCCCATGTGGTCCTGACGGGCCACACGACCATCGGCCGGGAGAACCGGATCTACCAGTTCAGTTCGATCGGGGAAGCCCCCCAGCACCAGGGGTATCATGGCGAGCCGACCAAGGTTGAAATTGGCGACCGGAATATCATACGGGAATACTGCACGATCAACCGGGGAACCGCGGCCCACCTCGGTGTGACCCGGGTGGGCGATGACAATTTCATCATGGCCTACACACACATTGCACACGATTGCGTGCTGGGCAATCACATCATTTTTGCCAATGGATCCAGCCTGGCCGGCCATGTGGACATTGGCGATTATGCGATCCTCGGGGGATTCAGCCTGGTCCACCAGTTTTGCAAAATCGGCCAGCACTGCATTACCGCGATCGGATGCACCTGCTTCCAGGATGTTCCCCCCTACATTGTTGCCGCGGGAAATCCTGCCAAGCCCTATGGCATCAATACCAAGGGCCTGAGAAGGAGAAACTTTGGCGAAGAGTCGATTGCACTGCTGAACAGTGCGTACCGGATTGTCTATCGCAGCAACCTCAGCCTGCAGGATGCCATCCGGGAAGTTGACCAATTGAACGGGAACAATCCCGATATCTCGCAGTTCAGGAACTTTCTGCGCCATTCGGAGCGCGGGATCATTCGGTAGGTGGTCACCGGCCGGACGAAAATAGCTATTGTCGCGGGAGAGCCTTCTGGAGACAGCCTGGGTTCCGGTCTGATCACCGCCTTGAAATCCGCAGTTCCCGGTGCCTGTTTCCTGGGTGTCGGCGGCCCCAAAATGCGGGAGGCGGGATGCACGACCCTGTACGACATGGTCCATCTCGAGTTGATGGGCTTTGACGGGCTGTTCGGAAAGCTTGGGGGTATTCTGAAAATCCGGCGTGCGCTGTACCGGAAGTTCATGGCCGACCCCCCGGACCTGTTTATCGGCATTGATGTGCCGGATTTCAACCTGTCCCTGGAAGGCAAGCTCCGAAAACACGGAATCAAGACCCTCCATTATGTCAGCCCCACCGTGTGGGCCTGGCGCGGTTACCGGATTCACAAGATCAGGCGGGCGGTCGACCATATGCTGACCCTGTTCCCCTTTGAAGCGGACTACTACCGCAGCCAGCAGGTCCCCGCGACGTGTGTCGGCCACCCCATTGCGGATGAAATCGACGAACCCGATACCCGGCAGGCCAGGCACCAGCTTGGGATCGGTGCCGGTCACCGGGTCATCGCACTGTTGCCGGGCAGTCGGCGGTCCGAGGTGATGAAACTGGGGCCGGTCATCGTCGACGCGGTCAAACGGCTGCACCGGGAGGATCCCGGGATCCGGTTTGTCCTGCCCTTTGCGAACCCGCGCGTGGAAAGGGAGTTCTACCGGGTGGCCCGCGGGATCGATGAATTGCCGGTCACCACGTATGCCGCCCGGTCCCGGCAGGTGCTGGAGGCCTGTGACATTGCCATCCTGGCGTCGGGAACGGCCGCGCTGGAGGCGGCATTGCTGCGCAAGCCCCATGTCGTCATCTACAAGCTCAGCCCCCTGACCTACTGGCTGGTCCGGCGGCTCCGGCATGTGGACCATTATTCGATGCCCAACCAGCTGTTGCCGGAACCGGTCATTCCGGAACTGATCCAGGACCGGGCGAATGGCACGAACATCGTCCATGCAGTCAACGGGTTCCTCCGGCATCCGGAGCGGCTCCGGCAGCTGCAGGAACAATTTGCCCGGGTGCACACCCAGCTCCGGCGCAATGCGAACCTGCAGGCAAGCCGGGCGGTGGTCAAACTGCTGGAGGGCGGAGAGTGAACCGGCCCGTTCTCGTGGCGGGTGTGGATGAGGCCGGGCGCGGCCCGCTGGCCGGTGCGGTCTTTGCCGCGGCGGTCATCCTCGACCCCCGGCGTCCCGTCCCCGGCCTGGGGGATTCGAAAACGCTGCCGGAAAGAAAACGGGCGGACCTGGAACCCCGGATCCGGCGTCGGGCCGTCGCGTGGTCGGTCGCCTGGGCATCCGTTGAAGAAATCGACCGGCTGAATATCCTGCAGGCATCATTGCTGGCGATGAAAAGAGCGGTGGAAAACCTGGGAATTGCGCCGGAGCTGGTCCTGGTGGACGGGAATGCCACGCCCGGGATCCCGTACCCGGCCAAGGCGGTCGTCCGGGGGGATTCCCGGCATGCGGAAATTTCTGCAGCGTCCATTCTGGCGAAGCAGGCCCGCGACCGGGAAATGGTGGATTTGGCGGACCGGTACCCGCAATACGGGTTCGAGCGGCACAAGGGCTATCCCACCCGGGCACACCTCCAGGCGCTCCGGGAGCATGGGGCCACGGCCGTGCACCGGCGAAGCTTTGCACCCGTTCGAAAGGCCATGGACCCATGAACCCGCCATTCGTACATCTTCACCTCCATTCCGAGTTTTCCCTGACTGACGGGATTGTGCGATTGGGGCCGCTGGTCGAGAAATGCGTTGAATTTGAACAGCCTGCCGTCGCCCTGACCGATGTCTCCAACCTCTATGCGTTCGTCAAGTTTTACCAGGCGTGCCTGAAAAAGGGCGTCAAGCCGGTCATCGGGTGTGATGTCTGGATCGAAAATCCGTTGGAGAACCTGCAGTGCGACCGGGTTGTCCTGTTCTGCCAGGACCGGGACGGATTCAGGAATCTGAGCCGGATCCTGACCCGGGCCTACCTCGAGGGGGAAGCGGGAGAGAAAATCACCCTCCGCTGGCACGACCTGCGCCGGCACCATTCCGGCCTGATCTGCATGCTCGACGACCAATACGGCCCCGTTGCCCGGCTGTCCGGCCATGACCGCCATCCGGAGACCCGGGACATCGTCCGGCGGTATCACGACATTTTCGGGGACCGGCTGTATTTTGAGATCAGCCGCATCGGACGTGCCGAGGAGCAGGCCTATATCAACCAGGTGTTGAAGCTGTCCGGTGAGTTCCCGGTCAGCCCGGTCGCCACCAACCGGGTCCAGTATCTCCAGGCGGATGATTTCGGGGCCCATGAGATCAGGGTGTGCATCAACGAGGGCAGGGTGCTCGATGACAGCCGCCGGCCCCGCAATTTCACCAACCAGCAATACCTGCGGTCCAGTGCCGAAATGGCGGACCTGTTTTCGGATATCCCGGAGGCCATTTCGAATACGGCGGAAATTGCAAAACGGTGCAATCTCTTTATTGACTTCGACGAGGACTTCCTGCCGGAATACCCGGAATCGGGCGGGGCGGCTGTGGAAGACCTGTTGAGAAGGAAAGCGGAAGCGGGGCTGGCCGGAAGATTCGGGAAAGAGGGCCTGTATCACCGGGATGGGACGCCGATGGTTGAGAAAACATACCTGGACCGGCTCAACAATGAATTGGAGGTCATCGAACAGATGGGGTATCCGGGCTACTTCCTCATCGTGGCGGATTTCATCCAGTGGTCGAAGGACAACGGCATTCCCGTTGGGCCGGGGCGGGGTTCCGGGGCGGGATCGCTGGTTGCCTGGGCGACGGG
>WTGA01000034.1 GCA_011523765.1 Gammaproteobacteria bacterium
GCGGCCGTACCGTCGGCGCCGGAGTCGTTACCCGGATTGTCGAATAAACCGGGAAGCCCCTGGAGAATGAACCCAGAGAACTAACCAAGAGAGCTAGTGGAGTGGTTGAAAATCAGAAAATACGCATAAGCCTGAAGGCTTTCGATCACAAGTCAATTGATCGTTCGGCCCTGGAGATCGTGGATACGGCCCGCCGCACCGGTGCGTTGGTGATGGGCCCCATTCCATTGCCGACCAAGATTGAAAAATACACGGTGCTGCGGTCTCCGCATGTGAACAAGAAAGCACGGGACCAGTTTGAAATCAGGACACACAAACGGGTCCTGGACATCATTCAGCCCACCGACAAAACCGTGGACGCCCTGATGAAGCTGGACCTGGCGGCGGGCGTCGATGTGGAAATCAAGCTCAATTAAAGAAAGAGACA
Organism: Gammaproteobacteria bacterium; assembly: GCA_011523765.1. Taxonomy (GTDB): domain Bacteria; phylum Pseudomonadota; class Gammaproteobacteria; order Arenicellales; family Poriferihabitantaceae; genus WTGA01. The sequence goes on from WTGA01000034.1 coordinate 428, forward strand.
CACAGCAGGCAATTCAGATGTCACTAGGACTGGTTGGAAAGAAAGTTGGCATGACCCGGGTTTTCACTGAAGAGGGAAAATCCCGGCCGATTACCGTGATTGAAGTGCTGCCGAACCGGGTCACCCAGATTCGCAAGCAGGACGTGGACGGGTACAACGGCGTGCAGGTGACGACCGGCGAGCGTCGTGCACATCGCGTAAACAGTGCCATGAAAGGGCATTTTGCCAAGGCCGGGGTGGCTCCCGGGCGGGCGGTCTGGGAATTCCGGGTGGACGGGGCGGTCCACGGCCATCCGGGGATGGAACTGACCGTTGACCTGTTTGAAGAAGGACAGAAAGTCGATGTGACGGGTTGCACCATTGGCAAGGGGTTTGCAGGGGTGGTCAAGCGATATGGATTCGGCGGCGGCCGGGCGACCCACGGCAATTCCAAGGCACACCGGCTGGCGGGGTCGATCGGCAATGCCCAGGACCCCGGCCGGGTATTCAAGGGCAAGAAAATGGCCGGTCACATGGGGGCGGCCAGGCGGGTCCAGCAAAACCTGGATATCGTCCGGATCGATGCCGAAAGAAACCTGATCCTGGTTTCCGGGTCGATTCCCGGTTCGAAGGGGGCGGATGTGATCATCAAGCCGGCGGTGAAGTCGGATTACGACCTGGTCATCCCGGCCGGGGACCCCAAACCGGACCATGACGCAGCGGCAGAAAACGGATGAAAACGTACACCCGGCCTGAGGCGAGAGAAGAATGACGATCCAACTGAAAATCAATTCCGTGTCGGGCGAAGAGGCGGGCAATGTCGACTTGTCGGACCGCAACTTCGGGGCTGACTTCAATGAACCCCTGGTCCACCAGGTCGTGGTGGCCTACCAGGCGGGAGGGAGACAGGGCACCCGGGCGCAGAAAAACCGGGCTTCGGTACGGGGAGGCGGTGCCAAGCCCTGGCGGCAGAAAGGAACCGGGCGGGCCAGGGCGGGGACCATCCGCAGCCCGATTTTCACGGGAGGGGGCCGGGCATTCCCTGCGTCCACCCGGAACTTTTCCCAGAAGGTCAACAAGAAAATGTACCGGTCGGCCATGCGGTCCATCCTCTCGGAACTGGCCCGGCAGGACCGGCTGATTGTCGTCGATGAACTGGTGATGGAGCCGCCGAAGACCCGGGCGCTGGTGTCTGCGCTGGACCGGCTGGGTGCACAGACGGCACTGATCATTCTCGCTGGGGACAACCCGGGGGTGGCGCTGTCCGCCAGGAACCTGGGGGCGGTTTCCGTCTGTCACTGCCGCGAGGTGAACCCGGTCCGGCTGATCCGCCATGAAAAGGTCCTGATGACCGCCGAGGCGGCAAAAAACATTGATGAGGCATTGCGATGAGCGCGGCAACCAGGAAAAAAGAGCGGCTCTACCAGATTCTGCTCAGCCCCGTGATTTCGGAAAAATCCACAACCGTTGCGGACCGGCACGGCCAGGTCGTTTTCAGGGTGCTGAAAAACGCCAGCAAGGACGAGATTCGGGAAGCGGTCGAGACCTTGTTTGAAGTCAAGGTCAAACAGGTGCGGGTGGCCAACGTGCGCGGCAAGGCGAAGCAGTTCGGGAGGATTCCGGGAATGCAAAGTGCCTGGAAAAAAGCGTATGTTTCCCTGCAGGACGGCCACGATATCGATTTTGTCGAAATGGCCGGGGCGTAATCAAGAATTGAAGAAGTTTTCGATATGGCTTTAGTAAAACAGAAACCGACCACGCCGGGCAGCCGGGGCATGGTGAAGGTGGTGACCCCGGGTTTGCACCGGGGAAAACCCCATCGCCCGCTGCTGGAGCCCAAGACCGCAATCAGCGGACGGAACAATGCGGGACGCATCACCGTCCGGCACCGTGGAGGCGGGCACAAGCGGCACTACCGGGTCATTGACTTCAAGCGCAACAAGGACGGTGTGCCGGCCACGGTGAAGCGAATCGAGTATGACCCCAACCGGAGCGCGCACATCGCGTTGCTGGTCTACCGGGATGGGGAACACCGGTACATGATCGCACCGCGGGGGCTGTCAAAGGGCGATACCGTCCTCTCGGGCGCCGGCGGGGGATACAATGTGGGCAACTGCATGCCGCTGAGAAACATCCCCGTGGGGACCGTGGTGCACTGTGTTGAACTGAAGCCCGGAAAAGGCGCACAGCTGGCCCGTTCCGCCGGGGCGGCCGTCCAGTTTGTCGGCAAGGAAGGGGCGTACGCCCAGTTGAGACTGCGTTCCGGGGAAATGAGGAAGGTCCACCTGGCCTGCCGGGCGACCATCGGGCAGGTCGGGAATGTTGAAAACAGCCTGCGCAAGCTGGGCAAGGCCGGTGCCAGGCGCTGGAAGGGTATCCGGCCCACCGTCCGCGGTGTGGCCATGAACCCGGTCGACCATCCGCACGGCGGCGGCGAAGGCCGTACATCGGGCGGCCGGGACCCGGTCTCCCCCTGGGGCGTGCCCACCAAGGGGTACCGCACCCGCGCCAACAAGCGGACCTCCTCCATGATTATCCGCAGACGGAAAAAATAACGATGCCACGATCCATTAAAAAAGGGCCATTTGTCGACTACCACCTGTGGTCGAAAGTGGAACGCGCGAGAGCGGAAAACTCCCGCAAGCCCATTAAAACCTGGTCCCGCCGTTCAATGATCATGCCTGAATTCGTGGGCCTGACCATTGCCGTGCATAACGGCAAACAGCATGTCCCCATTTTGATCAATGAAAACATGGTGGGACACAAACTCGGTGAATTCGCGCCCACGCGCACCTACCGCGGTCACGTCGCGGACAAGAAGGCCAGATAGAACCATGCAGGTCAGATCAGTAACCAAGTACGTCCGGCTGTCGGCCCAGAAGTGCCGGCTGGTGGCCGACCAGATTCGTTTGCTTCCTGTCGAAAAGGCGCTGGAAGTGCTCGAGTTCAGCAACAAGAAAGGGTCGATACCCGTCAAGAAAGTGCTCGATTCTGCCATTGCCAATGCAGAACACAATGAGGGGGCCGATATCGATGAATTGTGGGTCAGTCAGGTCATGGTTGACGAAGCACCAACTATGAGACGGATGCGAGCCCGGGCCAAGGGCCGCGGAAGCCGGATTCTCAAGCGAAACTGCCATATCACCGTCAGTGTGAGCGACGAGCCCCGGCCGTCCTGAAACCAGTGGAATAAGCAATGGGTCAAAAAGTACAACCAAACGGTATCCGGCTCGGTATAGTCAGGGACTGGAATGCGGATTGGTATGCGGATAGCAACAACTATGCCAGGACACTGGCCAGTGATCTGAAAATCCGAAGCCATCTCATGAAAAGGCTCCGCAATGCCGCCGTGAGCAAAATATCGATTGATCGTCCCGCAGAGAACCTGAGTGTGACGATTTACACGGCCAGACCCGGAATTGTGATTGGCAAGAAAGGGGAGGACATCGAGCGGCTCCGCTTTGAACTGACCCGGATCAATGGCAGCCCGGTGCAGGTTTCGGTGGAGGAAATCCGGAAACCGGAACTGGATGCCAAGCTGGTTGCCGAGAACATCTGCCAGCAGCTGGAAAAGCGAATCATGTTCCGGCGCGCGATGAAACGGGCGGTACAGAATTCCATGCGTCTTGGGGCGGAAGGCGTGAAGGTCATGCTGTCCGGCCGGTTGAACGGGGCGGAGATTGCCCGCACCGAATGGTACCGCGAAGGACGGGTGCCCCTGCATACGCTCCGGGCCGACATTGACTACGGGGTCCATGAAGCGTTGACGACGTACGGCATCATCGGCGTGAAGGTGTGGATCTTCAAGGGCGAGATCTTCGAGCAGGAAAGTTCCGGAACCCAGGCCGGCGAACAGGCAGTCGCAAACCGAGCAGAGTAGTGTAGCCATGTTGCAACCCAAAAGAACAAAATTCCGTAAACGGCACAAGGGCCGGAACCGGGGCCTGGCGACGCGGGGAAACCGGGTCAGTTTCGGCGAATTCGGTTTGCAGGCGGCCTCCCGGGGGCGCCTGACCTCCCGCCAGATCGAGGCGGCACGCCGGGCCATCACACGCCATGTGAAACGGGGCGGGCGGATGTGGATCCGCATTTTTCCGGACAAGCCCGTTTCCAAGAAACCGCTGGAGGTCCGGATGGGCAAGGGCAAGGGCAACCCGGAATACTGGGTGGCCCTGGTCAAGCCGGGGACGATGCTGTATGAAATTGAAGGCGTCTCCGAAGAGCTGGCAAGAGAGGCGTTCAGGCTCGCAAGCGCCAAATTGCCGTTACAAACCAATTTTGCATGTCGTCAGGTGGGATAATGAAAGCGGCGGAACTCCGAAACAAGAGTGTGGAAGAACTGGAAACAGAATTGATTGATCTTCGAAAAGAACAGTTCAATCTGCGTATGCAGCGCGGGGCGGGGCAATTCGCCAACACGGCGCAATTCAAGACCGTGAGAAAGGACATCGCAAGGATAAAAACCGTTCTGAATGAGAAGGCAGGCACCAAATAGACAATGAATACCGAAACCCAACCGCAAACAACCAAGCGACTGATCCAGGGCAACGTGATCAGTGCGGCCTGCGACAAGACCATTACTGTGCTGGTGGAGCGCAAGGTGAAGCACCCGCTCTACAAAAAGTACATTCGCCGGTCCACAAAACTGCATGTGCATGATGAAAACAATGAATGCAAAACGGGCGACCGGGTGCGGGTTGAAGCCTGCCGTCCGATATCAAAGTCCAAATGCTGGCGTTTGGTTGAAATTGTCGCCCGTGCGGTGTAGGCCAGGATATCCGGGAGAAAGACCATGATTCAAATGCAGTCGATGATGTCCGTTGCCGATAACAGCGGGGCCAAGCGGGTCATGTGCATCAAGGTGTTGGGCGGATCCAAAAGGAGATATGCCCGGATCGGTGATATCGTGAAGATCACGGTAAAGGAAGCGTTGCCCAACAGCCGGGTCAAGAAAGGAGACGTATACGATGCCGTGATCGTCAGGACCCGGTCAGGAGTCCGTCGGGCGGACGGTTCGCTGATCCGGTTCGACAAGAATTCGGCGGTATTGCTGAATGCGTCCCATCAGCCGGTTGGGACCCGTATCTTCGGACCGGTTACCCGGGAACTGCGTTCCGAGAAATTTATGAGAATTATTTCCCTTGCACCCGAGGTGCTGTGAGTGCAGGGGCAGGCCGCCGGAGATTGAGAGAGTACCGATGAGAAGAATACGAAAAGGCGACGATGTCATCGTGATTGCCGGGCGGGACAAGGGCAAGCGGGGCAGTGTCCTGAAGATTACGGGCGATTGCCGTGCACTGGTTGACAACGTCAATCTGGTGAAACGGCATACCCGGGGCAATCCGAATACGGGAGAAACGGGCGGGATCATGGAAAAGGAAGCCCCGATCCACCTGTCCAACCTGGCCCTGTACAACCCGGTCAGCAAAAAGGGGGAACGCGTTGGATTCAGGGTCCTGGCCGATGGAAAAAAAGTGCGTTACTTCAAGTCAAACGACGAAGTGGTTGACCTGAACTGAGAGACATCCACGGATTTACTGAAAAAAGATTCGAGAAATGGCCCGATTATTCGAAAAATACAAAAATGAGATTGCACCGGCCCTGCAACAGCAGTTCTCCTACAAAAGTGCAATGGAAATTCCGCGAATCAGCAAGATCACGCTGAATATGGGACTGGGTGAAGCGGTGGCCAACAAGAATGTGCTGAAAAGTGCGGCACAGGACCTGGAGAAAATCACCGGCCAGAACCCCGTGATCACCAAGGCGAGAAAGTCCGAGGCGAATTTCAAAATTCGCGAGGGATGGCCCATCGGGGCCAAGGTGACCTTGCGCCGTTCCCGGATGTACGAATTCCTGGATCGCCTGATTTCCGTTGCCATTCCACGAATCCGGGATTTCCGGGGCCTGTCCAACAAGTCGTTCGATGGGCGCGGGAATTATTCGTTCGGCCTGAAGGAGCAGATCGTATTTCCCGAAATCGATTATGACAACGTGGATGCACTGCGGGGGCTGGACATTTGCATTACCACCACCGCAAAGAATGACGAAGAGGGAACCGCCCTGCTTCGCGCTTTCAATTTTCCGATGAAGAGCTAGGTTATGGCCAAGAAATCAATGATTGCCCGAGAGGCCAAGCGCGAAAGGCTGGTCAAGGCTTACGCGGACAGGAGAACGGAATTGACGAAAATCATCGTCGACCCGCAAACCAGTGGCGAGGACCAGTTCCAGGCCATGCTTGACCTGCAGAAGCTGCCCCGTGACTCCAGCCCGGTGCGCAGGCGCAACCGCTGTCTGCTGACGGGCCGGCCCAGAGGGTATTTCCGGAAATTCGGCCTTTGCAGGAACAAACTGAGAGAAGTGGTCATGCGCGGGGAAGCCCCGGGTGTGGTCAAGTCCAGCTGGTGAGTTTTACACTGAAAATTCTATACGGGAAGTCACGATTATGAGTATGTCAGACCCCATCGCGGATATGCTGACCCGGATACGCAATGGGCTGCGGGCGAGAAAAGTGAGCGTCGAGATGCCGGCGTCAAAAAGCAAGATGGCCATTGCCAGGGCCCTGGAGGAAGAGGGATACATCGCCGGATTTTCCGTGCAGGGCGACGGCGTGAAAAAAAGGCTGGAGATCCGGTTGAAATACTTCCAGGGGGAACCGGTCATCGAGGAACTGGAAAGAATCAGCAAGCCGAGCCGGCGTGTCTATGTCGGCATGGATGAAATGGTTTCGGTCCGGGACGGGTTGGGGGTGGCCCTGATTTCAACATCCAAGGGGGTGCTGACCGACAAGGCCGCACTGGAGCAGCGCGTGGGCGGTGAAGTGATCTGTACCGTTTTCTGATCCAGGGTGAATCGACAAGTGAAAGGTGGCAACAGCAGGATGGGTCAACATGTCTAGAATAGCAAAATCGCCGATACCGGTACCGGCCGGTGTCGAGGTGACCATCGGCAACGGCCGGGTCACGGCCAAGGGCCCGAAGGGTGAGCTCAGCTTTGACATCCCTCCGGGCATCGGGCTGGTTGAACAGGACGGGGTCCTCAATGTCCGGGTACCGGAGAACCATCGCCGCGTCGACAAGCATGCACGGGCAATGTCAGGCACCACCCGGGCCATGGTCAGCAACCTGGTCACCGGGGTCGGCAGCGGATTTGAAAAAAAGCTGAATATCACGGGGGTGGGATACCGGGCACAGGCACAGGGCAGGAATCTGAATTTGAGTCTGGGATATTCCCATCCGGTGGTGTATACCATGCCCGAAGGAGTCTCCGTGGAAACGCCGACGCAGACCGAAATCATCATACGGGGCGCGGACAAACAGGTGGTGGGCCAGACGGCGGCGGAAATCCGGGCCTATCGCCCGCCTGAACCCTACAAGGGGAAAGGAGTCCGGTATTCGGATGAACGGGTCGTGCGCAAGCAGGCCAAGAAAAAGTAGGCTCCATTCCACATCGAGAAGAAACAGATGGCAAACAAGAACAGTTCAAGGCTCCGAAGAGCCCGCAAGTCGAGGGGGAAAATCGCCCGGCTCGAAGCGATACGCCTGTCGGTGCACCGCACTCCCCGTCATTTTTATGCGCAGATATTTGACCAGACCGGGGGAAATGTACTGGCGACCGCGTCGACCCTGAACCCGGAAATCAAGGGGGCGCTGAAGTATTGCGGCAACCGTGATGCGGCGGTTGCCGTCGGGAAAGCGCTGGCCGTCAATGCAAAGGCCGCCGGGGTCGAACGGGTCGCGTTTGACCGGTCCGGATACCGGTACCACGGTCGGGTCAAGGCGTTTGCAGAGTCTGCCCGCGAGCAGGGACTGAAATTTTAATTACAGATTTTTTCGATGGCCAGAATAAAAGAGCGTGATGTCGACCGCAAGGACACCTACCAGGAACAGCTGATCAATGTTCGCAGGGTGTCCAAGGTGGTCAAGGGGGGTCGGATCTTCGGTTTTTCCGCGCTGACCGTGGTTGGCGATGGCGAAGGCCGCGTGGGCATGGGACGGGGCAAAGCGCGGGAAGTGCCCGTTGCCGTGCAAAAGGCGATGGAAGATGCGAAGCGCAATATGTTCAGCGTCCAGATGAATGGAACAACGCTGCAGTACCCGATGGTGGGCCGTCATGGTGCCGCCCGGGTGGTACTCCGGCCCGCAACCGAGGGGACGGGAATCATTGCCGGCGGTACGATGCGGGCTGTATTTGAAGTCGTCGGCATCGAAAATGTCCTGACAAAAATCATCGGGACCACCAACCCGGTCAACGTTACCCGGGCGACGATTGCCGCACTGAAGGGAATGCGCAGTGCGGACTATGTGGCCGCCAAACGCGGCAAGAAAGTCCGGGAATTGCGACCGACCCAGGCAGGATGAAACCGGGAGGGCACTACCCATGGCGAAGAAAAAAACAGTAAAGGTGACCCTGGTCCGAAGCATACATGGCCGCCTGAAAAAGCATCAGGCCTGCGTGCGCGGCCTGGGATTGCGCCGAATGCACCAAACGGTGGAAGTGCTCGATACCCCGGAAAACCGGGGTATGATCCGCAAGGTGAGCTATATGCTCAGGTGTGAAGACGGCCAGCTTGATTGACAGTCCGACGAGAATGTAATTCCAATGTCTACATTAAGATTGAATACCCTCCGGCCGGCAGAAGGTTCCCGGTCCAGTGCAAAACGCGTTGGCCGCGGGACCGGGTCGGGCAGGGGAAAAACGGCGGGCCGGGGTACGAAAGGCCAAAAATCCCGATCCGGGGGATATCACAAGGTTGGGTTTGAAGGGGGCCAGATGCCGTTGCAAAGACGCCTGCCCAAACGCGGTTTCCGTTCCCGGGTCAACCGGCACAGTGCCGAAATTCGCCTGAATGAACTGGCGAAAGTGGAAGGGGATCTGGTCGATCTTGAGTCGCTGAAAAAGGCAGGAGTGATCGGCCTGGGCATTCAGCGCGCGAAAGCCATTCTCTCCGGTGAAATCAATCGGCCCGTTACCCTCCGGGGGGTCGGCGCGACCAGAGGTGCCCGGGCCGCGATCGAGAAAGCAGGCGGCAAGGTGGAGGAATAGGGCAGCCATGGCACGTGCAGTCCCCAATTCCGGGAGGTTCGGAAATCTTTCGGAACTGAAACAGCGCATCCTCTTTCTGGTGGGTGCGTTGCTGGTTTTTCGCCTGGGAACCCATGTCCCTGTTCCGGGAGTGGACCCGGCGGCGGTCGCTGCGCTGTTTGAACAAACCCGGGGCTCCATCGTTGACGTGTTCAACATGTTTTCCGGCGGTGCCCTGAGCCGTCTGTCGATCTTTGCGCTGGGCGTCATGCCCTATATCTCCGCCTCCATTATCATGCAGATGATGACCGCGGTCATCCCAACGCTGGAGCAGCTGAAGAAAGAGGGCGCCTCCGGCCGTCGAAAAATCACCCAGTACACCCGTTACTTTACCGTGGTGTTGGCGCTTTTCCAGGGAATGGGGATCTCCGTTGCGATTGAGAGCCAGCAGGTGGCCGGGAGCCCGGTCATCCTGATTCCGGGTCTCGGGTTCAAGATCATCACGGCTGCAACGCTGACGGCAGGAACCATGTTTCTCGTATGGCTTGGCGAACAGGTTTCGGAAAGGGGAATCGGCAACGGCATTTCCCTGATCATATTCGCCTCCATTGTCGCCGGACTGCCGTCCGCCGTCGCCGGGACCCTGGAATTGGCCAGGACCGGTGCATTGTCCGGGGGATTCGTCATTCTTTTGTTCCTGGGGGCGATCGGGGTGACCTATTTTGTCGTGTTTGTCGAACGGGGGCAGCGGCGGATTACCGTGAACTATGCCAAGCGGCAGCAGGGCAGGAAGATGATGGCCGGGCAAAGCAGCCATTTGCCGTTCAAGCTGAACATGGCCGGGGTCATTCCCCCTATTTTCGCCTCCAGCCTGATCCTGTTTCCGGCGAGTATCGGCAGCTGGTTCGGCCAGGCCGAGGGCATGGGCTGGCTATCCGATCTCGCAACCAAGCTGCAACCCGGCGAACCGGTCTACACGTTGTTCTATGGCGGGATGATCGTGTTTTTCTGTTTTTTCTACACCGCGCTGGTTTTCAACCCCAATGATATTGCAGACAACCTGAAGAAGTCCGGTGCGTTCATTCCGGGCATCCGGCCGGGAACCCAGAGTGCAAAATATATTGATGGCGTGGTTTCAAAACTGACCATGGTCGGGGCGATTTACGTTACCTTTGTCTGCCTGATTCCTGAATTCCTGATCGTGCAATGGAGTGTGCCGTTCTATTTCGGCGGGACATCATTGCTGATTATCGTGGTGGTCACCATGGACCTGATCTCCCAGGTGCAGTCCCATCTCATGTCGCGTCAGTACGAAAGCATCATGAAAAAATCGCCATTCAGCCGGGCCGGGAGTCTCCGCTAGGATGGAAATCTTGGAAAGAGCAAAATGAAAGTAAGAGCTTCAGTGAAAAAGATCTGCAGGAACTGCAAGATCATCCGGCGGAACCGGACTGTCCGGGTGATCTGTACGGATGCGCGCCACAAGCAGCGCCAGGGCTAGGCGGATTTTCGAAGCCCGGGCAAATTGATGGAAAGGAACAATTTTGATAGAATCCGCGCCCCGCTGGATTCCCCCCGTGGAATTCGCGGAAATGGCCTGTGCGCGGGAAAATTTACCGGAAACTAGAATATGGCACGTATTGCTGGAATTAATCTTCCGAATCACAAACACATAGAAATCGGACTGACTTCCATTTATGGAATCGGCCGCAGGACCGCACAGCAAATCTGTGACAATGCCGGGGTGAACCGCGCAACGAAGGTGCAGGCACTGAATGAGGCACAAGCCGAAAGACTCCGTGCCGAGGTCGCCAAATATGAGGTGGAAGGGGACCGCAGAAGAGAGGTTTCCATGAATATCAAGCGATTGATGGACCTCGGCTGCTACCGGGGACTTCGCCACCGCCGGGGATTGCCGGTCAACGGGCAGCGCACCAAAACCAATGCGCGCACCCGGAAAGGTCCGCCCAGGCCGGTCCGGAAATAACCGGCGGGTCGCGGCCAGTGGCGCAATAGACATTACCAAAGAGAGATCATGGCAAAAAACAAGACATCCGGAAGCAAGGGAAAGGCGAAGATCAGGAAGAACCTGACTGAAGGCATTGCGCACATTCATGCGACCTTCAACAATACCATTGTGACCATTTCAGATCGTCACGGGGACACGCTGTGCTGGGCATCCGCAGGGAATTCGGGGTTCAGGGGGTCCAGGAAAAGCACGCCGTTTGCGGCACAAATGGCCGCGGAAAACTGTGGCCGGCGAGCCCAGGAAATGGGGGTCAGGCAGCTGGAAGTCAAAATCAAGGGCCCGGGCCCGGGTCGGGAGTCCGCGGTCCGGGCATTGAATGCACTGGGCCTTGAAATCCATTCGATTTCGGATATTACACCCATCCCCCACAACGGTTGCCGTCCTCCCAAACGGCGGCGAGTTTAGTTTCGCGTTTGAAACTGGTATTAGACGGCAGACAGGTATTACTTCATGGCAAGATACATAGGACCCACTTGCAAGCTGGCCCGACGGGAAGGCACCGACCTTTTTCTGAAAAGCCCGGCCCGTACGATTGATTCGAAATGCAAATTTGACCGGATACCCGGTGTCAAAACCACCGGACGCCGGCCGCGCAATACGGTTTACGGAATCCAGCTGCGCGAAAAACAGAAGCTTCGCCGCATGTACGGCGTACTGGAAAAGCAGTTTGGCAACTATTACAAGGAAGCAGCGAGAATTCCCGGATCAACCGGTTTGAATCTCTTGCAGTTGCTGGAAAGCCGGCTGGACAACGTGGTGTACCGAATGGGATTTGGAGTGACCCGTGCCGAAGCCCGCCAGCTGGTCAGCCACAAAAGCATCCGGGTCAACGGGACCACCGTCAACATCCCTTCCTACCAGGTGAAACCCGGGGCGGAGGTCGAGGTGGCGGAAAAGGGAAAGAAGCAGCTGAGAATCAAGTCCGCTTTGGAAATCGCCGAGCAGGTCGGGTTCGTTTCCTGGGTCGATGTGGACACGACGGCAGTGAAGGGAACCTACCGGTCATTGCCCGAGCGCAGTGATTTGCTTCCCGATATCAATGAGGCCCTGGTGGTAGCACTGTACTCCAAGTAGCAGAGCAGAAAATCACAGAGTCGTCCGGTTTTAATTTTAACTTCGTCATGTATTAACGGGGAAAACAGATGCAGGATCCCACTGTAGAATTTCTAAGGCCACGATTGGTTGAAGCCAAGACCATCGACCAGCAACACTCCAGAATTACGATTGAGCCCCTGGAAAGAGGGTTCGGGCATACCCTAGGAAACGCCCTGCGTCGTATCATGCTGTCGTCCATGCCCGGTTGTGCCGTGACCGAGGTCCGGATCGAAGGCGTGCTTCACGAATACTCCACTTTGGAAGGAGTGCAGGAAGATGTGATCGATATCCTGATGAACCTGAAGACGCTTTCGGTGATCATGTACAACCGGAACGAAGCCACGGTCCGTGTCCAGAAAAAGGGGCCCGGGGTGGTCACCGCCGCAGACATTAAACTGAGCGATGATGTGGAGCTGGTGGACCCCGGTCATCATATCGCAACGCTGTCCAAGGACGCGGAGCTGTACATGGAGCTGGTCATCCGTCGGGGACGCGGGTACGAAACCGCGGAAAGCCGGTTGAAGGATTCCGATGAAAGCCGTGCCGTCGGGGTGATCCACCTGGATGCCTCATACAGTCCGGTGAGCAAGATTTCCTATACGGTGGAAGATGCCCGGGTAGAACAACTGACCGACCTGGACCGCCTGGTGCTGGACATCGAATCAAACGGGTCCATTGACCCCGAAACGACCGTCCGGCGCGCGGCAACCATCCTGCATGACCAGATTTCGGTATTCGTCAATCTCGAGGAATCCATGGTGCAAAGCCAGGTGGAAGAAGAGCCTAAAATCGATCCCGCGCTGCTGAAACCGGTGGATGACCTTGAACTGACCGTGCGTTCCGCCAATTGCCTGAAGGCGGAAAACATCTACTATATCGGGGACCTGGTCCAGCATACGGAAACCGAACTGCTGAAGACTCCGAATCTGGGAAAAAAATCCCTCACGGAAATCAAGGATGTGCTTGCGGAAAGAAACCTGTTTCTGGGAGCCAAGCTTGAAAACTGGCCTCCTTCTTCATTGAGCAAGGAGGAAGTCATCCCCATGGAGCTGTACTAGAAAATGCGACATAAAATAGCCGGGCGCAGCCTGAACCGAACCACCTCCCACCGGAAGGCCATGTTCAGCAACATGGCCAATTCCCTTTTTCTGCATGAGCAGATCAGGACCACCCTGCCCAAGGCAAAGGAGCTGCGGCGGTTTGCCGAGCCGCTGATTACCTTGGCGAAAACCTCCAGCGTCGCCAACCGCCGCCGGGCCTTTGCAAAGCTTCGCAATCGCGACATGGTCGGCAAACTGTTTGATGATCTGGGGCCGCATTTCAAGGACCGGCCGGGCGGATACCTGAGAATCCTGAAGTGCGGCTATCGCAAGGGTGACAATGCGCCCATGGCGTTTGTTCAGCTGGTGGACCGGCCGTTGGGTGACGACCTGCAGGACGCGGACGACTAGTTCGACGGCCGGTGGCTCCCGAGATGCCCGGACGCCGGCGAAACCGCAAGTCCCGCAACTGGGCGGACCGGCATCTGGGTGACCAGTATGTGCGCAAGGCACAGCAGAGCGGCTATCGTGCCCGCTCGGTTTACAAGCTCATCGACATCGACAGGAAATACAACCTGATCCGGCCGGATTCCCGGATTATTGACCTGGGGTCCTCGCCGGGCGGCTGGTCGCAGTACGCCAGTTCGCGAATCAGTGCCCGCAACCGGATTACCTGTGTGGACAGACTGCCCATGCCCCCCCTGGAGAAGACGTTGTTCATACAGGGTGATTTTACCGACCCGGAAACCCGGCGGCAGGCCAGAGATTCGTCCCCGAATGGGTGGTTTGACCTTGTATTATCGGATATGGCCCCCAATATCACAGGAATACGTCCTGCCGACCAGGCCAATGCCGAAGAGCTCCAGTATGCGATACTGGAGTTCTGCCGCATCGCCCTGCGGCCTGGCGGCAGGTTGCTTACCAAGTATTTCGAGGGGGAAAACGCGCATGTATTCCGAAAACGTTTTCAGGGCCATTTTGACCAAATCAGGGTCATTAAGCCCGATGCATCCAGGCCAGAATCCAGGGAAGTCTACCTGCTTGGAGGAGGATTCAAACCCATGGATTCCGGCGGCATTCACTGAATGACTATTTTAGGAGGTTTCGGGGCAGATGCCGTATAATCTCCCGACCATCTACCTTTTCACAAGATATTGAATCTTTGGAGAACGCGAATTGCCTAACATAACCAAGAATATTTTGCTGTGGCTGGTGATTGCCATGGTATTGATGTCTGTTTTCAATAATTTTACTGATCCCGAAGGGGGAAGCAGTACTGAAATCGATTATTCCGAGTTTCTCAACCAGGTCCGCCAGGGAAGTGTTGCGGCGGTCGAGATTGACAATGAAGTGATCAACGGGATCACCCACACTGGCAAATCATTCGTCACCTATGCCCCCAATGATCCCAAGCTCGTGGATGACCTGGTCAGCCACCAGGTTGAAATCAAGGCCAAGAAAGCCGAGGAAACCTCGCTGCTGATGCACTTGCTGATCAGTTCGTTTCCGATCCTGCTGTTGATCGGCGTGTGGATATTTTTCATGAAACAGATGCAGGGCGGCGGCCGGGGAGGTGCACTGAGTTTCGGCAAAAGCAAGGCGCGTATGCTGACCGAGGACAAGAACCACATTACCTTCGAAGACGTGGCCGGGGTGGATGAAGCCAAGGAAGAGGTGGGGGAACTGGTGGAGTTCCTCAAGGACCCGTCGCGTTTCCGGAAATTGGGCGGGCGGATTCCCAGGGGAGTGTTGATGACGGGCAGCCCGGGAACCGGCAAGACGCTTCTGGCCAAGGCGATCGCCGGGGAGGCCAAGGTTCCCTTCTTCACCATCTCGGGTTCCGATTTTGTCGAAATGTTCGTGGGAGTGGGGGCCTCCCGGGTCCGGGATATGTTTGGCCAGGCAAAAAAACATGCTCCCTGCATTATCTTTATCGACGAGATTGATGCGGTGGGCCGCCAGAGAGGAGCCGGTTTGGGCGGGGGCCACGATGAACGGGAGCAGACCCTGAATCAGCTGCTGGTGGAAATGGATGGTTTCGATGCGGGGGAAGGCGTCATTGTGATTGCGGCGACAAACCGCCCCGATGTGCTGGACCCGGCACTGCTCAGGCCGGGCCGGTTTGACCGCCAGGTTACCGTGCCGCTGCCCGACATACGGGGTCGCGAAGCGATCCTCAGGGTACATATGAAGAAGGTGCCGCTGGACGATGACATCGACCCGGTTGTCATTGCCCGGGGGACGCCGGGGTTCTCCGGTGCCGACCTGGCGAACCTGATCAACGAAGCCGCCCTGTTTGCGGCCAGGGAAAACCGGAAACTGGTCTGCATGGAGCAATTCGAGAAGGCCAAGGACAAAGTGCTGATGGGTGTGGAGAGACGTTCCATTGTCATGCCCGAGGAAGAGCGCAGGAACACGGCCTACCACGAGTCCGGTCACACGGTGGTTGCAAAAGTGCTTTCCGGGTTCACCGACCCCGTTCACAAGGTCACGATTATTCCGCGGGGGCGGGCACTGGGGGTCACGATGCAGTTGCCCGAGGAAGACCGGTACAGCCACAACCGGGAATACCTGCTGGCAAGAATCGCGGTCCTGATGGGCGGCAGAATCGCCGAAGAAGTGTTTATGAACCAGATGACCACCGGGGCGGCCAATGATTTTGAACAGGCGACGCAAATGGCGCAGAACATGGTCGCACGATGGGGGATGAGTGATTTGCTTGGCCCCAGGGTGTTCGGAGACAACCAGAGCGAAGTCTTTCTGGGCCGGGAGATGTCGACACAGCGCAATGTCAGTCCCAAGACCGCTGAAAGGGTGGAAAGGGAAGTCAGCCGGATTATTTCCCAGGAATATGCCCGGGCGCGCAAAATCATCGAAGAAAACAGCGAAAAGATTGAAGTCATGGCCACCTCGCTCCTGGAGTGGGAAACCCTGGATTCCGGCCAAGTGGATGAAATCATGGCGGGCAGGCCCCCGACCCCTCCGGATGTGGTTGACCCGGGCAACCGGCCAAAAGGGGGAACGGCCTCCCCGTCAGCCCATTCGGCGGATGATGGCCTCGACCTGGAAGAGTCTGACCTCGACCTGCCCGATCCAAGCCGCTCCGGCTGATTCGAAAGCCTGGTGGCAGATGACCGATTCTCTTTTTGGCACAGACGGCGTCAGAGGAAAATTCGGCAGCGAGCCCATCACCCCCGAAACCATCCTGAAGCTGGGTTGGGCCGCCGGCCGCGTATTCTCGACCTCCCGGGGTGGTGACAATGTGATGATCGGGAAGGATACCCGGGTTTCCGGGTATCTCCTGGAGGCCGCCCTCGAAGCGGGGTTTTCTGCGGCCGGGGTGAATGTGTATCTCCTGGGCCCCATGCCCACCCCGGGGATTGCGTATCTCACGCGCACGGCCCGGGCCTGTGCCGGGATTGTCATCAGCGCATCGCACAATCCCTATTGGGACAACGGCATCAAGATATTTTCTCCGGAAGGAACGAAATTGCGGGATGACCTGGCCAGAAAGATTGACCGGATGATGAGGCAGCCGCTGCGCAGCGTTTCCTCCGAAAAACTGGGCAAGGCGAAACGATTCCCCGATGCCTATGGACGTTACATCGAGCATTGCAAGAGCACCTTTCCACACCACCTCAGTCTCTCCGGTCTGAAGATTGTCGTGGATTGTGCAAACGGTGCGGCGTATGACGTGGCGCCCCGGGTGTTTTCTGAACTCGGCGCCGAGGTGATTGCGGTCGCAAACAAACCGGATGGCTTCAACATCAACCGGGACTGCGGTTCCACCCATCCGGCGCTGCTGACCCGGGAAGTGAGAGAAACCGGCGCTGACCTGGGTATCGCACTGGACGGGGATGCCGACAGGCTGGTGATCGTCGATGACCAGGGCAATAGAATGAACGGTGACCGGATCCTCTATGTGCTGGCGAAATACCGGCAGGAAAGCACCAGGCTGAACGGCGGGGTGGTCGGCACGGTGATGAGCAATCTCGGTCTTGAACTGGCACTGAAGACCGCTTCCATCGCATTCCAGCGCACCCGTGTCGGGGATCGGCATGTTCATGAGGCCCTCACAGAAAATGGCTGGCTGCTCGGGGGGGAATCCTCCGGCCACATTCTGTGCCTCGATAAAAGTACCACGGGGGACGGGATCGTCGCGGCACTCGAAATCCTTGAAGCCATGCTGGTCCGGGGCAAACCGCTGTCTGAACTCGCCCGGGGCATGGAGACCTACCCGCAGCTGATACTCAACGTGCCGATCGGCCGGGCCAACGGGAAATCACTGGTTTCACACAAGAGAGTACAGAATGCCGCGGCGGATGCGGAAAGACAACTGGGGCGGATTGGCCGGGTCGTTCTCAGGGCATCCGGCACGGAGCCGGTAATCCGGGTCATGATCGAGGGGGACGACCGGTACCAGGTGCAGAGACTGGCCCGGAAACTGGCCGCCACGGTCGAAACGGCGGCCACCGGCGGATAAGCCTTTCCGGGCCGCCTGCCCGGAACCGGTGCCGGGTGGAAAAACCCGGGTGGAATCCGGGGTTCAGTTCTTTCTCAGACCGGGCCCCGCCAGTTGGAGCTTGGATGTCCGGCTGTCCATGCGGGAAATTTCTTCTGTATCGACGGAGCCCTTGAACTGGCTTCCCTCGTCCAGGATCATGCGGGGCGCACGAATATCCCCGGTGACTTTGCCCGTCGGGAGAATATTGACTTCTTCCGTGGCCCGCAGTATTCCCTTGACCGTGCCGTCGACGCGAATGGATTTGGCGCTGATGTTGGCATTGACCTGCCCGGAATTCCCCACCACCACGAAATGATCGCGGAAATCCACTTCCCCTTCCACAGTGCCGTTAATGATAATGTCTTCTTTTCCGGTGATGTTGCCGACGATCTTGATGGCTTCGCCAATCATCGTTTTGCCGCTGACATCAATGGGTTTAGACGAGGTGCTGGTTCGATTTCGTCTGTTGGTCATGTTCAATCTCTTGGAATATTCACGGTACTAGTCTACCTGTTTCAGGCAGGTTTATCCAGAAGGGTCGCTTTCCGGTCCGACCCGGAATCAACGGGTTCCCCGGCGGTCAACTTCATCCCTGAGTCTGCGTTTCTCCCTGTTCCGGTTGTAATCCCTGTCGGACGGATGGATGTGCCCCTTTTTCAACAGGGGAGAGGTGGCTGACCGGTTCCGGGGTTTGGTGGTACCGGGTTTTTCCGATTTCATGATGCTGACCATACTTTATCCAGACCACCCCATGAACGGGACCGCCACGGGAATCCTGGTACCGAGGGTCGGACTCGAACCGACACTGGGTTGCCCCAACCAGATTTTGAGTCTGGCGCGTCTACCAATTTCGCCACCCCGGCCTGCCCGCAGAAGATATAGTGTTTTTCACGGGGATGCAATACACGATACCCCTGCACGGTCTTCCCGCAGGGATTTGAATGCCCGCCAGTAGTACATCCGGGCCCGGGAATCCCCTACAATCCAACGACCATGATTCCAGTCTCACAGTATGGATGTCCAGCAGTTTGAGTACGAGCTGCCTGAAGCGCTGATCGCCCAGTATCCGCTGGAAAGCCGTACGGCCAGCCGCTTGCTTGTACTGGGAGACCAGCCCGGTGACCTGCAGCATTGTACCTTTGAAAATCTCCTCCAACTCGTGAACGCAGGGGATTTGCTGGTGGTCAATGATTCCCGGGTGCTGCCGGCACGCCTGTCCGGCAGGAAACCGACCGGCGGCAAAGTGGAAATCATGCTCGAAAGGATCGAGGATGACTGCCACGCGCTGGTGCTGCTGGGTTCCAGCAAGCCGGTCCGGATCAACCAGGTGATCGAACTTGGCGAGTTCAGGCTGAAGGTGGTGGGCAGGCAGGACCAGTTCTACCTTCTGCGGTTCCCTGCGGGCCATCATCCCCGGGAGGTATTCGAAAAATATGGCCGGACGCCCCTGCCGCCATATATCAGCCGGGCTCCCGAAGACCATGACATCCAACGCTATCAGACGGTCTATGCCCGCGTTCCCGGTGCCGTCGCCGCGCCGACAGCCGGCTTGCATTTTGACCGGGAATTGCTCGACCGGCTGCGGCAGCGGGGCGTGGACACCGCATCGGTGACGCTGCATGTTGGCGCAGGAACTTTCCAGCCGGTCCGAATTGCAGATGTGAGCCGGCACAGGATGCACCGGGAAAGGATGGCCGTCGAGGCGGAAACCTGTGAAAAGATCACAATGGCCCGGTCCCGGGGGGGGCGGATCATCGCGGTGGGTACGACCGTGGTCCGTGCACTCGAAAGCGCGGTTCGTGAGGGCAGGCTGTTGCCCACATCAACCGATACCGGCCTGTTCATTTTACCCGGGTTCCGGTTCCGGGTTGTGGATGCCCTGATTACCAATTTCCACTTGCCGAAATCGACGCTTTTGATGATGGTCAGTGCCTTTGCAGGCCTGGAAAGGACCCGGGCCGCCTATCAGGGTGCCATTGAAAAACAGTACCGGTTTTACAGTTACGGAGATGCCATGTTTGTGGAGCGAAGACCATGAAGTTTGAAATACAGGCCAGGGAGGACCAGGCAAGACGGGGCACATTGAAACTGCCCAGGGGAAGTATCCGGACCCCGGCATTTATGCCGGTGGGTACCCGTGGGACCGTGAAATCGCTGGCACCGGAAGAGGTGGCTGCGACGGGTGCCGACATTCTCCTTGGCAACACCTTTCACCTGTTTCTCCGCCCGGGAATGGAAGTGATCCAGGCCCATGGGACCCTGCATGACTTCATGAACTGGCAAAAACCGATTCTCACGGATTCGGGCGGGTTCCAGGTATGGAGCCTGGAAGCGTTGCGCACCCTGGACGAGCAAGGCGTCACATTCCGTTCGCCGGTGGATGGAAGCAGGATTTTTCTCGGGCCGGAGGAATCCATGGAGATACAGGGTAAACTGGGGTCCGACATCGCGATGGCTTTCGATGAGTGCACAACTTGGCCTGCAACCCGGGACGAAGCGGCGGAATCCATGGAACTGTCGGCCAGGTGGGCGGGGCGATGCAAGGACAGTTACCGGGGGAACGGAGCATTGTTCGGAATCCTGCAGGGCGGCATGTATACGGATTTGCGCATGGAGTCCATGGAAAGGCTGATGGAAATCGACTTTCCCGGTTACGCAATCGGCGGCCTGTCCGTGGGGGAGCCCAAAGAGGAAATGATGCGCGTCGTCAACGAGACCGCACCTCGATTGCCGGCAGGCAAACCCCGGTATTTGATGGGGGTGGGGACACCCCGGGACATTGTCGAATGCGTGGCGGCGGGTGTGGACCTGTTTGATTGTGTGCTGCCCACGAGAAATGCCCGAAATGGATGGCTGTATACGAGCGATGGTGTGGTGAAAATCCGGAATTCACGATACAGGATGGATACCCGGCCCATTGATGCCGCCTGCGGGTGCTATACCTGTGCCCACTATTCCCGGTCGTACCTGAAGCATCTTCACCAGCAGAACGAGATTTTGGGGGCCCGGCTGTGTTCCCTGCACAATGTCCACTTCTACCAGGATTTGATGAAAAAAATTCGCCGGGAGATCGAGTCCGGGACATTCGGCGAATTCCGGAAATCGGAATTTCCCTGAATGACGGGGAACCATCTTCTTTCGCAGCCCGGACCGGCGACCGGCACCAGGGAATGCCGGCGGGGACGGTTCCCGGCTCCTCCATGGTGGCTTGAATTGACCGGTCTTTCGCGTTCGATTGGACTGCGGGCATTCTTCCGGGCGG
>WTGA01000087.1 GCA_011523765.1 Gammaproteobacteria bacterium
TGTTCCAAGGGACTTTCACCCTCTACCATTTGCCAGTTCGCCTGGCGTACCGGAATTCCGGCGCTAACCCGACTTCCGCGATTCGACCCGGTTTTCAATTAATTCAGGGGGTTTTTCCGGGAATCGCCGACTTAACCTGTGTATTCCACGCGAAAGTGACCACTCATTCCACGGGAAGGTGACCACCCTGCAATCACGGGGTAACGGAGTAAAGCAACGCGGATAACCAGAACCCGGTATGGTGGACTTTTCACTACTGAATGGAGGAGTCCACGATGCCCGCAAAGAGGTTGTCCATGAGAAAGATCAAAGAAGTCCTTCGTGAAGAAAGCAGACGGATTGAGCCACCGGCAAATCGCCCGCAGCTGCGGAATCAGCCGTCCGACCGTATCGAACTTTGTCCGCCGTGCCGAGCAAGCGGGGGTCCGTTGGCCGGTCCCGGACTGGTCCCGGGTGTACCGGGAGATGAAACGCAAGAGCGTCACCCTGTACTTGCTGTGGGAGGAATACCGGGCCACCGATTCCACAGGGTATCAATATTCCTGGTTCTGCAATCAGTACCGGGAATGGCTGGGCAGGATGGGGTCATGCGCCAGGACCACCGGGCGGGCGAGAAGCTGTTCGTGGACTACGCCGGGCAGACTGTTGCGATTGTGATCGATGCCGACACCGGGGAGGTCCGCGATGCTCAGGTGTTCGTGGCCGTGCTGGGGGCGTCGAACTACACCTATGCCGAAGCCACCTGGACCCAGGGACTGTCGGACTGGATCGGCTCGCACATCCGGACCTTCGATTTCCTGGGCGGGGTGGTCGAGATTGTCGTGCCGGACTATGTGTCCGAGCACATAGTCGGGCAACGCGACCTTCGAAGGCCGTGGCAAATGCACATACGACCTTCATAGGCACATGAGACGGAAAAATAGCAGTTAGCTCTAACCCATCACAAGCCATTTGCTGGACCCTCTACGCACAAAGCCCTACAGTCAGTCTTTCAGCTCACTTATTCCATTTGATATTATGCGAAGAGCGCGCTCAATATCGGTGGTGTCGAATAGTTCTCGTTTAACCTCTTCCCCAAGACCATTATCTGATAGCCAGTATTTCGAACTACCATATACGTCGTTTTCTCCAAAGCTCCGCGTCGCTCCACCGAATCCACCCAACAAATACAGCGGCTTCTCGCATTGCAACGCTATCCTCGCCTCTTCCATTACCCCAGGCTCAACTCCCTCGTACCCTTTCTCTTTTCCGCCCAAACAAATTCGGCATCCTGGATCCAGTAGGCCAGTAATCCATTTGCGGAGCACTGTCAACTCGGCCGAACGGTTTTGTTCCCAGGTTTCCTCCCAGAACCGCTCCCTAGTGGATATCACCCTAAGCACTCCTCCACCGTCGTGTTCCGCATCAAGGGCGGCCCTATTCAATGACTCTCGTTCAGTCGGGACAACATTGAGCATTCTCGCTTGCTCTTTGTCTTCTTCGCGCCTAGATCGCACACCAGCGGAAGTCTCTTCAAAACTCTTCGCACCCGCGGCCACTTTGCTCGCGTACTCAGCTACTGCGCGCATCACTCCGTCTTCACGCCAATCGTGACCGAAAATCACTCGCATGTCCCGATTGAGGAAGAACTGCGCCACTCTGATCACGATTCGGTTAATCTGCCTATTATCGTAGCCAATCCTCTCTGCGTCCGCGCACGGAGAGGCCGAAATTCCCACCGACCACATCTTAGCAACCCTCCAAGTCGTCGAACGTCACCAATTTCATCTGCCAGCTACCTTGCGTCAAAATCGGTTCCACCGCTCGTCTGAAAGCATCTGGCAACCTGGGCCCGGGATAGGCGATTTTCTCCGTATTCTCCACGCTCGCCACTTGGCTTACACCATCCAGAGAATACACCGACGGTCGATGCGGCAATACCCTGACCCCACTGGGCGCTTGACTTCGCACTCGTAGCGCTCTCAGATGCGCCGCCATAGCGTGCAGCAGTACCCGAATCACATTGCCGTCATGCACGCGAACAGTTGGGACCAGATCGAACGGCAGCAAAGCGCTCTCATGATATTGTGCCTTGCGAAGGTCAACCACAATGATTGGCATCCCGTTGCATTCGGCCGACAGAAATTCCCTCCGACACCAATACCTGCTTTCATACCCCTCCGTACGGAGCGCAATCAACACCGACTTTCTTACCTCAGCATCCAAGACTTGGCTCCACACCACTCCGGGGTTCAGGTGTTCGTCGTCATAGAAGTATTCAAACTCCAGATTTTGTTGATCGGCCTCTCGCAGTTGTTTGAGGATTGCGATCAACGACTTTGCCATAGCAACGCCGTCTATCTTTGCATGACTGATGAATAACTTCAGACTGCCTTTACCATCATCATCTTCATCGCCGGTGCCCTGGGCCAGGACTCGTCGGGCACTTTGCATTGTCCGCAAAGCGGTTACTACGGGTGCCAGAGCGGGTTCAACTCCGTCCTGCGCCTTTTCCCCTTGCATGTCCCCTGTACTCGGAGGCAACGGAGCCACCACCTGCACGAAATTGTTCCTACCAAGCCTCATTTCGAATAGCGAGGTCGGGTCGTGCACTTCTCCTATCACTACGACTACGGTGTGCTCCGCGCCATCCAGCAACCGTTCGACTTCTTTATCTGTAACTCCCTCCGTCGGCTCTAAGACCCGGATCCCTAGGTCCACCGCATCGTCCAAATATGCGCTGGACGATCCTGCTGTCCCTGCGCTACCCTCAAAAGCTAGCCTCAAAGTATCAGCGTAAACATCCGTTCCACGATCGCGAGGATCACGGATCAACACTATTTGCAGGGGGGTCCGCATCGCTCTTGCCTACCTCCTTTTGAATTGGAATTTCACATCACCATTGAATCCAAATGCCTTTGGCCTTTCCTTACACCAACGGCATATGCTTCTTTCGTCTATCGCACATATCTGACGATCCAAGCATCTAGTTCTTTCGGCTCCGCAACGTCTTCAAGGCACCTACGACAGACGGTAAACGGCCGACTTGGCTATACATGATTTTGGCACCCGACTTCTCCATAGCATGCGCACCACCAATCTCGTAACCAATC
Organism: Gammaproteobacteria bacterium; assembly: GCA_011523765.1. GTDB lineage: Bacteria > Pseudomonadota > Gammaproteobacteria > Arenicellales > Poriferihabitantaceae > WTGA01. The sequence goes on from WTGA01000087.1 coordinate 3,093, forward strand.
CACATAGAAACCGCTATTTCAGCAATCACATTGACCAAAAATCCATCACTCTTGCGGATAGCCTTCATGATGTCATTGGGCAACTCGACGGAATCCCCTTGGACACTACCATCCCATTCCGCCCTAGGCAAGCCCAAGAGTTATCGAGGGTTTTGCGTTGCTCGGGTTTTTGCAGTATCCAGGTTCCTGCTCAGGAATAGTTTACCCCATTCTTCCCCTGGAGGGTCCGCCATCCGGCGGGT
>WTGA01000086.1 GCA_011523765.1 Gammaproteobacteria bacterium
CCCCCACAATCATATCGAAGTCGAATGCCCGCAACCGGTTCACATACTGCCCGGTATCCACAATCCGGACCTTCATGTCAATGCCGATACGCTTCAGGTTCGCCACATAGGGCAGAACCAGCCGCTCAAAGGAACTGCTGTACAGCAAGAATTCAATGGTCAGTTTCCGGCCCTGCGGGTTCTCCAGCTTCCCCTCCCGGATCATCCATGGAGACTCGTCAATGAGGGCCAGTGCCTTTCGCAGGTTCTCCCTGGACCATCCGCTGCCATCGGTTTCGGGAACCACAAACGGGCGGGTGAACAGCGCCTCCGGCAACTGGTCGCGATATTCCTCCAGCACGGCCAGCTCATCGCCTTCCGGAATCCCCGAAGACGCCAATTCGGAGTTGCTGAAAAAACTTTTTGACCTCGTGTATTGATGGTAGAAGATATTCTGGTTGGTCCATTCAAAGTCAAACGCCAACGAAATGGCCTGTCGGACATGCGGGTCCTGAAACTTGTCGCGGCGAAGATTCATCACATAGGCCTGCATTCCCTGGGGAGCGGAATGCTCCACCGTTTCCTTCACCAGCCAACCGGACTGAACCGCGGGGATATCAAATTCGGTGGCCCAGCTTTTCGCCGTGTTTTCGTAGTAATAGTCAATGTCCCCCGCTTTCAGAGCCAGGCGGATCGGGATGCGGTCCCGGAAGAAATCCACCCGCCTGGTGTTGAAATTATGGATGCCGGCATTGACCGGCAAATCCCTTCCCCAATAATCTTCAACCCTTTCCAGGGTATAGAAACGCCCGGCATCGAACGCCTCGATCCGATAGGGCCCACTGCCCAGGGGGGGCGTCAAGGTGGTTTTGGCGATATCGTTCTCTTCCCTTTCCCAGTAGTGTTTGGGCAAGATCGGCAGGTCCCCCAGAATCAGGGGAAGTTCACGGTTTCCCGTATTCTTGAACTGAAACCGGACGCCGTTGTCTTCAATCGCCTGTACCTCTTCGACATCCGCGTAATAGAAGTGATAGAACGTCTGGCCCTTTTCCAGCAGGGTGTTGAATGACCACACCACATCGTCCGGGGTGACGGGACGGCCGTCGTGCCACCTGGCCTGTTCGCGCAGATAGAAGATGATCCAGGACCGGTCCTCGGGATACACCATTTCTTCGCACAGCAGGCAGTACCGGGTAAACGCTTCATCCCGGGATTGCACGGTCAGGGTTTCGATGGACCCGGGCGAGACCGGGGTCCCCTTGTCGATCCAGGGGTTGAAACTGTCAAAGGTCCCTCGCGCACCCTGCCGGATCATGCCCCCTTTCGGCGCATCCGGATTGACGTAGTCAAAATAGGGGAAGTCTGCGGCGTATTTCGGTTCGCCGTGCATGGCAATGGCATGGCTGCGAATCAGGGTGGACTGTGCCAGCGCCATCACCGGAAACAGGAAGCAACCCAGCAGCAGGATCCCCTTGCGTGCGAACACCATGATATCCGGATTGCACGACAACGCGGCTTACCCCCCAGGCGCAGAAACGGCAGCGGCTCCGCAAGAGCCCTCCCCGGCCCGGGAGGCGCCCCCATCCGGCGTTTTGCCCGCCGGCTGCCCGGCACGGCCCCAAACCGGCCGGCGTGTATCGATTGCTGTCGTCATGGCCATTCATCCGCCCCGACATGGTTCGCCACGTATCGGGGATTTCGTTGTTCCCGGGTCCGCGGAATCCCGCGGTGGGTCATGCGGTTCATCTCTAGGTGCAAAAAAGCGGTCATCGTCCCGGTCTGCCCGCGCAGGGGCGGACCATCCCATTATTTGGGATATACTACCCGATTTCATCTTTGCAGTGTGTTCGGTGTCCGGTTGCTTGCCGTTTCAATTTAATCATGGCTGAATGAACAATGACTGAATGGTAAGGGAACCCGGACAAACAGAGAAAGGTTTTGCCTGTCGATTGCTGGACTGGTATGAAACGTCCGGCCGAAAATCACTGCCATGGCAAATCGACCGGGACCCCTACAGGATCTGGGTGGCCGAGATCATGCTTCAGCAGACCCGGGTCGACACGGTCATCCCGTACTATGAAAAGTTCATGGCCCGCTTTGCCACCATCCGGTCCCTGGCTGACGCGACCCAGGAAGAAGTGATGACCTGCTGGGCGGGGCTGGGCTATTATGCGCGGGCCCGGAACCTGCATCGGACCGCCCGGATCATCCGGGATGAGCACGGCCATGTTTTTCCGGACCAATTTGAGGAGGTCCTGGCGCTGCCCGGGATCGGCCGCTCGACTGCGGGGGCCATTCTGGCCTTTTCCGGGAATCAGCGGCACCCCATACTGGATGGAAACGTCAAGCGCGTACTGACCCGCTGCTTCGCCATCCCGGGGTACCCCGGAGACCGGGCAGTGGAAAAACGGTTGTGGGAAAAGGCCGAACGGTTAACCCCCCGGGCGCAGGTCGCGGCCTATACCCAGGCCATTATGGATCTGGGCGCGACACTGTGCACCCGCCATCGCCCTGGCTGTGCGGCCTGTCCCCTGAAACCGTCGTGCATCGCCTTTGCACAGGGGAACCCGGAAGCCTATCCGCAGCGCCGGACAAAACCCCGGAAACCCAAACGGATGATGCGCATGCTGGTTTTGCAGAACCGGGAGTCGGAAATCCTGCTCATCAAGCGACCCCCCAGGGGAATCTGGGGCGGCCTGTGGGCATTGCCTGAAGTTCCTCCGGAATTCGGGGAGTACGGGGCATGGTGCCGGTCGGAACTGGGAATACGGGTCAGCGGTGGACGGGAAACACATCGCGTCCGCCACGAATTGACGCATTTTCAGCTGGATATCCTGCCGGTTGTCTGCGAAGTTGTGGATACCGCTGCGATGGCCATGGACAACCGCCGTTATCTTTGGTACAAACCGGAACCAGACAACCCGGTGGCCATTCCGGCAGCCATGAAGAAAGTGTTCAAACAAGTACTGTAGACGAGACAGCCGATGACCCGCATGGTGCAGTGTGCAAAACTGGGCAGGGAACTGGAGGGGATGGACCACCCCACCTGGCCCGGAGACCTGGGACAGAGAATCTTTGACGAGATTTCGAAAGAAGCGTGGCAGGACTGGCTGCGACAACAAACGATCTTGATCAACGAATACAAGCTGAATCCTCTGAATGCGGAACACAAGCAGTATCTGGCGAGCCAAATGGAAGCCTATTTTTTTGGTGCAGGCATTACCCTCCCTGATGCCTGGAAAGAGGAAAATTAATGCGATTGTCTGACCAGGGCGGTCCGGCAGCAACCATCCATTCCGAACAATAAGGAATGAAACCCAAAGCGGCCTCTTACTACAAGCAAAACCGGCTCAAGCAACTCCGCGCTTTCTGCTACACCTCGAAAACAGGCAGTATTTCCCGGGCAGCAGAGCAGCTCTATTTGAGTCAGCCGTCGGTTTCCCTGCAGATCCAGGCATTGGAGCGGGAGCTGAACACCCTGCTGTTTGAGCGGCGCGGGCCCAAAATCAACCTGACCCCCGATGGACAGGCCCTGCTGGACATTGCCCTGCCCATGGTGGACGGGATGGATTCCCTGCGTGACACCTTCGCGGAACGGTGCGGGGACCTCAACAGCGGATACCTGAACATCGCGGCAGGAGAATCCATCCTGTTGAATGTGCTGCCCGTACATCTGAAACAGTATTCAGACCGGTATCCCGAGGTCAAGATCAGGCTGCACAACGTCACCGGTGCGGATGGGCTGGCGATGGTCCGGGCGGATGAAGTCGATTTTATCGTGAGTTCCATGTTCGACACCCCCGAGGACCTGAATTACTATCCGGTCCTGACCTATTCCCCCGTCCTGATCACCCCCCCGGACCATTTCCTGGCGAAACGGCGGAAAGTGACCCTGCAAGACATTGCCGGCTGTGATCTGATCCTGCCGCCACGCTATCTGAGCACCTGGGGCCTGGTCAAATCCATCTTCCAGCAGCACAATCTCGAGCACCGGGTCATTCTCGAGACCGGTGGATGGACGGTCATCAAACGCTACGTCGAAATGGGCCTGGGAATTTCAATCGTCACCGAGGTCTGCCTGGAAAAATCGGACCGGCTGGCCGTCATCCCCGTGAAAGAACATTTTCCGGCCCGCAACTACGGAATTGTCCTGCGCCGCGGAAAATTCATTCCTGCACAGGCAAAACGTTTCGTTGAGATCCTCGCCCCTGATTTTTTCAGGCGCTACGGCGCCAACATGCCCGACCACCCGGTGAAGCAGCGCAATGGACCCGATTGAACGTCCCGGGGCCAATGACCGGTGGTACCCCCATGTCACCGTCGCATCCCTGGCCACCCGTGACGGAAAGTATCTGCTGGTGCAGGAGTCCTACAATGGGAAAAGCGTCCTCAACCAGCCCGCCGGGCATGTCGAAAAAGGTGAAACACTGCTCCAGGCCGTGGTGCGTGAAACCCTGGAGGAAACCGGCTGGAATTTTGTGCCGGCGTTTCTGTGCGGAATCTACCAGTTCGTTGCGGCCAATCACGAAACCTATATCCGCTTCACGTACGCCGGGGAACTGGCATCGAAATGTGAAGGCCGCGCCCTGGACCCGGTCATCGAGAATGTGCTGTGGCTCGACAGGGCGGCCCTGGAAAACCGATCGGGACAATTGCGCAGCCCGGTTGTGTTGAAGTGTATCTCCGATTTTGAAAATGGAAACCGACTGCCCCTGCAATGTGTACAACAACTAAACACCAAACCATGAAACTGTCTGCACTCTTGATCTGCCTGTTCATCTCCCCGCCACTCCTGGCCGGCCGGGACCAGGGCGTGGAAGCGCCTGTTTTTGTCACACTGGATGCCATTCCCGTGTGTTATGACTTCGGATGCAAACACCGTTCCACGGTCAGCCTGTCCACGGACGAATGGGAACAGGTTGCCGGGTGGTTCCATCCGGATGCCGCCAGCCCGGAGGAAGAACGCAAACAAATCAAGCAGGCGATTGGCTGGATGGAAGTCGTCATCGGGCGGCACACCCCCACCCACAAGGATATCGCGTTTGATTTGCCGCCCGGCCAACAGGACACGGCTGACCTGTTTCCCGGCCAGCAGGACTGCATTGATGAAGCCGTCAACACGACCACGTACCTCCGGCTGCTGGAACTGGATGGTCAGTTCAAATATCACACCGTTATCGAGCAGGCCTACCGCAGTGCGATCCTGGACCAGCACTGGGCGGGGCAAATACGCGAACTGGCGACAGGAAAACAATATGTGGTGGATTCATGGTTCCAGCCCAACGGATTCCTGCCCGTCATCCAGGACAGTGCGGACTGGGAAGACATATCCCCGTTCACGGCGGTGGTGGACAGTTCCCGCAGAAATGACTGACGCTCGCATTTCCACCTGGAGACGAATGGCCGGCGCCGACTGACCATCGAAAACGAACCCCTCGTGGAGAACATCATTATCGGAATGTCGGGCGGTGTGGACTCGTCTGTCGCCGCCGCAAAACTGATCGAACAGGGCCACAAGGTCACGGGTTTGTTCATGAAAAACTGGGAAGAAGAGGATGACGAAGCGTATTGTGCCGCGACGCAGGACCTCGAAGATGCCCAGCAGGTCTGCGAACTGCTGGGAATGGAACTCAAAACCATCAATTTTTCCCATGAGTACTGGACCCGGGTTTTTCAGCAATTTCTGGGAGAATACCGGAGCGGGCGCACCCCCAACCCGGATGTGGTCTGTAACCGGGAAATCAAGTTCAAGGAGTTCCTGGATTGGGCGGTCCATCTCGGTGCGGACTGCATCGCGACGGGTCACTATGCGAGAATCGACCGGCAAAATCGCCGTTGCCTGTTGAAAAAAGGGAGGGACCGCGACAAGGACCAGAGCTATTTCCTGCATACCCTCGACCAGAAAGCGCTTCGCCTGGCCCGGTTTCCAATCGGGGAAATGCACAAAAAACAGGTCCGGGAAGAAGCCCGAAAGCGGGCCCTTCCGACCCATGACAAAAAAGACAGCACCGGGATCTGTTTTATCGGCGAACAGCGCTTCCGTGATTTTTTGAGCCGGTATCTGCCCCCCCTGAAAGGCCAGATCAGAACGCTCGGCGGCCAGGTCATTGGCGAACACCAGGGCGCTCATTACTACACCGTCGGACAACGCCAGGGCCTTGGCATCGGAGGGGAGGGCGAGGCCTGGTACGTTGCCGACAAGGACGTCCACGACAATATCCTTTACGCAGTCCAGGGGCATGATCATCCGGCACTGATGAAACGGATTGTGCTCGCCGAACAGCTTCACTGGGTCGCGGGGGATTCCCCCCCGCTCCCTGGCCACTACAAGGCGAAAACACGGTATCGCCATGACGAACAGGATTGCATCATCACCCTGATCGGGCCGAACTATACCAGGATTGAATTCGAATCCCCTCAATGGGCCGTCACCCCCGGTCAATCCATTGTTTTCTATGACGGCGACATCTGTATCGGAGGTGGCGTGATTCAGGCTGCGCTGGATACCTGAGCCTGCAGGGAGCATCCCTTTCCGGAAACGGCAGATGCTCCGCATATGTTAGAATCCGGGGGGTTCCCCAACGTGTACTGAATTTTGTGGCCAACCAGAAAACCGCCTCCAGCCCGCTGACTGCCCTGTCTCCCCTGGACGGGAGATATTACAGCAAAACCGCTGTGTTGAGAGAGCATTTCAGTGAATACGGATTAATCCGGGCACGGATAAACGTTGAGGTCGAGTGGTTGATCCATCTCTCGAACAACCCGCATGTCGCGGAAGTCCCTGCGCTGGCCGAAGAGGATGCCCGTTTCCTGAGATCCCTGGTCGGGAATTTTGACCAGGCTGCAGCAGAGCGGATCAAGGAAATCGAACGCAGCACGAACCATGACGTAAAAGCCGTCGAGTATTACCTCAAGGAATGCCTGGCCGGCCATTCCAGCCTCGAACCCATTCGTGAGTTTGTGCACTTTGCCTGCACGTCCGAGGATATCAACAACCTTGCCCACGGGCTCATGCTGAAGGCCGGCCGGCAGGAAGCTCTATTGCCGGCCGTCGGCCGGCTGGTGGACAGGCTGGACCGCATGGCACGAAAATATGCCGGCAACGCCATGCTCGCCCGGACCCATGGACAGCCCGCCAGCCCGACAACCGTGGGCAAGGAACTGGCGAACGTTGTCCATCGGCTCAGAAAAGCGGCCGCCCAGCTTGCCGCACTCCCGGTCTACGGCAAGCTGAACGGCGCCGTGGGGAATTTCAATGCCCACTACGCCGCATACCCCGAAGTCGACTGGCCTGCGCAGGCAAATGAATTTGTCACCAACCTGGGGTTGGCCTACCAGCCCTTTACCACACAAATCGAACCGCATGACTACATCGCGGAATTTTGCCACGGGCTCACCCGTTTCAATACCGTTCTGCTGGATCTTGACTGCGATATCTGGGGGTACATCGCGCTGGGATACTTCAAACAAAAGGCCGTCCGGGGGGAGGTGGGCTCCAGCACCATGCCGCATAAGGTCAACCCCATCGATTTTGAAAACTCGGAAGGGAATCTCGGCCTGGCCAATGCCATACTTGGGCATCTCGCCGTCAAGTTGCCCGTAAGCCGCTGGCAGCGGGACCTGACCGACTCAACCGTGCTGCGGAACATGGGGGTCGCGATCGGGCACAGCCTGATTGCCATCGAGTCCACCTTGAAGGGTTTGGGAAAGCTTGATCTCGACTGCCAGGCGCTGGATTCCGATCTTGACCGGAACTGGGCCGTTCTGGCAGAGCCTATCCAGACCGTGATGCGCCGCCACGGGATCCCGGAGTCCTATGAGCAGTTGAAGTTGTTGACCCGCGGAAACCGGGAGATCAGCCGGGAATCGCTGCACCGGTTTATCCGGGATCTTGACCTGCCGGCATCCGTGAAGACACGTTTGATGGAAATGACCCCCGCGAACTATCTCGGCAATGCGGTTGAAGCCGCGCTGGACGAATAAAGACTCCCTTGCCCACCGCGATTCGACTCTCAAAACTGATGGCCGAACGGGGTTTGTGCTCACGCCGGGAAGCCGACCGTTATATTGAAATGGGGGAGGTCAAGGTGGATGGAGCCGTTGTCTCCGTGCTGGGGACCCGGGTATGGCCGCACCAGAAAATCACCCTGGGCCCGAAAGCGGTTCACCGGCAGGCCGGGCTGGCCACGGTCGTGATCAACAAGCCACCCGGTTATGTGTCCGGCTTGCCGGAAAAGGGCTACCCGTCTGCGGTCATGCTGGTGAACCGCGGCAATCGCCAAAACAAACGGAACCCGGTGCCCAACCGAAAAGGGCTCGCCCCTGCCGGCCGCCTGGATATCGATTCCACGGGGCTGATTGTCTTTACCCAGGACGGGCGAATCGCGCGACAACTGGTTGGTGACCACTACATGGAAAAGGAATACCTGGTTCGATTTGAAGGAAAAATCGGACCCGGCAGTCTGGGCCTGCTTCGTCATGGCCTCAGCCTGGATCAAAAGAAATTGAAGCCGTCGGATGTCGTGATGCTGAAAGACAACCTGCTGCGCTTCACCCTGACAGAAGGCCGAAAGCGGCAAATCCGCCGGATGTGTGCTCTCGTCGGCCTGCAGGTCACCGGTTTGAAACGCATTCGCATCGGCAGGGTCCGGCTGGGAAACCTGAAACCGGGACAATGGCGCCTGCTCGGCCGGAACGAACGCTTTTGATGTATTCTGCACTCAGGCGCCTGCTGTTTCTCCTGGAAGCCGAGCAAAGCCATGACCTGGTCATGGCAACCCTGGCGCTGGCTTCGCGTTCAAAGTCGATGACCGCTCTTTGCGGCCTGCTCGCGGGCGGAAAGCCGCCGTCCTGCCCGGTGGAAGTGATGGGCATCCCTTTTCCCAATCCCGTCGGCCTGGCCGCCGGGCTGGACAAACACGGAAGGGCCGCCAATGCGTTGGGCGCCATGGGTTTCGGTTGGGTTGAACTCGGCACCGTCACCCCCCGGCCCCAGCCCGGCAATCCCCTGCCCAGGATGTTTCGAATCACCGAGCATGAGGCCATTATCAACCGCATGGGTTTCAACAGTGTTGGCCTGGACATGTTTCTGAAACACTGCAACCGGGCGCACTCCCACCTGCTCAAGGGGATCAATATCGGCAAGAATGCGGCGACTCCCCTGTCCCGTGCTGCTGACGATTATCTCACCTGCCTGGAGGCGGTCTATCCGTACGCGGATTACATCACCATCAATGTTTCCTCCCCCAATACCCGGGGCCTGCGCGAACTGCAGCAGGACCACGCACTGGATACCCTGCTTTCCAGGTTGGGCCGCAAACGCCATGCGCTTGCGGACTCCCATGGAAACCGGGTTCCTCTCGTGTTGAAGGTCTCGCCGGACATCCGTGCTGACGAAGTGGACGCCATCGCAAGCCTCCTGCGCCAACACCAGATGGACGGGGTGGCGGCGACCAACACGACCACGGCCAGAAACCAGGTCGAACGGCATGTTCTTTCCGGGGAAGCGGGGGGGATGAGCGGACCGCCGCTGCGCGAAAAATCGACCGCCGTGGTGGCCGCCTTGCACCGGAACCTGCAGGATGAAATCCCGATTATCGGAATCGGCGGGATCAATACCGCGGCCGATGCCATCGAAAAATTCAACGCGGGGGCAAAATTGGTTCAGCTGTATACCGGGTTTGTCTACCACGGACCCGGATTGATCCGGGAAATCTGCCATGAACTGTCTTCGGGGCAACCCCCCTGAATGGCAGGCTCTCCAGCCCTGTCCGGGACCGTGCCGGACCCGGGTTATGCGCCCCGGTGCGATGGAAATCCGGATGCGGGCCCCGGCACCCGGTGGAGACTCCCTGTCCCCAGGCTGAAGATGGATTGATTAAAATTTGCCAATTGCTGGCCGACAACAGATAATCAGCGTCCGACAGGTGTGAAAGTGCCCGAATCCCATGCGCTGAATGCGGTTGTTGAGCTCAACATGACCAAAAGAGGAGTGATTATGAATCGCCCATTAAGTAACGCTGCGCTGTTGCAGAAAGACCATCAGCATATGATTCATCCCCTGCATCATACTGCCGGCCATGCCGATGGCAGGGTCTGGACCAAAGGAGAGGGCTCGCATTTGTACGATGCGGATGGAAACCGGTATATTGATGGCCTGTCCTGTTTATGGAATGTCAGTGCCGGCCACGGGCACCAGGAGCTGGCCGATGCCGCCTATCGGCAAATGACGGATATGGCGTTCTGTTCAAGCTATGCAGGCGGATCAAATCGCCCGGCCATTGAACTGGCAGAACGTCTGTCAACGATTGCCTATCCGAAAATCAACAGCTTTTACTTTACCTCCGGCGGAGGAGAAGCCACGGACAGCAATATCAAGCTTGCGCGATTTTACTGGAAAGCGAAAGGCAAACCGGGAAAAGTGAAGGTCATCGGCCGGGACTGGGGATATCACGGGGTCACCTTTGCCGCCATGTGCGCCACCGGCATCAAGGGATACTGGCCGATGTTTGAGCCGAGAATCCCTGGTTTCAGCCACATCCCGGCACCGGACCCCTATCACTATCCCATGCCCGAAGACGGCTCTTCACAGGGCATTGCCGCAGCCAATGAGCTCGAGAAGGAAATTCTTGCCCAGGGGCCCGAAACAGTCTCCATGTTTATCGCGGAACCGGTGCAGGGTGCCGGTGGCGTCATTGTCCCCCCGGACGACTATTTCGGCCGGATACGTGAAATTTGCGATGAATACGAGGTTTTGCTGGTCTGTGATGAGGTGATCACGGGTTTTGGCCGCACCGGGAAGATGTTTGGGCTGGAGCACTATGGCGTCGAACCCGACCTCATACAGTTTGCGAAATCGATCACTTCCGGCTCGGTCCCGCTGGGGGGGATTGGCATGAGCGATGAAATTGCAGAAACCGTGACCTCCAGCAAAACGCCCTGGATGCATGCCTATACCTACAGCGGCCACCCCACCACCTGTGCGGTGGCCCTGGCGACCCTGGATCTCATCGAAAGGGAAGACCTCCCCGGGCAGGCCGCCGCAAAAGGGGAGGCCATGCTGAAAAAGCTCCATGATGCGCTGGACGACCATCCCCGTGTTGGAAACGTCCGAGGAAAGGGGATGATGCACGGGATTGAAATCGTCCGGGATAAGCAGACCAAAGAGGCCTTTGACGCCGACTTTGGCCTGGGCGCCAAGCTGACCAAGGCGCTGATGGACAGGGGGCTGTACACGAGGGTGAGAAGCGAAGTCATTTGCAACGCACCGCCTCTGACCACGGATGAATCCACGCTGGATGAAATGGTTGGCATCTATCGGGATGCCATTGTCGAGGTAGTGGGGGGGTGACCGGCCCCCGCCAGGCCGAGGATGCGGGGGTGCCGGGATCCCGGGCCGGACAGGACCGGCCTGTCACCGGGATGCACCATCCCCGACGGCAACGGGTTCAAAATCGAAAGGGTCTACCCCTTCGACACAGCCGAGGTTAAACCCGTATTCGTCGGGGTTGCTCCTTCTTTGGTGGTGGGTATAGATCCCGCAGATCTTGCAGAAGTAGTGTTTGGCCACTTGCGTATTCCATTGGTACATGCCCAGGTTTTCTTCTCCCCGGGTCACGGTGACTGCCGACAACGGAACGGAACCCATGATCGCCCCTTTGCGTTTGCACAGGGAACAGTTGCAACGCCGGATATCCCTGAAACCCCCTGCCAGATCAATGCTCAACTCCACTGCACGGCAATGGCAGGATGCTTTTTTGATGCTCATTCTTGACTCCGGTTGAGGTGGGGTTAAGGGGTATTCCGAGCAAACCGGCCAGGACTGTCGGGCATTTTCAAAAGAAGGCCTGCAATCCCGTCTGTGCCCGGCCCAGTATCAGGGTGTGTATGTCATGAGTCCCTTCATAGGTGTTCACGGACTCCAGATTACACAGATGGCGGATGACATGATACTCGTCCGAGACGCCGTTCGCACCGTGGATGTCGCGGGCATCCCGGGCGATATCCAGTGCCTTGCCACAATTGTTCCGCTTGATCAGCGAAACATTTTCCACCGGGCACGCACTCTGGTCCATCAGCCGTCCCACCCGCAGGCAGGCCTGGAGTCCCAGCGTGATTTCAGTCTGCATGTTGACCAGTTTTTTCTGTACGAGCTGGTTATTCCCCAGGGGCCGTCCAAACTGCTCCCGTTCAAGGGAATAGTTGCGGGCGGCATGCCAACAGAACTCCGCCGCTCCCATGACCCCCCAGGCAATGCCATACCGCGCCTTGTTCAGACAACCGAAAGGACCTTTGAGGCCTTCCGCACCGGGCAATATACCGCTCTCGGGAACCAGGACATCTTTCATCACAATCTCCCCGGTGACCGATGCGCGAAGGCTCATTTTCCCCTCGATCCTCGGTGTGCTGACTCCATCCATGTCCCTGTCCAGTATAAAACCCCGAATGACCCCGTCCAGTGTGGCCCAGACCACCGCAACATCTGCAATCGGGGCATTCGTGATCCATGTTTTGCTGCCATTGAGCCGATACCCCCCTTCCTCCCTGCTGGCCCGGGTTTTCATGCTGCCGGGGTCGGACCCGTGATCCGGTTCGGTCAGGCCGAAACAGCCAATGAGCTCGCCGCTTGCCAGTCCGGGCAAATATTTTCTCTTCTGCGCCTCGCTCCCGTAGGAAAAAATCGGATGCATCACCAAAGAGGACTGTACGCTCATTGCCGAACGGTATCCGCTGTCCACCCGCTCGGTCTCCCGCGCAATCAAACCATAACAGACATGGCTCAGGCCGGCCCCGCCATACTCTTCAGGGAGCGTGCTCCCCAGCATGCCGAGTTCACCGAATTGCCTCATGATATCCGGGTCGAACTGTTCCTTCCGATTGGCCTCGACGATTCCCGGCATCAGCCGATCCCTGCAAAACTCCCGGACACTGTCACGTACCATGCGCTCTTCTTCGAGCAACTGTGATTCAAGGTCAAAGGGGTCCTGCCATTGAAATGGAAAAGTGGCCATCGCGCGTCTCCGAAGTGATAAGGTTATTTCCTGGGATTCCCTGAAAATATGACTCCCAGCAGCACCAGCAACCCCGCGACCAAGACGGCCCAGCCCGTGACCGGCATCGTTGTGATGTCTGCCGGGTCCGGGAGCAGCAGGACGGCAATGACCACCAGCCCCAGGCCCGCCACCATGCCGATTGTTTTCCTGTGATTGGTCGCAACCTGGTGTTTCAATTCCGCGATCTCGCGGTCACGGGTCTGCAGGACCAGCTCGTCATTTTTCAGGCGATACATCAACTGGTGCGTCAGGCCCGGAATTTCGGGTGCGAGGGTAAACAGGTTGGGAAGTTCCCTGCGGAGGGTCCGGATGGCCGCTTTCGGTCCGATCTGGTCATTCATCCATTTTTCAAGAAAAGGCTTTGCGGTCTCCCACAGGTCGAGCTCGGGATAAAGCTGGCGACCCAGCCCTTCGATATTCAGGATGGTTTTCTGCAACAGCACCAGCTGCGGTTGAACGGGCATCTGAAAACGTCGGGCAACGCGAAAAAGATCCACCAGAAAGACCCCGAACGATATCTCGGCAATGGGCCTGGAGAAAATCGGTTCGCATACCGTGCGAATGGCCCCTTCGAAATCTTCAGCACTGGTATCCGGAGGGACCCAGCCGGCGCGGATATGCGCTTCCGCGACGCGATGATAGTCCCGGTTGAAAAATGCCAGCAGGTTTTCCGCAAGATATCGCTTGTCGGCGGTGTTCAGGGTGCCCATGATTCCAAAATCCACCGCGCGATATTGTCCGTCTTCCGCGACGAAGATATTGCCCGGATGCATATCGGCATGAAAGAACCCGTCACGAAAGGCCTGGGTAAAAAAGATTTCCACCCCCGCATGTGCCAGTTTTTTCATGTTGATGCCGGCGGCCTTGAGCGCATCAATGTCGCGGATCGGGATCCCGCGAATGCGCTCCATGACCAATACACGGCGACAGGTATGTTCCCAGTAGACTTTTGGAACGTAGACAAGGGGAGAGTCGCTGAAGTTGATTCTGAGCTGGCTGGCGTTTGCGCCTTCCCGCATCATGTCGAGTTCGTCGTGTATGGTCTTGTCGTAATTGGCAACAATCTCCCTGGGCTTGAACCGCCTGCTCTGGGACCAGTACCGGTCCGCATAGCCCGCCAGGGCGTGCAACAGTTCCAGGTCGCGGTCAATGACCGGTTCAATGTCAGGCCGCAACACTTTCACGACGACTTCGCTGCCGTCTTTCAGCGTCGCATAATGCACCTGGGCCACGGATGCCGATGCCCCGGATTCCTTTTCAAATTCATCAAAGTGTGCCTCCAGGCGGTCGCCGTAGGCCTCCTCGATTATTTTGATCGCCCGGTCTCCGGAAACCGGGGGAACCTGGTCCTGAAGTTTTGTCAGGGCACTGGCAATGTCGCCGGGCAGCATGTCCGGCCGGGTGGACAGCACCTGCCCGAACTTCACGAATACCGGGCCGAGCTCTTCCAGTGCCATACACAGACGGTCGCCCCGTGACCGGTCCCTGATTCGGCGTACCGGAATCAGTTTGAACAAAAGCGCGTAAGGCCGAAACAGGTGCAGCGCGGACACCAGTTCCTCCAGCCCGTACCGTGTCAGTACCCGGGCAATGCGAAGCAGGTGAAACAGGTTTTGGATCCGCATATCGGAATTTCAGGATGGCGGGGAATACGGTCAGGCGTTTTCTTCGAGAGATTGCCCGAACCTTGAAACCCGCTGTTCCAGGCGGTCCACATCCGCCCGCAATTCGTTGACCGAATTCCGGAACCTTTCCGCCGCCAGGGGGGTGACCAGCATCTCTTTTTCCTCCTGGAGGTATTCCGCCGCATTCTGTCTGGAAAGGTCCGCGGACTCGCTCGCCCATCTTCCCATTTCCCGGACGAGGTTACCGGCCTTGCGTGCGGGAGTGTCTCCAAGATATCTGGCAACCAGCTCTTCCCAGTCCAGGTCCATTGCCGACAATATTTTCTGGAACCGCTGTCCCGTTTCAACGTCCCCTTCCATCGTGATCTGGCTGTCGGTAACCACCGTGCTGTCCAGCCCGGATGCTCCCAGCCTTGCAAAAGACAGGATCGAACCGCGTAATGTCACATCGGCCTCTTCACTGCTGAACCGCCTGATCTCCAGGCCATCGGGGCCCGGGCACAGATAGAGCGTCCTGTCCGGTGAACTGAACTGCAAACACAGCATTTTCCCCTCCAGTTCCCCCAGTTTTTCTGCCGTCTCCGGATCGAGACTGAGCACTGTTTTCAGGGTGCGGTTGAGCAAATCGAACAACCTGTCCATCTCCCGGCCCTGTCCGGGCTAAAACTTGTATCCGACATGCAAGGCGACAATGCCTGCACTCAGGTTGTGGTATTTCACTTCATCGAATCCGGCGCCTCGCATCATCTCGCTGATGGCTTCCTGGTCAGGGTGTTTCCGGATGGACTCGACCAGGTACCGGTAACTTTCCTCATCGCCCGCGACCAGCCGGCCGACCCTGGGAATCCCCTGGAAGGAATAACAGTCGTACACCTTGCTCAGCATCGGCAGCACCGGCTTTGAGAATTCAAGAACCAGCCCCCGGCCGCCCGGTTGCAGGACACGGCACATGGACACCAGCGCCTTTTCCTTGTGCGTCACATTTCTCAACCCGAAGCCGATGGACACGCAATCGAATTCGTGGTCGTCAAACGGCAGGCTTTCCGCATCGGCGAGAATGTATTCAATATTCCCGGCGTATCCGGCATCCATCATCTTGGCCTTGCCCAGCGCAAGCATGTCTTCGTTGATATCCGCCAGAACAACCCTGCCGGAGCGTCCGACGATCCCCGCGAAATGCCGGGACAGGTCCCCGCTGCCTGCGGCCACATCCAGAACCGCGTCTCCGCGGCGAAGACCGGACTGGGATACCGCAAAGCGCTTCCAGAGCCGGTGCACTCCCAATGACATCAGGTCATTCATGAGATCGTAACGCGAGGCCACCGAACTGAAGACCTCGCCGACCAGTGCTGCCTTGTCCACCTCCTCCACCACGCGGTTGCCGAAGTCCGTCGTCCGCTTTGAATTCGGCGCGTCCTGCGGATGGTTGGTGAATTCCGTCATGGTCCCGTCCGGGTCATGCATCCAGTTTTCGGGGTTCGCCGGCCTCATCCAGACGGCTCAAATATCGCTGCCAGTTTTCATCCTGGTATTTGCCGAGTCTGTACAGCGTGTCCCAGGAAAAGATACCGCTGTCGTGTCCATCATCAAAAACAGGCTTTATCGCGTAGTTTCCAACCGGCTCGATGTTGTCGATGTTGACGTCTTCCTTGCCGACCTGTAACACGTCCTGGCCGGGACCATGTCCCTGCACTTCCGCCGAAGGAGAATGCACCCGCAGATACTCGCAGCTCATTTCGAAGGTTTCATCACCGAACGAAACCGTCAGCATCCGGGTGCGGCGGTTGAGGTTGATTTCTGTGGGGATGTGCGCGCTCATGGACAAGTCCGATAGATGGTTAAGCGGCTATTGTACCTGAATGGAGCAAAATCAGTAGGCGGCTCCGTGGACCATCGCGAACCACCTGCCCGGTGCGGCACCCGGAGCAAACCGGGCACTCCGCCCCGGCAGCCGTCACGGGCCGTGTCCCTTTACGCGCTCACTCCCCATGGCGTGGCCTTCCCGGCGGGCCGTCATGCCTCGCCAAGCCAGTTCGCGACCTCCTCAGCGTAATAGGTCAGCACTCCGTCGCAGCCCGCCCGTTTGAATCCTGCCATGGCTTCCAGGACCACGGGCCTTTCTTCGAGCCACCCGTTCTGGCCGGCGGCCTTCAACATCGCGTATTCGCCGCTGACCTGATAGGCAAAGGTGGGCATGCCAAATGCCTGCTTGACCCGCCAGATGACATCCAGGTAGGGCATGCCAGGCTTGATCATGACCATGTCCGCCCCTTCCGCGATGTCCATCGCGACCTCACGCAAAGCCTCGTTTCCATTGGCTGGGTCCATCTGGTAACTGTACTTGTTGCCGCCTCCAAGATTGCCGGCGGAACCCACTGCATCCCGGAAAGGCCCGAAATAGCCGGATGCATATTTTGCGGCATAGGAAAGAATCCGGGTATTGATGAAGCCGTTTTCCTCCAGTGCAGACCGCATGGCACCGACGCGTCCATCCATCATGTCCGACGGGGCGACCACGTCGGCTCCCGCCTCGGCATGGGACAGCGATTGCCTGACCAGCGCGGCCACTGTCCGGTCATTCACGACATAACCGGAGTCATCGACCAGCCCGTCCTGTCCATGGCTGGTATAGGGATCGAGGGCGACATCCGTGATCACGCCGATTTCAGGGACGGCATCCTTGATCGCGGATATTGCACGTTGTACCAGCCCGTTCGAATTCCAGGCCTCCTCGGCATTTTCACTTTTCACCCCGGCCGGGGTGACCGGAAACAGCACCACGGCGGGGATGCCCAGGTCCCGGAGGGACCGGCACTTCTCCACCGCCATGTCCGGGGACAATCTGAACACGCCCGGCAGGGAAGGAACCGCTTCTTTCTCCGCATTGCCCTCTTTGACAAAGAGGGGCTGAATCAGGTCGTCTGCCGTCAGGACCGACTCCCGCATCAACCGTCGGGTGAAAGGGTCCGCCCGCATCCGCCTGGGGCGGGACAACGGGTAGTTTCCCTGTTGCGGATGGTCCACCATTGGATTCGGGGTCCGTATGCTCTCGGGTCGGGCTATTGAGCCTGGATGGTCACCGCAGGGTTACGGCTCTGCGGGGGAGCTGGCTGCGGCTTTCTTCTTCGTGGTTTTTTTGGTGCCCGCTTTTTTCCCGGTGACCGTCTTTTTCCTTGTGGCGGTTGTTCCGGGTGCTTTTTTGGTGACTTTCCTGGTTCCGCCGGTCTTCTTGCCGGTTTTTGCCTTCTTGGCTGCCGGCACCCGTTTTGAAACTTTCCTAGCCGTTGTTTTTTTCTTTGTCCTTCTTTTGCGCCGGACTTTTCCCGTGCCCTTCCCTGAAACAATGATTTTTTTCTTCCTTTTCTTTTTTTTGGACCCGGTTTCGGTCACGACCTTGTTGATCTGCCCCCCTGCAATAATGGTCGATTCTTCTTCTTCGTCGCTGTCCGGGTCAATTTCCAGCGTCTTGATTTCCAACGGCCGGATTTCCAGGTCGACCAGGTCCGCCAGCTTCTGGTGAATCTCGTCCATGTCGCCCATGCCGGACAGCGTCCGCAATTTGTGCTGGGCGCGATAATAGGTGATCAGGGGAGCGGTTTCGTCATGGTAGACCTGAATACGGGTTTTCACGGTCTCGACCGTGTCATCCACTCTCGACACCAGCTTGCCGCCGCACCGGTCACAGGTGTCAGGATGATCGGGCGGAGAAAAAAAACGGTTGTAAATCTCGCCGCAATCCTCGCAAAGCAACCGGCCGACAATGCGCTTTACCAGTGCCTCGTCGTCCACCTCGATATTGATGGCGATTTGCAGGGTTTTTCCCAGCATGCCCAGCAAGGTATCCAGCGCCTGGGCCTGCGGGATGCTCCTTGGATAGCCGTCCACGAGAAACCCTCTTTTGGTATCCCTCATCCGCAGCCTTTCTTCCAGAAGACCCAGCACAACCTCGTTGTCCACCAATCTTCCCTCGGCCATGGCCTTCCGCACTTTCTCACCAAGGTCCTGATCGGTTTTCAGCGCATCTCTCAGCAGGTCCCCCGTGGAGATTTGAGGGACCCGATAGCGTTCGGCCAGCATTTTTGCCTGGGTGCCTTTACCTGATCCGGGTCCACCCAGTATGGCTACTCGCATGATTGGTTTCTCAGATTTGTATACGGAAAATCGACAGGAACAGACTACCCATTGTTGACACCAAGGTCAACCTCCCCCAGAACTCAGTGCCTCGAAAGCGCAGGCCCGGCTGCCGCAAGCCGCCCTATCACCGGTTTTGAGCCGTGGTTCCCAGGAACCGGGTCCAGTCAACCGCCTGGTCTCCGCCTGCCAGAAACCAGGGGTTCAACACGTTCTCCTTATTGTACACCAAAGGCCGGCCTACAAGATCGGTCACGGTGCCGCCCGCCACTTCCAGCACACATTGTGCTGCCGCGGTATCCCATTCGGAAGTGGCCCCCAATCGTGGGTAGATGTCCGCTTTTCCCTCCGCCACCAGGCAGATTTTCAGGGAGCTCCCCATGCTGAGAATGTGTACCGCGCCATGCTTGTTTTCAAGGTTTTTCCGGTACTCGCGGACAGCAGGTCCCGGATGGGAACGGCTGACGACCAGGATGGGAGAGTTGCCTGAAAGCTTTCTGACCCGTATCGCCCTGGTGCCGTTGCCGCCACCGGTCACGAAAGCGCCGACACCCCGGGCCGCATAGTGGCTGGTGCCGACTACGGGAGTATGCACGACACCCAGTATGGGGACACCCTTTTCGACCAATGCGATGTTCACCGTGAATTCACCGTTTCGTTTGACAAATTCCCGGGTGCCGTCCAGGGGGTCCACCATCCAGAACGCATCCCAGCCTTTCCGTTCGTTGTAGCCGGCGACATCGGATTCTTCGGAAATCACCGGGGCCGGGAAAGAAACCTTTTCGAGTTCTTTGCAGATCAGTCTGTGCGCCCGTTTGTCGGCCACTGTAAGCGGCGAACCATCGTCTTTATAATCGACATCAAATTCGTTTTCGTACACCTTGAGAATTTGCCCGCCTGCCTGGACCGCAATGTCGAGCACTTCTGCAAGAAGTTGTTTCATTGAATAAAATAAGCGAAGGTATTGAGAGTCATTAAACTATATATTCACCGCTTTCACTGCAAGAATTTTTTCCGCCATCTCCATGAATGAGGCCGGTTCTCCGCTGGAAATCTATCAGGCAGAAATTGCCCTGGGCACCCTGGTGCCGGACCGGGGGCAATTCAAGGTTGTGCGTCGCCTGGATTCCCTCTATCGGCAACTGCTGTCTCCGGCAGGCAAGCGTCGATGGTATCAGCGGTTCGTGAATCGGGGTAACCGGGCCTTCAAGGGTTATTATCTGTGGGGCGGTGTCGGCACCGGAAAAACCATGGTCATGGATATCTTTTACCAGGCACTGCCCGGTGGATTTGCAAAACGCACTCATTTCCATACATTCATGCAGGGGATTCTGGAACGCAAGAATGAAATCAGGGACCGGCAGGACCCGTTGGCCGTCATCGTCAAAGAATATGCGTCGGATATCAAAGTCTTGTGTCTGGATGAGTTTTCGGTAACGGATATTGCCGATGCCATGATACTGTCCGGGCTGCTCCATCACCTGTTCCGGCGCAACATGGTGCTGGTCACCACCTCCAACACCCGACCGGATGACCTGTACCGGGACGGGCTGCAGCGCGCCCGCTTTCTACCGGCAATCGAACTGCTCAAAACGCATACCCATCCCTTGAACGTGGACGGCGGGACGGATTACCGGATGGCATACCTGCAGGACCGCGCTATTTTTCATACGCCGCTCGGAGACGGGGCAGACACTGCACTGAAAGACTGTTTCAGCGGGCTGGTGGGGAAAAACCGGGACAATAACAGGACGGTCACCATCGCGGGCCGTGAAATCGAAATTGTCGCCATGGGTCTGGGGGTCATCTGGTTTGATTTTCACATCCTGTGCCAGACCCACCGCTCCAAACTGGATTACATTGAAATCGCAAAACAATTTCATACGGTCCTGCTCTCCAATATTCCTCCCCTGGGCAATGATCAAAACGATGCCGCCCGGCGGTTTATCGAACTCATCGATGAATTCTATGACCGCAACGTCAACTTCGTGGTCTCCTCGGCACAACCCCCCGACCGGATTTACACCGGAAAACGGCTCGCTGAACCATTCAAGAGAACGGCAAGCCGACTGAATGAAATGAGTTCCGAACACTACCTGTCCAGACCGCATCTGAGTTGATGCCATTTCGCAAGGGCGGCCGCGGGTCCGCACGGTAACTGGAAGCTGTGAAGAGGCCAGTTCATTTTCTCTGATTCCGTGGCGTGTCCAGTCTGCGATTCCCTTGAGGTCCGCGCTTGGTTGTCTTTTCTTATCTTGGCTGTCTTTCCTTATCAGGACAGGGGCAACCACTCCTAACCCGACTTCCGCAACTCAACCCGGTTTTCAATTAATTCAGGGGGGTTT
>WTGA01000101.1 GCA_011523765.1 Gammaproteobacteria bacterium
GCGCGATCGTTTGCGCTGGCAGGTACGTGTTGTTGGTGAGAAAGACCAAAGTCTTATCTCGCTCGCGGTCGATGAACTGGATGCGCCGCAGCTGATCAGGAAAGCGCTTTACGCTGCGGACTCCGGTCAGCACGCCGCTTTGATCATAGATCAGTCCTTCGTCACGGTTGTTTGCATGCGAATACAGTCGGCGGAATTTCGTGTTGGATTTGGCGCGTACCACGAAGTAGCTGCCGAGGCGATGGAATGTGTGCAGTCGTCGGTAATCCACATAGGCACGGTCCATTACGTAAATCGCGCCGAGTTCGGGCACAAGCGCATCGAGAAGGTTCACGTCATTGAGTTTGGCATCGGTGATTTCGATGAACGACGGGAGGTTTCCCTGCAAATCCAGCAAGGTATGCAACTTGATACCCGCTTTTGTCTTGCGAAACGGTGCCCACGGAAACAGGGAAAGACACCGATCAATGGTCGAGGAATCCAGCGCGTAGACGGTTTCCTGAAGATTCAGTTCGCTGTCTTCGGAGTCGTAAAGCGGGCGGGCCACATTGACCAGACGCTGGGCGTAGTCGGCATAGATGCGCCAGTCGCGGTTTTCATTGGCTTTCGCCAGGGTGTTTCGGAAGATACCACCGGCCAGTCCGATGTGATACCATTTCTCGCGATGAGCCCGCAGACAGATGACCAGGTCGCGCAGACTGCTTCGCCGATTCAACTGAGCGATCGCCATGGCGCGGTATTGTTGTGAACAACGCAACGAACGAACTCTGTGATCGCCCTGATAGCGGCGTACGCATCGGTCGAAAGTGTACCATGGCGAGAAGTCCATGACTTGTGAGAAGACATATTGGCCCGAATGCATGGGAACGATCCTCCAGATTGATAACCGGGCGGAGCGTTGGCTCGAATCACGCTGAAGCGTTGAAATCGCCAACACCCCTAAACAGTGCTTTATTATAATGTTATCAATCGGATACAAGAGTATTTTCCCTCGTTAACGGGACAGCAGTGTCCACACGTGTCAAATTCCTGATGGCGGTTCCACGGATGCAAGTCGAAGAACTGGTGAACCTGGTTGATGAAGACCGGCTGGTCAATGACCTGGGGACCATGGTGGCAACACCGAGCGTCAACCCCTTCGATGGTCCGGTCACGGAAGAATGCCGGGAACAGGAATTCGCGAATCTTTACCGGGACATGATGAACGATCAGGGCCTGGACACCTTTTCACGAGCGGTAGTCGAGGGCAGGCCAAATGTGTTTGGCCGGCTCAGCGGCACCAGCCGTGGCCCCTGTATCATGCTCGCCGGCCATCTGGATACCGTGGGAACGGAGGGCTATGTCGACCCCTTCAATCCGGTGGTCAAAAACGGTCGGCTCCACGGAAGAGGTTCCTGTGACATGAAAGCGGCCCTTGCCGCATACATCGAGGTGGCAAGAATCATCCACAACGAGAAAATCAGGTTGAAAGGCGATCTTCTGCTTGCCGGGGTGGTCGATGAAGAACACCTCATGATCGGATCCAGGGAGATCTCCCGAAACGGCCCCATTCCGGATTTCGCGATCGTCGGCGAACCCACGGAGTTGAAAATTTGCCATGCACACAAGGGACAGCTCTGCATGCACATCAAGACGTTTGGAAAGGCATCCCATTCCAGTGTCCCGGAAAACGGAATCAATGCGATCAGTCACATGGCAGATGTTGTCAAGGCACTGGACCGCTATTCCGAGGAACTGAAATCCCGCCGCCCCCACCCGGTATGCGGTCACGGGCGGGTGAACCCCGGAGTCATCAAAGGCGGCACCATTTCCTCGTCCGTCCCGGATTATTGCGAACTGGAAGTGGACCGCAGGGTCAACACGGATGAGACAAGGGAAGTGGTCGTGGGTGAGTATCGGCAATTCCTCGACCGCATTGCCCGATCCAATCCCGAATTTCGGTATGAAATCGGGGCCCCCACCCTGGACAATGCGGCCCTGGATACCGATGTGAATTCAGAGATCGTCGTCCGCATCAAGGATGCCTATCGCTCGACACTGCACAAACCGGCCGACGTGGGGGCCTATGTTGCCGCCACGGATGCCCCGAATTTCCTTTGCCCGGCAGTCATTTGCGGCCCTGGCTCGATCAGGCAGGCCCATACCCTGGAGGAATATGTCGAAATCGCGGAATTGACTGCAGCGGCTAAAATTTACCTGCGAACCGTCCTGGACCTGCTGCTGCAATAAACCGGGTTCCGGTTCCAACGTCCCTGCCTGCCGGCAACCGGACAGACGGCAACCATCGGCACAGCCCGAATCGCTGTTTTACACCATGCACGCCCGATCTCCGGCCCATCGCATCCGGTGTTTGGCCCGGCTCTCCCTCCCTTTCGTTCCGGGCCACCCGTCTGCCCACCGCCATCCGGGAGGGCTAGCTTTCGATACCAAACTGTTTTTTCAAGAACAGTTTTACCGACCTGCGCTCCCTGCCGGAAAGGGATTTTCCGATGGCACCTTCTTTTTCCAGGTCCGGAACGATTTCAGCCACGCCGTCTGGAATCGAGAGGCCCGGATACGGGCAGGTTTCACAAATGATTTTTCTTTGGAAAACTTTCTTTCCAAGCGCATAGTTTGCGGAAAACCCGGTTTCCCCATCCCCGCCTCCTCCAGATCCGGATCCCGAGGATAAAAATGGCCAACATGCCATTAAAATCAACATGGTTTTGATTACACTCTTCATTCGTCTATTTCGCTCCAATTTCAGGTATTCTCGTTTTCAGCAGTTCAGGGTACCGGGTTTGAGCACGGCCCGTCAAACCCGTTCGGGCAATCCGCCATCGCGTAGGCAGCCGGTGACCGGCTTGTTCCCCACTCCCGTGTATCCCTCTTTCCCGCAGTCCAGGGCACGGGGAAGACTCCAGCAACCCGGCAACCAACTGGGCGGGAATCCCCTTTTCAATGCCGGCCGCTCCCGTGGCATTCTTCGAAAGATCCGAAACGGGCTAGATTTCAATCAACCCCAAACTGTCTTTTCAAAAACAGCTTGACGGATCTGCGCTCCCTGCTGGAGAGAGATTTTCCAATGGTGCCCTCTTTTTCCAGGTCCGGAACGATTTCAGCCACGCCGTCTGGAATGGCAAGGTCCGGGTGCGGGCAGGTATCGCAGACGATTTTTGTCCGGAAAACCTTCTTTCCAATAGCATAGCTTGCGGAAAACCCAGTGTCATAGTCGGCCCCGCCGGCTCCGCCTGACCCACCTGACCCGCCTGACCCGCCTGACCCGCCGACTCCGCC
>WTGA01000005.1 GCA_011523765.1 Gammaproteobacteria bacterium
GGGGTGGGTTTCCTGGTACGTCGCAACAAGGAAACCCACCCCGCCGCTTTGCGGCACCCCTCCAAGGAGGGGAGTAAAAACTCATCCCCTCTCGGGAGGGGTGGCCGCAGGCCGGGGTGGGTTTCCCCGGACCCGCCCGACCGTATATCTGGCGTGATAATCACCCCTGCCAGCGCAGGTCCAACTGCTCGTCTTTCCCTTTTTCGCCCTCATTTTTTTGCGCTTTTTTTCACTTTTTCGTGAGAAAAAGCGTGCCAGGCCTGAGCAAATCGTCTATATTATTTACATGAATGAGAGACGGCAGATTGCCCGACTGGCGGCCACGGGCCGGACGTTTGATGACCTGGCCGCCGAGTATGGAGAGGAAGTCGCTATTCAGGTCGGCATTGCGCGGGATCCGGACACCCACGAATTGACGGCGGACGAGATCGCCGCTATGCGCCCGGCGCAGGAAGTCCTGCCGATGTTGCCGCGCCGGCGCGGCAAACAGAAAGCCCCCCTGAAAGCCGCTGTCAGTATCAAGCTCGACGCTGATCTGGTTGCCCGGCTCCGGGCGGGGGGCAAGGGCTGGCAAACCCGCCTGAATACCCTCCTGCGACGGGTGGTGATGGGCGAGGCCGATTGACGGCCCCCCCACACGATACCAACGCAACAGCTCCACAGGACATACGCGACGCATCCAGGCCGGATGTCCGGCGTAGGCAGGAAAAGACATCCCCGTGGTTCGATAAGTTATTGATTTTACTTGACTCAGGATCAGAAAGGCGCACAAAAAACACCCCTGCGGTTCAATAAGTTATTGATTTTGTTGAAATCAGGTCGGAGACCCCCCCCTATATGGTTTTTAGTGTTTGTTGTAGGAGAACGACGTTTTATATATTCCGCCCGAGTAACACCCCGCAGACGCCACACTATCGCATTTCTATCTTCCCCGCACGGAGGAAATGCTGCGACGAAAGGTCGAAATCTTGCTCACCGATCCAGTTGTTTCATTCTTCAAGATGAGGGAGGAGAGACTGGCAAAGTTGTCGATCATTTTTGAACAGATACTCAATGAAATATGCGACAGTGTTGAGTGCTACTATTTTGACCAGAGTCTCATCTTTCTTTCGTTGAACGATTAATTGTTCCAGCTTGTACATGAGCCCGATCTCGGTGTGCGGCAGCTTGCCTTCCTTGATTTGAGCCTCGGCGCGGTCGAGCAGGCCGTCCCGTAGGTTCTCTAACCGGTCGAATTCGGTGCTTATCCGCAGGCTGTCCCAGTCGCCGAGGTTGTGCCACGCTCTGAGTGTTCTCATGGGTTCGCCGGTCTGCTGGTGAATCTCTTTCAGGGACAACCCATCTATGACGTACAGATTCCGGGCGGCTTTTTGGGCTTCGGCCTTTTCCTTGGTAGAACGATATGGCATAGCTCAACACTCCCTGTGACATTAGCAACTGGACAGGCGTCCGGCTGCTGTTCTTATGTTCTATTATACGGTACCGAGAACGTACATCCAAATCCGGGGATTCTGAGGCAGCTCACCACAAGTGACACCCTCTTCCCATCCCCTCCAAGGAGGGGAACAGAAAACTATCCCCTCTCGGGAGGGGTGGCCCGCAGGGCCGGGGTGGGTTCCTGGTGCGTCACTCCGAGGCAACCCACCCCGCCGCGTTGCGGCACCCCTCCAAGGAGGGGATGAGGAAGCGCCCTTGTCCTGTTTTTATATCCCCTCTCGGGAGGGGTGGCCGCAGGCCGGGGTGGGTTGCCTGGTACGTCGCAACAAGGCAACCCACCCCGCCGCGTTGCGGCACCCCTCCAAGGAGGGGATGGGGAGAGGAGAGGGCGGACAATGTCCCCGCGAGCGTAACTTTTAGCGACTCGGGCTGGTGTTTTGATAGGCCGGGGTGGCCTGTTGATAGGCAATGGTGGCGGCTTCAAACTCTACACACCACCGCTCTTTCCGTTCTGACTGGCCGGGCTTGAGAGTGAAAAACGGGAGAGAGGAACTAGGCGGCGGCTTGGTCCATCATCCAACTGGTCGGCGGTTGTGAGGCCGGTTGCCTCAAGCGTTCAAGAAGAGTCTGAAATCCGGCACTATCATCAATATGGTCCAGATAGAGCAGCCGAATGAACATATCGTTCTTTTCGGATGCTGGACATTCCCCCTTTTCCCATTGTGCCACCGTCTCAGGCGTACATCCTAAAATCTCTGCCAGTTTGTCTTGGGTCCAGTCCAGATGCAAACGGAACCAGCGGAGTTCCTTGGGTTGTAGCGGTCCTTCTTGATTTGCTAGACAGCGCCCAATAGCGCGGTGTAAATCCTCCAAGTCTCGTACAGATACCCCTTCTCCGTCTTCCAACTGATACAACTCGTATCCATTCAGCAAGTAGACATTATCCAGACCGCACGCAGTATAGCGATACGGTCCCTTGATTTCGTCCTTCTTGTGTCGGAAAGCGAGTTTGGTCTTCATTGTAAGTCCTCCCATTCCACAGTTACTACACGCAACTCTGGTCTATTGGGGTACACTATGGTCACGACACCAGCTTCGCGATTTCCTCGCAAAAGATAGACAATCTTCAACTTCCATCCATTCTCCTCTTTGTCCTGTTCTATCCGTCCTTTCAGGTCACCCCTCTGTAGAATCCGTAGCACATCAGTATCTAATATCTCTCTCTTCTCCATTCGCTCCCGTGCATGGTACGTAAAAGTCACATTCACCGAATCTGCGGCTTGGGTATGAACTGCATGAAGGAGGTCTTCTTCCGTCGAAAACTTAGCCACAAGCCGCCCAATCCACACCGCATTTTTCTGGTTCTTGGATTACTGTCCACTTTCTCGAAACTAGCGTAACACGTTGGGAATTACAATTCCGGTTGAAGAAAGTTGGTGGGGTGGGAAATGCAAGGAATAGGAAGGAGGCCGGCGCGGGCCTGCCCCGCTCGCCGGGAATATGCTATAGTCCCGTCCCATGTCCGAAGCGATTGCCTTTGACACCCATCGGTTCGTCAAGCATTTGACCGAGAACGGCTTTACCGAGCAGCAGGCCGAAGTCCTGGCCGACGAGCAGGTCCATCTACTCAACTCCAACCTGGCCACCCAAGCCGATATCGCCGCAATCCACCAGGACATCGACGCCCTGCGCCAGGAGACCAAGGCGAATATCGCCACCGTCCGCCAGGAGATTGAAGTCCTGCGCCAGGAGACCAAGGCCGGGATTGAGGCCCTGCGCCAGGAGACCAAGGCCGACATCGACGCCCTGCGCCAGGAGACCAAGGCG
>WTGA01000164.1 GCA_011523765.1 Gammaproteobacteria bacterium
TGACCGGCTAAGACTCCTGAAACGGTCCTGAGAGCTTCCAGGTGGTCAATCCCGGGTCGTGACCGCCCGCTTCAGCGGGGGTGGACGGTTCGATTGGTGAAAAAGTGCGCGGCCAGGCGGATTGGCAGGGAACCGGGAGGTGGTGGACGCCCGCAACCCGGCAGTGGCCATTGACAGCGATGAATGGTTGCTATATACAGTGGCTCTTTGTTTCAGATAAACCACGCGCCGCGTGTGCATCAGGTTGCCCGCAACCGATCGTTTCCGTCATAGTGGATGGTATTCCAACCTGTCGACTTGTTCATATCAGGAATACTGGGATTGCGTTGTTTTCTATAAAAACCATTAATAGAGAGTTTGAGGACAAACATGAAAAAGAATTTATTTGCAGGGCTGTGTGCCGCATCGCTTCTCATTGCCAGTAACGGTGTTGTGGCGGGTGAAAGCGTCAAGATCGGTGTACCCGCCTGGACGGGTGCCCAGGCAATTGCCAATTTGATCAAGGTAATTGTCATCGAAAAGATAGGGGGCCAGGCCGACCTGGTGCCGGGAACGAATGCAACAATCTTCCAGGCCATGGATCAGGGGAAAGGCGACATCGATGTGC
Organism: Gammaproteobacteria bacterium; assembly: GCA_011523765.1. GTDB lineage: Bacteria > Pseudomonadota > Gammaproteobacteria > Arenicellales > Poriferihabitantaceae > WTGA01. Next base: position 608 of record WTGA01000164.1, read on the forward strand.
ATCCTGATGTATGGTTGCCGAATCAGGAAACCTTCACAAAAGAATATGTGGATGCGAAGGGAACCGTCATCCTGAGCAGCAACCCGTATCAGGGGAAGCAGAATTTCTGTGTAACCAAAGCGTTTTCCGAAGCCAACAATGTCACGTCCATCTTTGACTTGGCGCGTCCGGAAATTGCCAAGTTAATGGACAGCGATGGTAATGGCAAGGGAGAAATCTGGATTGGTGCACCGGGTTGGGCTTCCGCCAACGTCAACGAGGTGAAAGTCCGGGATTATGGGTTGATGGCGTTTATGGAACCAATCCGGGCAGAACAAAGCGTCATGGTTGCCACCGTTGGTGATAGCGTGGCAAAGAATCAGGGATATGCCTTTTATTGTTATGCACCCCACGCTATCTGGTTCATGCATGATATTGTTGCGCTGGAAGAACCCCCGTATGACCCCGAAAAGTACATCATGGTGCAACCGGCTGAGGACGCGGACTGGTTTGAAAAATCCACGGTCATGTCAGAAGATGCCTTGAAAAAAGTGCAGGTGGCGTATTCCAAATCGCTGGAAGAGCGCTCGCCCATTATTGCGGGCTTGCTGGCAAATATGTCACTGGATACGGATACCGTGAGCAACTTTGCTTTTGAAATTGCGGCGAATGGCCGGAATGCGGAAGAAGTGGCCAAGGAATGGGTCGCTGAAAATGGTGCGCGCGTGGACAGCTGGTTGGGAATCTGATCCCATTGCCATGGGAAATGATGCCGGGACCCGGCATCATTCCGCCACCTGCCGTGGCCGTTTTCCGGGCCCGGGTCGTTTCAGTCCTCCGTCAATCCGCATTCCTGGCCTTTCTTTGCAGCGTTTCCTGCCGCGAACCCCTGATCGCCGAGTAACCCGGGAATGGCTGACGTGACGGACACTGAAAGCAGAAGAACGGTGGAGCCTGCCATTTGCATTGATGGCGTTTGGAAAATTTTCGGTGACAACTGGCAGTTGGCGCTGGAAGATGTACGGAAAAACGGGGCATCGAAGAAACAGGTTCTGGACCAGTACAATTGCGTCATCGGTGTGGCCGATGTCAGTTTTGACGTGGTACTCGGTGAGATTTTCTGCGTCATGGGGCTTTCCGGTAGCGGGAAGTCCACCTTGGTAAGGCATATAAACCGGTTGCTTGAGCCCTCCGCAGGCAGGATTTCAGTGGGGGGACAGGATGTGATGCAATTGCAGGATGCCAGTCTCAGGAAATTCCGCAATGAACACATTGCGATGGTGTTTCAGAACTTCGCCCTGATGCCCCACCGTTCTGTACTGGACAATGTGGCGTTGCCGCTGGAAATCCGCGGAGTGAATAAAAACCAGCGTATGAAAGTGGCGGCACAGACCCTGGAAATGGTTGAACTGCAGGGATGGGGAAACAAGTTCGCCCACGAACTGTCGGGTGGCATGCAGCAAAGGGTTGGGCTGGCCAGGGCCATTGCCGCCGACCCGCAGGTGTTGCTGATGGATGAACCGTTCAGCGCACTGGACCCGCTGATCCGTCGACAGTTGCAGGGCCAGTTCATGGAATTGGCCACGGTCATGAAAAAAACCACGGTATTTATCACCCATGACCTGGATGAGGCGGTCAGAATTGGTCATCGCATTGCCATCATGCGCGACGGCCGGGTGGTCCAAATCGGTACGCCAGAAGAAATCGTGATGGACCCGGCGGATGACTATGTCGCTGATTTCGTCGCAGGCATCTCCAGGTTGAAGGTGGTCAGGGCACATGCCGTCATGCGCCCGGTATCCGAATATGAACAGCAATTTGGTCCATTGCCGGAACATGGCCCCAGTTTCAACCAGAACGACAACCTCAGTGTGTTGATTCGTGCTGCAATCGATTCAAACGAGCCCATCCGGATCGTCGACAACAACCATCTCAGCGTTGGAGTGATCACGCGCAAAGACTTGCTTACAACGGTGATTGAAGGAACGGAAACGTCATGAAAAAATCAATATCGGGTCCTGGTACAACAGACAAAGCAGAAGTTTTTGAAAGCCGGAGAGACCTGGTCACAGAATTTGTGACCACGAACCCGGACTATTTCTGTGATCAATTCGACAGGATAGGCAGCAAGGCAGGATTCATCTGGACGTTTAATGTATTCGGTGCATTGCTGGGACCCGTGTGGTTCGGGATGCGCGGGTTGTGGAACTGGGCCATGCCGTTTGCCATTCTGGAGACACTGGGGTTGATCCAGATTTTTCGGGGTCTTTGGGGGAATCTTGCGGCGGAAGCCCAGGCACGCATCGAAAGCGTTCAGGGCACTCTTGACTTCCGGCGCCAGCAACTGGAAACCGCGATTGAAAACAACGCCGACAATATTGAGGTCTTCGAACGGGCGATCCAATCCCTGGAGGTCGGTATCGGAGAGATCCGGCAGGAGATTGTTGAAATCGAAACCGGTGCGGTCTATGTCGCCGGAACGGGTTTCTGTCTGTTATTGATCACCAAGATCATCGAAGGCCTGATCGCCAATCAGGTGTTGGAGCGGCGCTTCTCCGACTGGCTGTCTGATCGCACCATCTTGTCCGGTGTCACGCCGGTCAGAATGGGGGCCAGTGCCCTGTTTTTTCTGGTTGTAGTCGCCGCATGTGTCGTTCACTACAGCTTCCCGGGTTTGGTTGCATTGCTTGCCGAGTTCCCGACCGACCCGGAGATCCGTACATCAGCCATTAGCGGAGTCAAAGAGTTCTTTGCGTTCATTATCCTCAAGGGGGAATGGTTCTTTGATTTCATTACGCTGGGGATACGGTCCATTCTGGACGCCCTGGAGGTGGTATTTGTCGATACGCCCTGGATCGTGATTGCGAGTTTCATTGTCCTTCTGACCTGGTTGTCGGCAGGACCGAGAGCCGCCATCTGGTCGGCGGCCTTTCTCGCCTATATGGGAATACTGGGTTTTTGGGAGAAAGCCATGACCACGCTGGCACTGTTGGGGACGGCGGCATTGATCAGTATCGCGCTGGGGATTCCGCTGGGCATGCTCTGTGCGCGTCGACCGCGCCTGTACTCCGTTATCCGGCCCATTATGGATTTCATGCAGACCATGCCCGCATTCGTATTCATGATTCCGGTGATCGCGTTTTTTGGTACCGGGAAACCCGCCGCGATTGTCACCACCATGATTTTCGGGGGAACACCGGTGGTAAGATTGACCGTTCTGGGTTTGAGAGGGGTGCCTGAATCGATCCGGGAAGCCGCGATCTCCTATGGTGCCTCAAAATGGTACCTGCTGAGGAAAGTCGACCTTCCCTTGGCGGCTCCCTCCATTCTCGCCGGAGTAAACCAAACCATCATGCTGAGCCTGGCGATGGTGGTGGTGGCTTCACTGATCGGTGCCAAGGGGTTGGGAGAAGATGTGCTGGAAGCCCTCCAATACGCTTCAGTCGGGCAGGGAATACTGGCAGGTTTTTCCATCCTGTTTTGTGCGATGATCCTGGACCGTATTGTCCAGGGAAAACGCAAAGGCCAGTAATCCCCGGACGGGTGGTTCACGGGCCAACATTGCATCCGTGAACTTCCAGTATATCCGTCGTGGAAAAGGCCCTGTGCTCGTCCTGCAGCACGGGTTTCTGAGTGGTTCCGCCTACTGGCAGAAACAAATCGATTTCTTTTCCCGGAACTTCGATGTCATTGCTCCGACACTGCCTGGATTCGCGGATCATCCGTGTGAAGGGACGGCAGAGGGAGAGTCGCGGACGATCCATACGGTTTCCGGTTATGTCCATTATCTGATTGCGCTGCTGGACCAGGTGAATGTCCTGCATTTTCATCTCTTGGGCCATTCCATGGGAGGGATGATTGCGCAGGAAGCTGCCCTTGAATTTGGCCACAGGATCGATAAACTGGTTTTGTACGGTACCGGTCCCGACGGTGCGCTGCCGGGGAGATTTGAGCCGATCGCCGCCAGCCGGCAACGGGTCATTCGGGAGGGTCCCCGAAGTACCCTTGCCCGAACGGTGGCCAGTTGGTTTGTGTCCGGAGACCGGGACCCAAGTTATCCGCATTGCATTGAACTCGCCGCCGCGGCTTCCGTTCCGGCGATACTGGGTGGCTATGATGCCATGGCAACGTGGAGCAGTGCAGAGCGGCTCCACCGGATTGGCAACCCCACACTGGTGATCTGGGGGACACGGGACAGGAGTTACCACCGAAATCAGGCGGACCAGCTCGTCCACGGTATCGCCGGCGCAGAACTGGCAGTCATCGAAAATTGCGGGCACAATGTGCATCTTGAGAAACCGGACCGGTTCAATCAGCATGTTTTCACATTTCTGGGCAGGGATTGAGCCGCGGTCCAGTTCAATTCCGGAACCCGCCTTTCCCGTTGGTCCAGGAACCGGCCAGTCACCCCGATTCCCGGGTTTTGTCCTTTTCTGCGCCATCCGGGAACCTTTTTCCGTCCGGACCGGTTCCGGTTTTCCCTGCCACGTGGTCCTTCCCGTGCCGGATTGACCCCGGGCCGTCATGTTACGCATCGAGGCCTGAAAATATTCTAAAATTGGGGTTCTTTCACCACGGATATCCCGATATCAATGGCTGATTTTCCACACCTGTTGTCTCCATTGAACCTGGGTCCTTTGAAAATCCGGAATCGGGTGCTGGTTTCTGCCCATGTTCCGGGATTCGCTGAAAACAACCAGCCCGGCAAGCAATATATCGCTTATCAGCGTCAATACGCCAAAAGTGGCGTGGGCCTGCAGATGACCGGGGGAACCCCGGTTCATCGCTCCGGGATGTTGAGTATGGGCAAGGATGCCCTGTGGAACCTGGATGACCGCATTGTCCCCGGCTATCAAAAACTGGGTGCCGCGGTTCACAAGGAGGGAGGACGAATCCTTGCACAGTTGGCCCACAGCGCAGGCACGGTGCGGATCAGCCAGCCGGGTTTCGAAAGCTGGTCCGCCTCTGCCGTCTTGTCCCAGACAACCGGCAATATTTCCCATGCGATGACCACAGACGAAATCCGGGAAGTAATTGATGCCTTTGCGGCGGCGGCCTCCAGGGTAAAAGAGGGCGGACTGGATGGGGTCGAAATACTGGGAGCATTCGGCTTTCTGCCCCAGGCCTTCCTGTCTCCACTGACCAACTGGAGAACGGACCAGTACGGTGGCGGTCGGGACAACCGGATGCGATTTCTGGTCGAATTGTTGCAGGCGGTCAGGGGGGCACTGGGAAACGATCAAATTCTTGGAGTACGGTTGCCGGGAGATGAATATGAACCCGGTGGTCTGGACCTCCACCAAATGAAATCGGTCTGCAAAACCCTTTCCGACGACCGTCTGGTGGACTACCTGAATATCACTGCGCATACCAATTTTACCCATCGTGGCCGATCCAGGCACTGGGCCCCGACGCCGGCCCCCCATGGCATTTTTGTTGAACTGGCGGGAGGGATCAAGGAGGTGGTGGATATCCCCGTGTTTACCGTAGGCAGAATTGTTGATCCGGTGCATGCCGAACAGATTCTGTCCCGGGGAAAAGCGGATATGATCGGAATGACCCGGGCACACATTTGTGACCCGGAAATCGTCTCCAGAATCCAATCAGGGGAATTGCGGAGAATCCGTCCCTGTGTGGGTGCCAACACCTGTATCGCCAATCGTTATGCCGGCAAGGCTATTCGCTGTATGCACAGTCCGGATTTGGCCAGGCCCGGGAGGGCACTGGAAAAGGCCCGCCAACCCCGTGCGGTCAGCGTGATTGGTGCCGGCCCAGCGGGGCTTGAAGTGGCAAGGGTCGCGGCAGAACGGGGTCACCGTGTGACAGTTTTCGAACAAGACCATGAACCGGGAGGGCAGCTGGCACTGTGGGCAAGGTCCCGTTCCATGTCCGAATTCAAAAAGGTGATTGACTGGCGACTGGCCGAACTGGAAAGGCTGGGGGTCGTTCTTGAACTGGACCATCCAGTAAACGGTTGTGACCTCAGCGGAATTCCCGGCGATGTACTGGTGGTGGCGACCGGGGCGACCGATGGTGTCCGGCAGTTCCCCGGCCGGAGCAATATCCATTTTCTGACCCCGCATGGTCTGCTGCGTGGAGAAGAGTTCACCGGTACCCGTGCGCTGGTGTGCAGTGATGGCCGGGGTCATGCGGGTTTGGTGGCCGCCGAATCGCTGGCACACGAAGGGGTGCGTACAGAAGTGATTACATCTGATTTCGCTCTGGCAGCAGACCTGGACCCCAGCCATCGAAATGCCTGGTATGCACGCTTTGGAACATTGGGGGTGGCCATGACTTCACAATTTGAAATTGTGAACGTTTCGGGCAACTCCGTGGACCTGCGAAACGTATTTACGGATGAAACCGCGCAACGGACTGATATCGACATGATCGTCGATTGGAGCGGGTGTACGGCCAATGATGAACTGCTTCATGCCAAACTGCCGGTGGCCCGCAACATTGAGTGGCACGCCATTGGGGATTGTATTGCACCCAGGAGTGTGGAAATGGCCCTGGCGGAAGCCAATCAGACCGGAAGGATCCTGTGATCCCGAATGAAAGCCGGATGAAAGGATAAAACCGTTGCCTGGCGGAGGGATTCGTGGATTCCATTTTCACAGGGTTTTCCGGGGTCTCCGGTGATAAACGGAGGCGGTAAACCAACCCCGATGGCCAGCCTGGTTCCCGAAGGGGCAAGGCGGAGTGCCCGGCCATCGCCGGCATCCCCGTTCCTCCAGTCCCGCCCGTGCCGGCAAACCGCCCCATCCGATGCCCGGCCGGCCCCGTCATGACCGCATCGGCTGCAGGTCCCGATTCAGTATCCACTTCGGTCAATGCTACACTTCACAGCCATTCCGGAATGGAAAAAGGCGTTTCATCGGTTTCGGACTGTCCGGTTTTGCGAAATAGCCGGGTCATTTTCCGGACCATCACCTGATTTCATCAAAAACGGCGGGGATCGTTGGAAGCGGGTATTGCAATAGTTGTCATGGTTGCCGCACTGTTTCATGCCATATGGAACGCTGCGGTGAAATCCGGGAATGACCCTTTGCTGTCGATTACCGATATCAATGTCGCGACTTTCCTGATTGCATTGCCGCTTGTGCCGGTGGTGGGCCTTCCGCACCCGGACAGCTGGCCGTTCTTGATCACCTCGGCAGTCCTGCATTTCGGGTATTATCTTGCACTGAGTGAGGCGTATAAATACGGTGATTTTTCCCAGGCCTACCCCATTGCCCGGGGAACCGCGCCCGTCATTGTGACGTTATGGGGGACCCTGGTTCTGGCCGAAACCTTGTCGGCCGTGGAACTGGTGTCACTGGCGGGAGTCCTTTCCGGTCTCTTGATTTTTACCTCACAAACATTTCCCAGGGTGATGCGTGACCGCAAGGCATTGGTTGCCGCCCTGGTCACCTCGATATTCATCGGGGGCTATACGCTGGCAGATGGTGTCGGCGGCCGGCTATCGCAAAACATTCCCGGTTACATGGTTTGGCTTTACCTGCTCGACGGCATTCCCGTACTGATTTATGCCGTCTGCAGGCGGGGCCTCCATGAGGTGGCTGGAATACGGCATGACTGGAAGCTGATGTTTGCCGGGGCCGGTTTCGCGTTTGTTTCGTATGCACTGGTCGTGTGGGCGATGAGCCGGGCCCCCATCCCCCTGGTATCCGCTCTGCGGGAAACCTCCATCGTGATCGCCGCGCTCATTGGTGCCTTTTATTTCAAGGAATCCTCCAGTCAACGCAGGATCACGGCTTCGGTGGTCATTTTTTCCAGTGTTGCATTGCTTGCCCTGGGCGGAAGCGGGTGAAACCGGTTCCCTCCCACGGATTCCAGGAGCATGGCGATGCCACCGCCACGATCATTCCGGCATCCGGCAAACGAAGGTTGCAGGGACCGGTCCGTAACCGCGTGCCCCGGGTATTTTGTTCCTGAATGTATTGATAAATGATGCAGGCCCGTTATATTCTGCCTTCCTGATTTTTTAAAACTTAAATATTCAGCATTATGACAATACAGGTTCCAGGCAATGCCAGTGCGATAATTGTTGGCGGGGGGGTGATTGGGTCCAGCGTTGCCTATCATTTGGCGGGGCTTGGCTGGAGCAATGTGGTCCTGCTCGAACGAATGCAGTTCGCTTGCGGGACCACCTGGCATGCGGCGGGATTGATCGGCACCATGCGCGCCAATGAAAGCCATGCCAAAATAGCGGAATATTCGATGTCTATTCTTGAGGACATTGAGAAGGAAACCGGTCAGTCAACCGGTTTCAAGCAGGTTGGTTCCCTGTCCATTGCGCACAGTGAAGGCCGATTCGAGGAGCTGAAGCGCGTGGCTTCCATGAACAACGCTTTCGGGGTCACCCGGGTGGACATCATCACCCCGGAAGATATCCGGGAACGGTACCCGCTTTTGAAAACCGATGACCTGCTCGGCGGGAGCTGGGTCGCTCATGACGGGTACGCCAGCCCGGTGGATGTGACGGCGGCGTTTGTGAAAGGCGCCAGGGGAAGGGGGGTGCTTTGCCTGGAAGGCGTCCAGGTTACCGGTATCCTGCAGGAAAACGGCAAAGTGACCGGGGTGGTGACCAGCCAGGGGGATATCCAGTCTGAGATCGTCATCAATTGTGCGGGAATGTGGGCCCGGGAAGTGGGCAGAATGGCGGGGGTGAATGTGCCTCTGCATGCTGCGGAACACTATTATGCAGTGACCGAAAAACTGGATGGCTTGCCGCTTGACTTGCCGGTCATGCGGGACCACGACAAATGCGCGTACTACAAACAGGATGCGGGCAGTTTGCTCGTTGGCCAGTTCGAACCCCATGCTGTGCCATGGGGACAACACGGCATTCCGGAGGATTTCTGTTTCGATGAAATTGACGGACACTTCGAAGAGCAGTTGATGCCGGTACTGGAAGACGCGATGGAACGGGTTCCCCTGTTGCAGGAAGTGGGCTGGCGAAAATTTTTCTGTGGCCCGGAGAGTTTCACACCGGATGACCAGTTTCACCTTGGTGAAGCGCCTGAACTCAAGAACTTTTATGTGGCCGCCGGGTTGAATTCCATTGGTATCCAGAGCTCGGGGGGCGTGGGCAAGGCGCTTTCCGAATGGATACATCACGGCCATCCGCCGATGGACCTCTGGAGTGTCGATATCCGCCGCATGTACTCTTTTCAGGGAACCCAGCAGTATATCCAGAACCGGGTGAGCGAAACACTCGGGCTGCTGTATGACCATCATTGGCCTTACCGGCAAATGGAAACCTCCAGAAATGTCCGGCATTCCCCGATTCATGAAAGACTGGTGGCGCACAACGCCTGTTTTGGAGAAGTCGCCGGATGGGAAAGACCGAACTGGTTTGCCCCGGAAGGGACCGCCCCCCGGTACGAATACAGTTTCGGGAAACAGAACTGGTTCGAGCATTCAGCAAATGAGCATCGTGCCTTCCGGGAAAAGGTGGCGTTGTTTGACCAGAGCAGTTTTTCCAAATACCTGGTCCAGGGGCGGGACAGCTGCAAGGCGTTGCAGCATATCTGCACGGCGAATGTGGATGTCGTGGAAGGGAAAATGGTCTACACCCACTGGCTGAATGAACGCGGGGGGATCGAAGCCGATTTGACCGTGACCCGGCTGGGTGAGCATCAGTACCTGGTGGTGAGCGGGGCTGGGGTGACCAACAAGGACCTGGACTGGTTGGCAAAGAATATCGACCCGGATGCCTGTTGTACGGTGACCGATGTGACCAACAGCTGGGCCGTACTGGGAGTAATGGGACCGGACAGCCGGCCCTTGCTCCAGGAAGTGCTCGGTATGGACATGAGTACCAGGGCTTTCCCATTCGGGATGACCAGGCCGATGGAACTGGGTTGTGCCGTCGGGCATGCGGCTCGCGTTTCTTTTGTGGGAGAGCTTGGCTGGGAGTTGTACGTGCCCACTGACATGGCCCGGCACGGGTTCGATGTACTGTGGAGTGCCGGAGAAAAATACGGGTTGGTAATGGCCGGGTTGCACGCGCTGGACAGCGGTCGTATCGAGAAGAAATTCATTCACTTTGGTCATGATGTGGCAGATGAAGATACCCCTTTGGAATGTGGACTCGGGTTTGTCTGTGACTATGGAAAGGCCATCCACTTTATCGGCCGGGATGCCATGTTGAAACAAAGGGAAACGGACCGGTGGAAAGAAAAACGGATGGTACAGTTCCTGCTTCAGGACCCGGCGGAAGTGCTGTACCATCACGAACCCATCCTGCGTGATGGCAGGCTGGCTGGTCACTTGACCTCCGGCAACTACGGGCATACGCTGGGCGGTGCCGTTGGCCTGGGATATGTCTACCATGAGGAGGGGGTTACGGCGGAATACATTGATTCAGGAAAATTCGAAATTGAGGTCGGGGGTCGACGGGTTCCGGCCAAAGCGAGTCTGACCGCAATGTATGACCCGAAAGCGGTGAAAATGCGTGGATAGAGTCTCTGCCGACAGCGCCCGGCGGCGGGCGCGGATTCCCGCAGGGCCGTGGCCGATGGGCCATGGAGCGGTTTTCTTTTCAACGGGTGGCCCGGTTTCCGGAGCGGGACGGGCTGTGAGCCGTTTCCACCGGTCCTGAATACGGCTTCAGGGAGACCGGGCGCAACACGCATGAGCGGGACAATCCACCGGTTTGCCGAACCGGGTGAATATTATTTTCGCGAAGGCTGTTACATTACGGAGTTGCTGAATGGCCCGGACCGTCCGGAATTGTCCATCGCACGTGTGCGCATGGAACCGGGCATGACCACACGCTGGCACCGGTTGAAAGGCATTGCAGAGCGTTATGTTATCCTTGACGGCGAAGGCAGGGTGGAAACCGGTGACAGCCTGCCTGAAAAAGTGGTATACGGTGATGTGGTCGACATTTTGCCCATGACCAGGCAGAGGATTGCCAATACCGGGGATTGCGACCTGGTGTTTCTGGCAATCTGTACCCCCCGATTCGTTCCAGAGGGATACGAGGACCTGGATTGATTGAAAGAGGAAAGGTTCATTGCCCGGAACCGGCCTCTGGAGATCCCTGCCCGGGCCAGGCGGCACATGGCCCCCTGGACGGGAAGGCCCGTATCATGGAAATTTTACGTATCACCGGCACCGGCGGACGAATGATGTTTCCTGCCGGCGAATCATAGACTCCTGCATTGAATCAAGACCATGGACTCACAACCCCTTCGACCCAGGCGGTGCTTTCTTTTTGTGCCCGGTTCCGGCCTGGCATTGTTTCCCAAGGCGGTCCATTCCCGGGCGGATATTGTCTGCGTGGACCTGGAAGATGCCGTGGCACCGGATGACAAGGCTCAGGCAAGGGAAAATACGGCCAGAATGTTTGATCAGTCGCCCTCCCCGGGTCGGTCCGAAGTACTGGTCAGGATCAATTCGCTCCGGTCCAGGGACGGCTTGGCGGATGTGCTGGCGATGCTGGATTGTGCATCGCCTCCTCACGGTCTGATGCTGCCGAAAGTGAAACATCCCGAAGAAATCCGCGTCCTGGATGACCTGCTGGCGGGAGAAGGGTCTGATTTGCGGTTGCAGGTGATTATTGAAACCAACGCGGGACTGGAATGCTGTCATGAAATCGCCCGCGCATCGTGTCGGATCGATGCGCTGCTGTTCGGGGGGGTGGACATGGCCGCGGAACTGCGTGTTGAACCGACCTGGGAAGGCTTGCATTATGCGAGGATGCGGTGCGTTCATGCGGCGGCGGCGGCGGAGATCGACATGATTGATGTGCCGTATCTGGACCTGGATGACCTGGATGGGTTGGCCCGGGAAGCGGCACGGTGTGCCCGGATTGGGATGACCGGGAAAGGAGCCATCCATCCCAAGCAATTGCCGGCGATTTTGCGTGCATTTACCCCAACCGCCGATCAGGTTGCCCATGCAAGGAAAATCGTCCAGGCTTTCGAGTCCGCCGGGACGGGTCTGGTGGTAGTGGACAACAAACTGATTGAGAAACCGGTTTTGCGCTCCATGTACCGGATTTTGTCCCTGGTGGAGACGATGGACCCCGGCCGTTAAGGGGGGTTCACGGGTCCCAGCGGTATCCGGTGTGGCGGCCGGCACGCTTCGGGTTTTCGCGGAACCCGGCTCGCCAGTCCTCCCCGGGTCATCGAACCCGGGCTGTCATGGCGCATGGTTGTCGGCATCCCGCCCGCGGCCACGGGAGGAGCTACCCGGTTTGCAGGACCGCCGGTTTCGGATTCCCGGGCCGATACCTCTCAAGCGTTGAGGATTAACTCGTTGACAAATCGTGTGCCAAAATAGGCCAGAACGAGCACGAGAAATGCAACAATGGTCCATCTTGCGGCTGTCTCGCCGCGCCAGCCGGCAATTTTTCTGCCTGCAAGCAGTCCGGTAAAACCCAGCCAGGCCAACAGGGACAGCAGTACATGATGATTGAATTCCAGCCAAACACCCATGTTGTTCCAATGGGATGCCATGCCAATGGCAAGATTCAAGGTCATCAGCAGAAATCCGGCCAGCGTCATCCAGAACAAATTGGTCTCCATGGTCTGGATGGCCGGGAGTGCCGGAAATCGGTTTCCCGGGTTGGATTGGTGCAGTTGCCGGTCCTGGATGATGAGCATGCATGCCTGGGCAAAGGCGACGAAAAAAATTCCGGATGTGGAAATGGCGAGAGCCACATGCCATCCCATCCCCTGGGGAAATTGTTCAAAACCATAGGATTCCCCGGAAGACATCGCAGATGCCAGCAGTGTGCAGACCCCGATAGGCAGTACAATGAGTCCCAGGTTGATGGTGTTTTTGGTGAACGAAAACAGGAGCAGTGTGACCACGGAGACCCAGCCGGCCAGCGAGAATGCCAGGGCCAGTGAAAGTCGTGGTCCGCCCTGGGCAAACACACTGCCCTGCAACAGGTAACCGTGTATAGACGCAGTGACTACAATCAGTCCCGGGATTAGCCAGGGAAGGGCACGGAAGGATTTCTGCCCCCGGACTCCACGCCACAGGGATACGATGCATACAAGATACAGCGCACAGCCGATGGCAAGTAAAATAGGTGAGGAATCCATGGCATTGAAATGTAATAATACAAGAGAATTATACACACTGGTTTTCGGTGAAACGGTAAAGATTCCCGTCTCGCCCAAAACAGGATACCGATTTAGACCGTGACCCATCATGTTTGATCAGTTAAGTGAAAAATTAAGAGGCACTGCGAAAAAGCTGTCCGGCAGGGGAAGACTGACGGAAGCGAATATTTCCGATGCCATGCGGGAAGTTCGTATCGCACTGCTCGAAGCGGATGTATCGCTGGAAGTGACCAGGTTGTTCGTGGAACAGGTCCGGGCAAGGGCAGTGGGCCGGGAAGTGCTGGGGAGCCTGCAACCCGGCCAGGCGGTCATCAAGGTGGTCCAGGAAGAGTTGATCAGGCTCATGGGGGATTCCAACGACTCCCTGAATCTGGCAGTGCGTCCACCGGCGACAATTTTCCTGGCTGGACTGCAAGGTGCAGGGAAAACCACCACGGCAGGCAAGTTGGGACATTTTTTGAAATCTAGGGAAAAGAAATCGGTCATGCTGGTCAGTACGGACGTTTACAGGCCGGCCGCCATTGACCAGCTGCATGTGCTCGCAAAAAACCTCGGACTGGAGTTTTTCCCCAGCGACTCGTCACAGTCCCCGGTGGATATCGCATTGTCCGCATTGGACCGGGCACGGAAGCAGGGGATCGATGTCCTGCTCGTGGATACCGCAGGGCGGCTGCATGTGGACGGGCAGATGATGGAGGAGGCCAGGTCCATGCACGATGCGGTCCAGCCTGTGGAAACTCTGTTCGTGGTGGACAGCATGACGGGTCAGGATGCGGCAAGCAGTGCCCGGGCGTTCAACGAAACATTGCCCCTGACCGGGGTGATTCTGACCAAAACGGATGGAGATGCCCGGGGAGGCGCCGCGCTTTCCATCCGCCAGGTTACCGGCAAGCCCATTAAATTCATGGGAACCGGCGAGGGCATGGATGCCCTGGAACCGTTTCACCCCGACCGGGTGGCGTCCCGGATTCTCGGGATGGGGGATGTGCTTTCACTGGTCGAGGAAGCGGAAAGAAAAGTTGACAGGGAAAAGGCCGACAAGCTGGCGAAAAAAATCACCCGGGGCCAGGGGTTTGATCTGGCTGACTTCAGGGACCAGATGATGGAGATGCAGAACATGGGGGGGATCATGGGGATCATGGAAAAACTTCCCGGGATGGACCGGATCCCCCAAAAGGCCCTGAATCAGATCGGCGATGCCAAGGCCGTTCAGATCATCGCCATTGTCAATTCCATGACGCCACATGAAAGACGATTCCCTGCCGTGATTCGCGCGACCCGAAAAAAGCGCATCGCGGCCGGTTCGGGAACCCGGGTGCAGGATGTCAATCGTGTTCTCAGGCAATTCATGCAAATGCAAAAGATGATGAAACGGATGAACCGGAAGGGTGGAATGCGGGGGATGATGGACCAGGTCCGGGGTGCGGGTGGCGGAATGCCGGGCATGCCCTTTTAGCCGCAGGGCGCATTCCTTCGTTGCAGCGATTCCGGATTCAGCTCAGCAGGCTGGTGCCTGCAGGGTTCCCTGTGCAGTCCGTCGGGATGGATGGTTCCGGGAAGCACACCAAGGCGGGGTCATGCGAATCCATGGCGGGAATCGGTTGCACCGGATCGTGATCCTGTGATTTCGACGAAATCCGATACAATTCTTGGTATATCCAATTAAATATCGCTATACTCGATTGTCAACTTTTATTTAAGTAAGTCCGTTTGATAACGGGCTTTTTTCTTATCCAGAGGTAGAAGGTGATCTTGACAGGTGCAGATATCGTCATCCGTTGTTTACAGGATGAAGGGATCGAATACATATTCGGATATCCGGGTGGGGCCGCATTGCATATCTATGATGCCATGTACCGGCAGGACAAGGTGAAGCATGTTCTGGTCCGCCACGAACAGGGCGCCACCCATGCTGCGGATGGCTATGCCCGGGCCACGGGGAAACCGGGTGTGGTACTGGTCACTTCTGGACCTGGTGTCACCAATACGGTGACCGGCATTGCGACGGCCTTCATGGACTCCATCCCCATGGTGGTCATCACGGCCCAGGTGCCTTCCCATCTGATTGGTGATGATGCCTTTCAGGAAGTGGATACCGTTGGAGTAACACGCCCCTGCGTGAAACACAATTTTCTGGTCAAGGACGTAACCAGGCTGGCGGAGACCATGAAAAAAGCGTTTTACATCGCTTCTTCGGGCCGGCCGGGCCCGGTTGTGGTGGATGTTCCCAAGGATGTCACCGCGCGGTCGGCCGAGTATGTTTATCCCGATACCATGAGTATGCGGTCCTACCAGCCCCGGGTCCGCGGCCACAACAAGCAGATCCGAAAGGGGATCGATTTGCTGGTTAAAGCGAAGAAACCGATTATCTATACCGGGGGAGGTGCCGTCCTGGCGGACGCGGCGGACGCCCTGACCGAGTTGGTCAA
The DNA here is from genome assembly GCA_011523765.1 of Gammaproteobacteria bacterium. GTDB lineage: Bacteria > Pseudomonadota > Gammaproteobacteria > Arenicellales > Poriferihabitantaceae > WTGA01. The sequence goes on from WTGA01000164.1 coordinate 16,104, forward strand.
TACACTCGAATATCCCAGTACGAGTACATTGATGGGGTTGGGCGCCATCCCGGCATCCAACCCCAATTTTCTGGGGATGTTGGGAATGCACGGCACGTATGAATCGAATATGGCGATGTATGAGTGCGATGTCATGCTTGCGGTCGGGGCCCGGTTCGATGACCGTGTCACCGGGGAGCTTTCCAAGTTCTCCCCCAAATCAGAAATTGTACAGATCGATATCGATCCGTCCTCCATTGGCAAGAATGTGCCCGTTGCTGTCCCCATCGTCGGAGACTGCAATGCGGTCCTGCTGGAAATGAACGCACAGCTGAAAACCAGGTTGCATGAAATCAACCGGAAGGCGATTGACAGTTGGTGGGGGACCGTGAACCGGTGGAAATCCAAAGACTCCCTGGCGTACGATTCCAGCGATACCGTCATCAAGCCACAGCATGTCGTACAGAAAATGCTGGAAATCACAAAAGGGGAAGCCTATATCACCTCCGATGTCGGCCAGCACCAGATGTGGGCCGCGCAGTACTATGCATTTGAACAGCCCAGGAAATGGATTAATTCAGGCGGGCTCGGTACGATGGGATTTGGCCTCCCTGCGGCGATGGGCGTACAGCTGGCTTTTCCCGGCGAGGTGGTGGTCTGCATTACCGGGGATGCCAGTATCCAGATGATGCTGCAGGAATTGTCCACCTGTTTGCAGTATTGCCTGCCCGTTAAGGTGATCAATCTGAACAACCAGTACATGGGGATGGTCAGACAATGGCAGGAGTTTTTCTATGATCGACGGTATTCCCATTCCTACATGGATGCGTTGCCGGATTTCGTTGCATTGGCGGAAAGCTACGGGCATGTCGGAATGCGGGTTGAAACGCCTGACAAGGTGGATGCGGTCCTCAGCGAGGCATTTTCCATGAAGGACCGGCTGGTTTTCGTGGATGTCATCACGGACCCGACGGAAAATGTGTATCCGATGATCGCCGCCGGCAAGGGGCACAACGAGATGCAGCTAAAACCGAACGGCGGCGATGTCACGGAAAGAGAGCTGGCGTGATGAGAAGAATTATTTCGATCCTGCTGGAAAATGAATCGGGAGCCTTGTCCCGGGTCGCCGGCCTGTTTTCTGCGCGAGGTTACAACATTGAGTCCCTGACGGTCGCTCCCACCGACGATGAGTCGCTTTCTCGCATGACCATCGTGACCAGTGGAACGGATGCCATCATTGAGCAGATTACCAAGCAGTTGAACAAGCTGGTGGATGTGGTCAAACTGCGCGACTTGACAGAAGGCCGGCATCTGGGCCGCGAGTTGATGCTGGCGAAAGTGGCGGCGGTCAACAAGGACCAGAAGGAGGAAATAAAGCGCCTCGTCGATATTTTTCGTGGACGGGTCATTGATGTGGCGGACTCAACGTATACCTTGGAAATGACTGGAAGCAGTGAAAAGGTCGACGCATTTCTGGATGAGCTTTCCCGGGTTGAACTGATCGAGGTCGTGCGCTCGGGGACGCTCGGCATTGGTCGTGGAAAAAACGCCCTGAAGATGTAATTTGGAAGAGATTGCGCAAGGCAATCCTGGTGATCGATATATTTTGGAGCAAAAAAAATGAAGGTTTATTATGATGAAGATGCGGACCTCGGGTTAATTCGAAACAAGAAGGTCGCGATAATCGGCTATGGTTCCCAGGGCCATGCCCATGCCAACAACTTGAAGGAAAGTGGTGTCGCGGTCGTCGTCGGGCTTCGGGAAGGTTCCGGTTCACGGGCCAAGGCCGAACAGGCGGGCCTGTCCGTAGCGGAAGTCAACGAAGCGGTGGCACAGTCTGATGTGGTCATGATGTTGTGCCCGGACGAGTTGATGGGCGGTATCTATCAGGAAATTGAAGCGGATATGAAGCAAGGTGCCACACTGGCCTTTGCCCACGGCTTCAATATTCACTTCGGGTATGTCGAGCCCCGCGCGGATTTGAATGTGGTCATGATCGCGCCCAAGGGTCCCGGTCATCTGGTACGTTCAACCTACCAGGGCGGCGCCGGGGTCCCCTGTCTGGTGGCGATTCATCAGGATGCCACCGGGGATGCACTGGATGTCTCGATTGCCTATGCATCGGGAATCGGCGGCGGGCGTGCCGGCATCATTGAAACCACCTTCAAGGAAGAAACGGAAACCGATCTTTTTGGCGAGCAGGCGGTCCTTTGCGGAGGGGCGACATCGCTCGTACAGGCCGGTTTTGAAACCCTGGTTGAAGCGGGATATGCGCCGGAAATGGCCTATTTCGAATGCCTGCACGAACTCAAGCTGATTGTGGACCTGATGTATGAAGGGGGGATTGCCGACATGCGTTATTCCATTTCGAACACTGCGGAGTTCGGTGACCTGACCCGGGGTCCGAGGATTGTCAATGAACAGACCAAGGCAGAGATGAAAAAAATTCTCGCCGAGATTCAATCCGGCGATTTCGCCCGGGAATGGATGGATGAAAACGCCGCGGGCGGGAAGCGGTTTCCGGAACTTCGCCGTAAAGGCCAGGAACACCAGATAGAAGAAGTGGGGGCAAAACTCCGTTCCATGATGTCCTGGATCAGCGAAAACAAGGTGGTCGACAAGGCGATCAACTGATTTTCTTCCGTGGTCATTCCAGCCGGGCACCGGGAGGACAGGGCCTTGGGGATCTATTCAGGAGAGCCGTGTCTGGCGTGGCCCGGACCGGTTGGGCCTTCGATGAACACCATGGTCGTGTCTGCGGCCCGTGAACCAATCGGCGGGCAATCCGGCTGATGCACGTTTCGATGGTTGCCGCGGTCTGATGGGCCAGTCACCATACCCGCTTCTTGCGAGGGAAGGGTGCGTGCATCTCGTCATTGCCGCGCTTGCAGGGCTCGGTGCGACGTATCTTTGGGGGTACTGGTCCATTCCGGTCTGGTTGGCAACGGGGTTCGTATTCCAGTTTTTCCGGGACCCCAGGCGCCATATCACGGCTGAACCCGGAGCGGTGGTTTCGCCGGCCAGCGGCAAGATCGTGGCCATTGGTGAGGAACCCAATGCCTATGACGACGATCAAAAAGCCCTGAAAGTCAGTATTTTCATGAATGTGTTTTCGGTGCATTCCAATCTCATTCCGGTGGGCGGGACCATTTTGGACCGTACCTATTTTGCCGGTAATTTTGTCAATGCGGCACTGGACAAATCTTCCAGGGAAAATGAACGGAACGCCATCGTGGTCCAGTCCGGTGATGGCCACAAGGTGGTTTGCGTGCAAATTGCCGGCCTGATCGCCAGGCGTATTCTGTGCTATGTGAAGACGGGGGACCCGGTCGTTACCGGACAGCGGTATGGTTTTATCCGATTCGGGTCCAGAGTGGACCTGTATCTGCCCCCGGAGAGCAGGTTGGCCGTTCAGCTCGGCCAGTGGGTGACTTCAGGAAATGATACGGTGGGATATTTGCCGGGATATTGATGAAAATGCTACACTGCCATCATGACCGATGAATGAATATGGAACACCACGAGAACATGTCACCCAGTGGCCGGAAAGGGATTTATTTTCTGCCCAGCCTGTTTACCACCGCGGGATTATTCTTTGGATTCTACGCCATCATCCAGGCGACCCAGGGGAATTTTGCGCAGGCAGCCCTCGGCGTGCTCATTGCCATGATCATGGATGGCCTGGATGGCCGGGTCGCACGTTGGACCAATACTGCCAGTGATTTCGGCAAAGAATACGACAGCCTGGTAGACGTGATTGCGTTTGGCCTGGCTCCCGGGCTGATCATCTATTTCTGGTCATTGCAGTACATCGGAAAGGCGGGCTGGCTGATCGCGTTTCTGTACGGGGCTGCAACGGCCCTGCGGCTTGCACGGTTCAATACGTTAACCATCAAGGATAACCGGTATTTTTATGGACTGGCCTGTCCGGCCGCCGCCGCATTTGTTGCCTTCTGGGTATGGAATTTCACGGTCACCGGAATTTCAGGGGAGTCCATGGCCTGGGCCAGTGCGGTAGTCACGCTGGTCATGTCCCTGTTGCAGGTCACCAGTCTCAAGTACAGAAGTTTCAAGGATTTCGACCCCAAGCACAAAATCCCCTTTTTTGTGCTGATCGCCATCGTCGGGGTTACCGTCTTGATCTCGTTTGATCCGCCACGGATCCTGTTTCTTTGCGCATTGGGCTACGTGGTGTCCGGACCCATAGGGTGGATCATGCGGCGCCACAAGGGAGCGGAAGACGGTTCCGCCTTTCTGCCGGACGAGGAGGACGACCTGGAAAACCCGGTCGACTCCAACGCGACCAACATCATGCCGATCTCGAACCGAAAACAGGAAAAATAGGGAAGGTGCCGGTAATTCCTGGCGCATCCGGGTCGACGGTTGTCCGTTCAATAAATGCTGTCGCGAGCAAATCAAGTTGTCCGCATAATTAGCACATGATGTGTCCGGATTG